>JAGRBF010000201.1:0-1498 GCA_020434205.1 Calditrichota bacterium | reverse complement strand
TGTACTCCCTGCAGCATCCGGAAGCCGCGGTTTTTGCCGGTCCTAACTGGCTGTGGTTCACCGTTTTTGTCGGGGCCAACCTTTTTCAGTCCGGCTTCACCAAATGGTGCCTGATGGAAATTATCCTGAAAAAAATCGGTGTGCCGGCTTAAAAAATGCCTCGCCCCGAAAAGAAAGTTGCAGGATCACGGCACGCCGTGATCCTGCCGCCTACGCGCCGTGATCCTGCCGCCTACGCGCCGTAAATCTCGCTGAGATAAGCCTTCAGCGCCACCGGCTTTTTACCGGTAATGGCAGAAATGTCCCCGGACGTTTTGTCCAACTCTCCTTCCCTGATGGCCTGGGCAAAGGCTGCGGAAACCGCTACCGCACCTTCGGGCACCCCCGCCTCTCTGAGCACCTTTTCGAATTCCGCTCGCTCCGGAGACACATAACGAATGGTCTTGCCGGTTATATCGGAAAGCATTGCGGCAATCTCCCCGAAGGAATAGGCCGCTTCGCCGGAGATATGGTACGATTTGTTATGATGGCCTCCGTCCAGCAGGATCTTCGCCGCCACCCCGGCCATATCCTCGCGGAGCGCCACCCCGGCTTTCCCTTCCCCTGCCGGTAAAAAGATGGTTCCGCTTTCCAGCACTTTTTCGCCCAGAAACATCGGGAGGTAATCCATATACAGGTTGTTGCGCAGGATGGTATAGGCAATCCCATAATCCCGCAGCAGTTGTTCCGTCCTCAGATGGGCCTCGGAGACCATGGCAATCGGAGAGCTGGCGGTTTCGTTGCGGCGCTCGAAGCTGGTATAGACCACCTGCCCGACCCCCGCTTCCCGGGCCGCGTTGATGACGTTCTCGTGCTGCTTAAGACGTTTGGGAATATCGCTGGCCGAAACGAACATCAGGGTATCAATACCTTTAAAGGCCTGGACCAGAGAACTGTAATCATCGTAATCCCCCCGAACCAGGGTAATGCCACTATCTTTAAAGGCCTCTCTTTTGCCCGGATCGCGCACCAAAGCGGAGATCCCGGCGGCCCCGTTTTGCTCCACCAGTTTGTCGATTATCAGTTTTCCCAATTCGCCGGTCGCACCGGTTACCAGAATCTTTTTCATGATTCACCTCAAAAAATTTAGTTGCTTACCTTTAACCAGTTACTTACTTTTTGTAACTAATGTAGGAAGAATACCCTTCGGAAATCAAGAAGGCACAAAATTATCAGATACTTACCCTGAGGTAAGCATTGCTGTTTTTTAAGGAGTTACAATGAAGGAAAACCCGGATTTTTTTCTCAGCTTTCACGATTGCCCGGTGCGCAACGTCCTGGATCGTTTCGGAGACAAGTGGTCCATTCTCATCCTGATGGTCCTGAATACGCAAGAGAAGCTGCGTTTTAATGAGCTTCACAAGTCCATCGGGGATATTTCCCAGAAAGTGCTGACCACCACCCTGCGCTCCCTGGAAGCCGATGGCCTGGTTGCACGGAGAATTTATCCGGAAGTGCC
>JAGRBF010000200.1 GCA_020434205.1 Calditrichota bacterium | reverse complement strand
AATTGGGCAAGGGCGGGTTTGGATACGGGCCGATTGGGTAAGGGCGGGTTTAAAACCCGCCCCTACGAGTTCTCATTATTTGGCATTAACCGAAATCAATTCCACCTCAAAAATGAGGGTTGCATTGGGGGGAATGCCCTGACGGCCACGGGGACCGTAGGCGAGGTTACCCGGAATATAGAATTCATATTTGGCGCCTTCCTTCATCAACTGCAGACCTTCGGTCCAGCCCGGAATGACCCGGTTAAGCGGAAAAGTTGCGGGCTGATTGCGTTTGAAGGAGCTATCGAACTCTTTGCCGTCTACGAAGGTACCCCGATAGTGCACGGTAACCTCATCCGTGGCGGCCGGTTGTTTGCCGGTTCCTTCCTGGATAACTTTGTATTGCAATCCGCTGGGGAGGACGGTTACCCCGTCTTTTTTAGCGTTTTCCGCCAAAAAGGCATCGCCTTCGGCTTTACTCGCTTCCATTTTTTGTTTCTGCATTTCCTGCATCAACTTACCGGCCATAGAAATGCACTGCTCGTCATCCATTTTGTTATCGCTTTTGTCGATGCCGTCGCGGATCCCGCTGATCAACGCATTAATGTTGACCAGTTCATCAGCACCCTGGATGCTCTGACCTATCTGAATTCCATATCCGTAGGACATGCTGTCTACTTTGCTGGAAAGCGTGGCGGAACCGCCGGTCAGGCTTTCCCCGCCTTGCTGGCAGGCGATAAAGGCCATCAGGCCTAAACCCAGCGCAAAACCAATAATACCCTTCATTAACTATTTCCTTCCTTCATAAGTGTGTTTTTCAGTGCAGGATCCGGGGGAGGGCAGCCGAAACGCCCTCCCTAAATCGCGCACCTATTTTTTAGGCAAATCCAATCCATACTGATCACTCAAATCCAGCGGCGGCATGGGGCCATCCAGCGGTTTGAGATCCCGAACATACCAGTCGTACCAGGCCAATTGACGCAGCATGACGTCCAATTGACCGGCCTGACGGCGGTTGCCGTGCTGTTCCCCGGGATATTGAACCAGGCGCACGGCAGGATGATCATTCATTTTAAGGCGGCGATAGTATTCGATGCTCTGAGAGGGGTGGACCCGGGTGTCGTCCTCCCCACCGTAAATCAGCACTGCCGTCTTGCTTTGATGCGCATAATAAATGGGGCTGCGTTTGAGGCTCTGTTCCCACATCTCCTCCAGTTTTTTGCCGGAGTGGACAAACAGCTCTTCGTAGGGAATGTCCGTGGTTCCCCGTTTGCTGATCAGGTCGCTGATGCCCACAAACATACAGACCGCACGAACCTTAGCGGTGTAATAGCTGGAAAACCAGGCCGAAGCAAATCCGCCGTAGGATCCTCCGCCGAGTCCCACCCGGTCTTTGTCCGCCAGGCCGGTGGCGATCAGATGATCAATCCCGTCTGCGATGTCATCAAATTCGACGCCGGCGGCATCGTTGAAGCCGGTCATGGCAAATTTAACGCCGTAGCCGGTGCTGGAGCGATAATTGGGGAAAAACACCAGGTATCCTTTGCCGGCCAGCACCTGCCCCGGTTCGGAATAGCGGGAAACCCAGCGGTTGGGGAAATGGGATTCCGGACCGCCATGCACTTTGACCACCAGGGGATAAGATTTTCCGCTTTCGTAACCGACCGGATATATCAGCAATCCTTCGATCTCCTGACCATCGCGTGCTTTATAGCGAATCACCTCCTGCTTGCCCAATGCGGTGCTGGAAAGTTCCGGATTGCTGTTGGTGAGGCGGGTTGCCTTCTTACCATCCCAATAAAACAGTTCACTGGGATAGGAGCCGTTGCTGCCGGTAAAGGCCGCCATTTTGAATCCGGGGGTATAGCTGGGCGTTCCCGGCGCAAAACCCAGGTCCTGACTGTAGAAAACGCTTTTGCGGGTTCCCCCTTTAACGGGAATGTTGACCAGACGGTCCCAAACCCCTTCGCTGGCCAGGTAAGCCAGGGTATTGGCATCCTTCCATCCCACCCAGGTTACATGCCCGCGGTAATTTTCCGGGGTCAGGTTTTTTGCCTCTCCCCCACCCGCAGGCACCACAAAGGCCTGGCTGACCGCGTTGTCGTTCTGGTTAAGAGCAGCGGCATAGGCCAGGTATTTACCATCCGGGCTGTATTCGAAATTGCCGAGTTTACCTTCGTTGGAACTGATTTTTTTGGTTTGCCCGGAAGCGACATCAACACTAAAGATATAGTTGAAGGCGTAGCGAAAATCGATGAGGTTCTTTTCGCTCATGGAAGCTGCAATGGTTTTTCCGTCGGGCGAATAGATAAATTCCCAGACCGCGCCTTCTCCTGTCAGCGCCTTCTGTTCGCCGGCTTCACCGTTGTTGACGGGGGCGGCATAAAGCCGCCGGCTTTTCAGGTCTTCTTCGTAATAGGTAAATCCGTAGCCTTTGGCTTTCAGGGATTTCTCGCGGGCGGTGGAAAGATCGGTATAGATATAAGCGATTTCCCGACCGTCGGGTCGCCACTGATAGGCAATCAGAGTGGCCGGCGCACTGGTAACCTGATGGGCTTCCCCCCCATCAACCGGGATGGCCCAAACCTGAGTCGAGGCTTTTTCACCCCTGCGCAGCA
>JAGRBF010000199.1 GCA_020434205.1 Calditrichota bacterium | reverse complement strand
GCTTTTCGCTACTCGCTTTTCGCTTCTCGCTTTTCGCTTTTCGCTTTTCGCTTCTCGCTTCTCGCTTTTCGCTACTCGCCATTACCGGGCATCACGTGGATCACCACCCGGTTTTCCGGCCGCAGGTATTGATTGGCCACCCGCCTGATATCCGCCGCAGTTACCTTCTGATAGCTTTCTTCCTCCTCGAACAAGCGCCCCGGGTCGTCGAACGCCATGGTGTAGAGACACATCATCTCCGCCTGGTTCAGCACCTGCTCCATCCGCGAGACCAGATCGGCCCGCATCTGATTGCCGGTCTTCAGCAACTCGTTTTCGCTGATGTCCTCCCGGCACACCCGGTCGATTTCCTCGGCGATGCTGGCTTCCAACTGTTGCGGCGAAACGTTGGGATTAAGCTGGGCAAAAATCTGGAACATGCCCGGCCCCATTTTTCCGTCGCTGCCGCCGAACAAATGCAGGGCGGTCTGCTCTTTTTCGATCAAACGGCGGTTCATGCGGGCGCTTTCCCCGTCAAAGAGGATTTTTTCCAGCAGCTCAATGGCGGGATAATCAGCATGCCCGTATGGGGGAATGTGATAGGCCTGGGCAATGGCCGGCAAGGGGGCAAAGCGATCCGCCACCTCCATACGGGCTTCCTCCCGGCGCGGAGACTCGTGGAAATCCGCATGCGGCGGGGCTTCCCCGGCGGGAATGTCGCCGAAATAGGTTTCGATTAGCTGAAGGGTGGCCTCCGGGTCAAAATCCCCGGCCAGGGCCAGAATAGCGTTTGCGGGGCGGTAAAAACGTTCGTGAAAGGCGGTAATATCCTCAAATGTGGCCTGGTTCAGGTCCGCCATGCTGCCAATCAGGGAATGTTTGTAGGGCCATTCGCGGTAGAACAGTTCATCCAGCAATTCGAACATCACCGGTCCGTAGGGGGCATTGTCCACCCGCAAACGGCGTTCTTCCTTTACGGCGGCCAGCTCGTTTTCAAAATTTTCCCGGGTAACCGCCAGACTGCGCATGCGATCGGCCTCTAACCACAGGGCCAGCGGAAGCTGATTTTTAGGCACCACCGCATAATAATTGGTGCGCTCCTTGCTGGTAGAGGCGTTCACCGAACCGCCCACATCGGTAATCAGTTTCATGTGCTCGGCCTTGCCCACATTGGCAGATCCCTGAAACATCATGTGTTCGAAGAGATGCGCAAAACCGCTTTTGCCGGGGGTTTCGTTGCGGGAACCAACCCGGTACCAGATGTCCACCGCCACCAGGGGCGCGTAGGAACCGGGTAATAAAAGCACTTCCAGACCGTTTTCCAGGCGATGGCGTCTGATATTCTGCCGCCCCCTGGCGGCGGCTTCTTTTTTGGTCAAGCGGAAACTTCCTTTCCTTTTTTTCGCTATCTTTAACCGGCTATCGGCACGGCAGATGGCGTTTATCCGGGAGGCAATACAAGCTTTCCTTTTGCCGGAATCAAGATCTTTTTTCAAAATCGCTCCGGTCCCGGTCAATTCACGTGGTATGGATTACTATGTGAACGATAATTTATTCCGTATATTGGCAGGCAAAGACCCGGTTAATCCAGGCTTCCTGCCACACGGAGTCGGTTGGCCGGGAGAATGGAACCAACATCCCACTCCAATCTATTTTACGTCCTTTATGAATACAGTTCCCGATGCAGAAAACCGCCAATTGCGCCGGCAGATCGAAACGCTGGAAAACCGTTTATCCGATTTCCAGCAGTTGGGCCGGGTCCTGGAGACCATCGGCTCGGCCCTTCAGGTCAACGAAGTGGTGGAAAAGATCGTCGAGGAGACCATCGACCTTTGCCATGCGGACCAGGGCGCGGTGGTCCTGATCGACCCCGCCGGTAAAAACGAAGCGCGCACCCTCATCCGCCAGGGCGAGCCGGAAACGGTAACCCTGGACCACTTCCTCAACATGATGCTCTCCGGGTGGGTTCATCAGCACCGGGAACCCCTGTGTACCGATGACATCACCCCCATCGTGGGGGAAGCCAATGTGAAGGGCAAATACCGCGATATCGTCTCCGCGCTCAGCATTCCCCTGAGTATAAAAGGTGAAATGATCGGCACCCTTTCCCTGATCCGCCTGAAGGCGAAAGAGCCCTTTGGCGAGCGGGAAAGCGATTTGCTGGGCATCCTCGGCACCGCCTTCGCCCAGTTTATTCACCATGCCCGCCTGCACGATTCCATCTTTGAAGAAACCCTGCGCCTGCGCAAAGAGGTTCAAACCCAATACGCCTTCCACGGCATTATCGGTAAGAGTCCTGCCCTGCAGCGGGTTTTTAAGCTCCTGGAGCGGGTTATCCCCACCGATGCGCGCCTGCTTATCGAAGGAGAAAGCGGCACCGGGAAGGAACTGATAGCCAAGGTCACCCATTACGGGGGACCGCGCCGCGAGAAACCGTTCGTCGCGGTGGATTGCGGCGCCCTGCCCGCCAATTTGCTGGAAGCGGAGCTTTTCGGCTATATGAAGGGCGCCTTCACCGGGGCCCACAAGGACAAAAAGGGGCTCTTCGAAATCGCCGATGGCGGCACCCTCTTTCTGGACGAAATCAGCAATATGCCCCTGGAAATCCAGAGCAAATTCCTGCGCACCCTTCAGGAGGGGGAAATCCGCCCTTTGGGATCCACCCAGGTCAAAAAAGTGGATGTGCGCATCATTGCCGCCGGCAGCGGGGACCTCAAAAAGCACGTCGCCGACGGTTCCTTTCGCCAGGATCTTTTCTACCGCCTCAACGTGGTTTCCCTGAAGCTTCCCAGCCTGCGCGAGCGGCGCGGGGACGTGGTAATTCTGGCCAATCATTTTCTGGAGAAGATGGCCGGCCGGCACCAGAAGCAGTTCAAGGGATTCCGGGCCCCGCTGATGGCCAGGCTGGAGAGCTATGCCTGGCCGGGCAATGTGCGCGAGTTGGAGAATGTGGTCGAGCGGATGGTAATTCTGGCCGAGGACAATCAGGATTATCTCGACGAATCCCTTCTGCCGTTGGAAATTACCGATACCCCGGCAATGGCGGTTCGCAGCGGGGCTATGCCCCTCACCCCCGGCCCGGGCGACATCAAGGATCAGAGAGCGCAGTACGAACGCAACCTGCTGGAAGAAGCCCTCATCGAGAATAATTGGAACCAATCCGCTGCGGCAAGGCAGTTGGGCATCTCGGAGAGAACGGTTCGATACAAAATGAAGAAACTGGATATCCAACGCCCATGACCCACTCCTCCCTTCCCGTCCCCTGGCCGAAACAACTGTTTGTGGCAACCCTTCTCGCCATGCTGATCCAGCTACTCTCCGGCCCGCTGCTGGCGGGGGACGGTCCGGGCAGGGAATGGAAAATCGACCTGGGGGTCGGAGTGGGACCGGGTTTTTCGCGGGTTTATGTCGATCCCGCCCCCAACGTGGAATTCGGGCTGCGCCCCGGCTTCAATTTCGGCTTTCTGATGGCCTACCGGGTCAACAACCGATTGGCCTTCCACCTGGAACCGTGGTATGTTCAGAACGGGACCGAGGTGGATTCCGGGGGGATCAATTACGGCGGCCTGGTCCACC
>JAGRBF010000198.1:7798-8544 GCA_020434205.1 Calditrichota bacterium | reverse complement strand
CGGCAGACAAAATCGGCTTTTACCTACAGCCGGAGGGACCCAGCTGGGCCAATCACGGCTCTTCCATCGGGGACGGGAATCCTATCGATCAGTACATTTTTGACGAAACCGAACGCATTCTCCGGGCTTACGGCAACCATCCCTCTTTGGTCATGATGGCCTACGGCAATGAGCCCGCCGGAGAAAATCAGGTGGAATATCTGGGCAACTATGTCAACCATTTTAAGGCAAAAGATCCCCGACGCCTCTACACCGGCGCTTCCATCGCCCGCAGTTGGCCGGTGGTTCCGGAGAGCGAATTTATCGTGCGTTCGGAACCGCGGGGCTTGCCCTGGAATCGCATGCCCCAGAGCCGGTTTGATTACCGCGACAAAATCGCCCCCTACCCCGTTCCCTATGTGACCCACGAAATGGGCCAGTTCTGCGTTTTTCCCGACTTTTCCGAAATTGCCCAATATAGCGGGGTTTACCAGGCCCGCAACTTTCAGCTTTTTCAGGAAGACCTGGCCGACCATCACATGGGAGATCAGGCCCGGGATTTCCTGATGGCCTCCGGCAAGTTGCAGGCCCTTTGCTATAAATCGGAAATCGAGGCGGCCCTGCGCACCCCTGGCTCCGCCGGTATCCAGTTGCTCGGCCTCAACGATTTTCCCGGTCAGGGCACGGCATTAGTGGGAGTGCTGAACGTTTTCTGGGGGGAAAAGGGATATATAACGCCCGGGGAATTTCGCCGCTTTTGCAACAGC
>JAGRBF010000198.1:0-7691 GCA_020434205.1 Calditrichota bacterium | reverse complement strand
GGGGTTGAACCGAAATGGACCATCATCAGGGAGGATGGCGAGATTCTGTTTGAAGGTTTGCTGCCCGCCACCGATATTTTACCGGGAAACGGTATGCTATTGGGTGAGTTGAGCGTTTCCCTCTCCGGCATTAGCGCGGCAACCCGGCTGAAGCTGCAGGTGGACATTGCCGGATTCCGGAACGACTGGGACGTCTGGGTTTATCCCGCGGCCCTTCCCCCGGCCGAGAGCGAAATCCATGTTTCCAGTTCGCTGGACCAGGAGGCAAAAAACGTTCTGCAAAAGGGGGGGAAAGTGCTCCTGCTGGGCGCCGGCAAGGTGCAAAACGGCAAGGACGTGGTTCAGTACTTCCGGCCGGTGTTCTGGAATACCTCCTGGTTCCAGATGCGCCCGCCCCATACTCTGGGGATCCTCTGCGACCCGGAACATCCCGTTTTTGCGGATTTCCCCACCGATTTTCACAGCAATTTGCAGTGGTGGGAAATCCTGCAGCGCCAGCAGGTAATGAATCTGGAACAATTCCCGCCGGCATTCCGGCCTTTGGTGCAGCCTATCGACACCTGGTTCCTCAACCGGCGACTGGGCCTGCTTCTGGAAGTGCGGGTCGGGGAAGGCAAGCTGATGGTTTGCAGCGCCGATTTGCAGAGCGATCCGCAGGCGCGCGTGGCGGCCCGGCAGCTGCTCTACAGCATCAAAAGATACATGGCCTCCGAGCAGTTTAATCCCGCTCAACAGGTGGACCTGGCGGTGATCGAAGATCTTTTCACCGAAAAAAATCGGGAGAAACTGGACATTAGAACCTCGGACAGCCCGGACGAGTTGAAACCGAAGCTTAAACCGAAACCTTAATCGCCAAGTCGCCAGGATGGACCGGTGGACTAAGGGACTGATGGACCGGTGGACTGATGGACCAATAGATCCTATGATGCTTAGATCCTGAGATCCTGAGATGGCTTCGCTAAGGATCTCAGGATCATAGGATCGTAGGATCGTCTTTCAGTCCGTTGTGGTTAAAAAAGAATGGAGTAGATATGAAACGATTTGCATTCAAGATGAAACTCAAACCCGGCTTCAAGGAAGAGTATGAAAAGCGCCATAACGCCATCTGGCCGGAGCTGAAAAAACTGCTGGCGGATGCCGGGGTGCGCGATTATTCAATTTTCTTCGATGAAGAAACCCATACCCTCTTCGCCGTCCAGAAGGTGGTGGGCGATCAGGGGTCGCAGGATCTCGGCAAAACCGAAATCGTGCAGAAATGGTGGGCTTACATGGCGGACATCATGGACACCAATCCGGATAATTCCCCGGTGACCATTCCCCTCGAAGAAGTTTTTTACATGGAGTAAGGCATGTCTTTTTTCAAGCAGTTGGCCCTTTGCGGTGCCTTTCTCCTAATGTTTTGGTCCTGCCAATCCGCCCCTGCCGGACTGGAATGGCCGGCGGAAAGTTCGCAGAGCAGACCCTGGACCCGCTGGTGGTGGCACGGCAACAGCGTCACCAAAGCGGACATCACCGCTTCCCTGGAGGCCTATCAAAAAAACGGTTTCGGCGGGGTGGAGATTACCCCGATCTACGGGGTTAGGGGGCAGGAGGGCAGTTTTATCGACTACCTTTCCCCGGAATGGATGGAGATGCTCGAGCATACCCTGCAGGAAGCGCAGCGCCTCGGTCTGGAAGTGGATATGGCCAACGGTACCGGCTGGCCTTTCGGAGGGCCGCAGGTTAACCCCGGGCAGGCCTCAAAATACCTCGCCCATCGCACCTACCGCCTTTCCGGCGGACAACGCCTGCAGGAGGCGATCCGCTACCGGCAGGAGGCCCTTGTCCGCACGGTGGGCCCCATCGACGGTGTGGAAATCCGCGAACCGATTTCCGCCAACCCCAACCTCCAGGCCCTCGCTCTGGATCAGGTGCGTTTCGAAAAAGACCTCCCGCTCCAGGTTGTGATGGCTTTTTCGGATGCCGGCGATAAGCTGGACCTGACCACCAGGGTGGATTCGAGCGGCCACTTGGATTGGGTCGCGCCGGCCGGCCAGTGGACCCTCTACGCACTTTTCCAGGGCTGGCACGGCAAAATGGTGGAACGGGCCGCTCCCGGGGGAGAAGGCTACACCATCGACCATTTTTCCAAAACGGCCCTCAGCCAGTACCTCAGTCGCTTCGACCAGGCCTTCGCCGGACATAACCTCAGCGGGCTGCGCGCCTTTTTCAACGATTCCTACGAGGTGGACGACGCCTTCGGCAACAGCGACTGGACCCCCGCTTTTTTTGATGAATTCGAAGCGCGCCGGGGTTACGACCTTCGCAACTTCCTCCCCGCCCTTCTGGGAGAAGGCCGGGACGAAACCCACCAACGGGTGCTCAGCGACTATCGTGAGACCCTCTCGGACCTGATCCGCGAGATGTTCACCGAAACATGGCGCAGGTGGGCGGCCGGACGCGGGGTCATGGTTCGCAACCAGGCCCACGGTTCTCCCGGCAACGTCCTGGACCTCTATGCCGCCAGCGACATTCCGGAAACCGAGGGCACCCGAATCCTGACCATGAAGTTCGCCTCCTCGGCCGCCAACGTCTCCGGTAAACCACTGGTAGGCGCCGAAGCCGCCACCTGGTTGGACGAACATTTCCGCACCACCCTGGCGAAGGTAAAAGAAAACCTGGACCGCTTTTTCCTGGGTGGGGTGAATCACGTGGTTTACCACGGGACCGCCTATTCCCCGCAGGCGGATGAATGGCCGGGCCGCCTTTTTTACGCCGCGGTTCACTTTAATCCCCGCAATTCCTGGTGGGAGGACCTGGCCGCGCTCAACGCCTACGTCAGCCGCACCCAGGCTTTTTTGCAGTCCGGCCGTCCCGATAACGACATTCTGCTCTATTTTCCCATCCACGACCGCTTTGCCGAACCGGGACGGGAGACCCTCGAACATTTCGGCGGGCGGGGCGGATTCCGGACCTCCGCCTTCAGAGCGCTGGCGGATACCCTGCAGAGCCTCGGCTACACCTTCGACTACCTTTCCGATCGCCAGCTGGGCAACCTCTCCGTAGCAGACCGCCGCCTGCGCAGCGGCGGCAATACCTATCGCGCCATTTTGGTGCCGCAGTCCCGGTTTATGCCCCTGGCAAGCTTCCGGAAGCTCAGGGCCCTGGCTCGCAGCGGGGCAACCGTTTTGTTTCAAAACAGCCTTCCCGAGGACGTTCCGGGTCTCGGGGATCTGGAGGCCCGCCGCGAGCAGTTCAAGAAACTCCACAAGCGCATCGTTTTTTCGGAGACGGATCGCAAAGGGGTTCAGTGGGCGGGGCTCAACTTCGGGGCTTTCCTGATCGGTGCCGATGTGCAGCAACTCCTGAATTTTTGCCGCATCCCCCGGGAAACCTTACCCGAAAACGGCCTGGCATTCGTGCGCCGCAGGGATGCTAACGGACCGTTTTATTTTATCGCCAACCAGGGTGAGACCCCGGTTGAGCAATGGGTGGATTTCCAGGCGAACGGTCAAGCCGCGGCCATTTTCGAACCCATGCGGAAAAATTTTGGGCTGGTCAGATTCGAACCCATTGACGGCCGATCCCGGGTCTATTTGCAGTTGCAGCCCGGGGAAAGCTGCATCGTCAAAATGTTCGAAAGCGAACCTACCGGACCGGCCTTCCCCTATCTCGAGGCGGACGGGGAGCCGGTGGCCCTGGATGGCGATTGGGAGGTGCGTTTTGTGGCAGGGGGCCCCACTTTGCCGGCCACGCGCCAAATCGGGCATCTCACGTCCTGGACCACCTGGGGAGAGGAAACGCTGAGCACCTTTTCCGGAACCGCCCATTACCGGACGCCTCTGGAGAAACCCGCGCAAAACGTCGCCGGTTGGATGTTGGATCTGGGGGAAGTTGCCCAGAGCGCCAGGGTGCTGCTCAACGGGGCAGAAGTGGGCGTGCTGACCGGGCCAACCTACCGTATCTTCCTCCCGGCCGGTCTGTTTGAGGAAAAAAATGAATTGACGGTGGCAGTTTCCAACCTGATGGCCAACCGCATTATCGATCTGGACCGGCGGGCGGTACCCTGGAAGAAGTTCTACAACATCAACTTCCCGGCCCGCCGCCGGGAGAACAGCGGTCCGGACCGGTTATTTACCGCAAAACACTGGGATCCGCTGCCCTCGGGTTTGCTGGGTCCGGTGAGATTGATACCGATGAAAATAACCCACTGAGAAACCGCATCGACGGGAAAAACCTCTCCCGCCGATCAGCGAACCAGCAACATTTGTTTACTCTCCACAAAATCCCCCACCTGGAGGCGGTAGATGTAAATCCCCGAGCCGACCGGGCGGCCGCGCTGGTCCATTCCGTCCCACCTCACCATCTTTTCCCCGGCGCGTTGCTCCTCATCAACCAAATAAATGATGCGCTGCCCGATGATGTTGTAAACCGCCAGTTGCACCCTCCCGGGATGCGGCAAATGGTAGCGGATCAGGGTTGCGGGATTAAAGGGATTGGGCTGATTCTGAAACAGCTTGTAGCGGATGGGAATCGTCCCGTCACTCGGTTCTATCGCGGTTAGCGGCTGGGGCAGGATGGTGACTTCATCGAGATTGCCGAAATCGTTCCCGGTGGTTTCAAAACGAATGGTATTGTCGTAACCGGGATTCAGGGTTACCGCCACGCTGTCCGTTACATAATTGGTCCATTCCCCGGTATTTCGCATGGTCAGAGCGCTGGCGTTGCCGTTGACGATCAGATTGCCGGTGCGGGCGGTGTTGCCGAGTGCATAGCGGATTATCAGAGTTCTTTCCCCGCCGCCGAAGCCGGGCATGTGGGTAAATTCCACCGCGCTGTTATTGGCGGCAAAGTTGGCGAAACCGCTGCCCCGGTACCCGATGTGGTTGCTTTCGATCAGAACCCCGCCGGACAAATTGCCATCCTCAGCCTGATGGGTATAAAAGAAACCCGGGGCAACCCCGAGAATTTCCGACAAAACCGATTCTACCAGATTGGTATCCACCACCGACAGGGCGTAATAGTAGCGGATCCCGAAGATCAACCCGGTATCCAGAAAGGTGGAATCGTTAGGGCTCAGGGGGTGGATTTCCGGGGAGCTCAAATCCGCGGAGCGCGAGCGGTAAACCTTGAAGCCGTCCAGCAGGTCCAGATCCGGGTAGGACCACACCAGCAGCACCGAATTGCCGTCGTTGCGATAGCCGACTTCGGTGGGGGTGGGGGGACGGTTGCTGGGGGTGGCGCGAATGGTATCCGAGTAGACGGATTCGTTGCCGTCGAGATCGTATGCCGAAACGGCGTAGTAATAGGTGGTGTCGTTGGTGACGTTGGCGTCCAGGTAGGACGTTGCGGTGGCAACGTCGAGGGTTATCGTCAAATTATCGCGCCGGGTTCCCCGGTGAATCCGGTAGCCGGCCAGATCGGAATCGGTATTGGCGTCCCACTCGATCAGCACGGTGTCCTCCCAGGCGGTTCCCCGGACATTGAGGGGGGTTGAAGGGGGCCGGAGGCTGTCCGGGATAAACATGCTGGCGCCGACATAGTAACTGGTGTGGGGCGGCTGATTGTACCCCACATTCTGCCAGGCCACCGCCAGGCGATACTGCCGGTCGTGCATCAGGGTTTTCAGGCGATAAGGGGTAACCGCTGTGGTGGTGTAAATGCGCAGGGACAGGTTATCGCTGGTTCGCCAGATCACCTCTTCCCGCCAGTCCCCGAAGAGGTCCGCCTGCAGGGCCGGGTTGGACTTGGTGCCGTTGTTGGAAGAGCAGCCGTCCGCCAGTAATAATACGGGATGATTCCCCCCGTATTTGCGGATGTTGTTGCCGTCCAGCAGTTCCCGGTTGAGGTCCCCATCCCACCAAACCACGTGATTCGCCGAGGGCGGCAGCCCCCCGACGCGCTGGTTTTTGACGCTGCGCAATCCGTCTGTTCCGCCCCAGCACTCCATGCCTTCCTGGGAGGGATCGACATTGGCGGCAACGCCCCGGCCGATGTCCCCGGGCCCGGTAAACCAAAGCATCTGCCCGGTGCGGCCGTCCAGCAGTGCGGAGCCGATCTGGGCCACTTCGTGAATGCCCCAGATCTCCAGACCGTCCCGGTTGGGATCCATATCGGACACGTGCAGGGCGTCGCCATGCCCCAGTCCGGCATTCCACAGCCCGGTGCCGTCGTCGTCCACCGCGATGGAGCCGTAGATGATTTCATCACGCCCATCCTGGTCCAGGTCGGCTACGCTTAATTGGTGATTCCCCTGCCCGGTGTAGGTAGGATAGCCGTTGTCCGTATCAAAAACCCAGCGGCTGGTTAATTGCCCGCCCCGCCAGTCCCAGGCCGCCAGCACGGTCCGGGTGTAATAGCCCCGGCACATCACCACGCTGGGATTCTGGCCGTCCAGATAGGCTACTCCGGCCAGGAAACGATCCACCCGGTTGCCGTAATCGTCCCCCCAGGCGCTGACGCTGCCGCGCGGGGGAAGATAATTGGTAGTCGCCAGGGCCACCCCGGTTTGCCCGTCGAAAATGGTAAAATATTCCGGTCCGCTGAGAACGTAGCCGCTGGAATTCCGGTAGTCGGCAGTGGAATCTCCGATCACGGTTCCGCCCGCGTCGACCGTGGCATCGGCTGTTTTGCAGGCCACTTCGGCCTTCCCGTCCCCATCCAGATCATACACCATAAACTGGGTGTAATGCGCCCCGGCCCGGATGTTGCGCCCCAGGTCGATCCGCCACAACAGGGTGCCGTCCATTTCCAGACCGTCCAGATAAACGTTTCCGGTATAACCGGCCTGGGAATTGTCTTTTGAGTTGGAGGGATCCCATTTCAGGACCAGTTCGTATTCGTTGTCCCCGTCCAGATCCGCCACGCTGGCGTCATTGGGGCTGTAGGTATAACTTTCCCCGGTAGGGGTTGTCCCGCCGGCGGGACGCTGAAGGGGAACGCTCAGGTAATTTTGGCCCCAGGGCTGCACCGGCGCCGAGGCATCTCCCTCCACCCCGTCGAGAACCGGGACAATCGTATAATTATCCCCGGCACTGCCGGCTTGGTCCATCAGGTTGGTGGAGGCGGCCAGGGGGGCGGGGTTAACCAGTACCGCATTCCTGTAAACGTTAAACCGGACGCTGTCCGGGTCGTTGGCCAGCAATCGCCAGCTCACGTAATTGCCGCTGTCCGGCACTGCCACCGCCACCACCCCGCGATTGAGGGTTTCCCACTGACCGATCTGTGCCCACAGGGAAGCAGTGGTCAGAATTGCCATGGTCATCAGGAATATCGTTTTTCTCTGCTGAAACATGCGCTGCTACTCCTTCCATTGTTTTGAATAAAACCAGCGGCTCTCCGCTCCGCCCCTTCGCCCTCTCGCCCCTTCGCCCTCTCGCCCTCTCGCCCTCTCGCCCCTTCGCCCTCTCGCCCTCTCGCCCCTTCGCCCTCTCGCCCTTCTAATGTCCTTCCACCCCGTCCATATCGGTCATGATTTTCACCAGCGGCGCCAGTACCGCCTGATTTTCGGATGCCAGGTTGTTTGCCTCTCCCGGGTCCGACGCCAGATCGTAAAGTTCCGCCGGCAAATCCGTTCCGGGGATCACCGCCTTCCAGGAACCCGCGCGAACCGCGGCCTTGTGGTTGCCCAGCTCCTCGTATTTCCAATACAAATGATCGTGCTGGCGCTGGGCCAGACCCAGCAGGGTGGGCAGATAGGAAATCCCGTCTAT
>JAGRBF010000197.1 GCA_020434205.1 Calditrichota bacterium | reverse complement strand
CGCCGGGGAAAAGAATTCTCGATAACTGCAAGGTTTGTGGAGAGAAGGCCCTAATGGGCCGGCGGATGGGGAGTGTTCCGGAGGTACATTGCAAACAGCAGGGAAGCAACCCAACGTTCTGTGCTAATTGACTTGTTAGCAAGATCCCAGGGAAGGGGGCCGCCCTATGTTTGAGCCCGGAGGGCGAGTTTAGGGCGGCAAAGCGTTTTGCGTCGCTTTTGCGCTTCAAAAGCGACAGAAAACTCCTGCTATTAAGAGGGTTTTCTCTGGCGCTTTTGGCTTGATCCAAAAGTGCCGCAAAAGATCAAGGCGAAATTTGTGTACGGGCGGGTTTGAAACCCGCCCCTTACCATCCCGGTCGCTCAGACATAAATTTCGCCGGGGAAAAACATCCTCTTGGCAGCAAGTCCTATTGTTGAAGGCCCCCATGGGCCGGCGGATGTATGGCGCTGCGCGCCGTGGTTGGGTATGGGGGTGTCGAGGTGGCTGGGTGGAGGAAAAATCTGCACCAAAAGTGGATGACCGGGGATCTGTTTAAATGTGGTAAAAGCAAAGTGTCCAGGGCCACTTATATTCCCCACCCTCAGGGTCAGAAAAATTCCCCACTTTGTTCCGAGCCTCGAGGGCAATGCCGGCCCTCTGTTAGACTTGAGCAGCAACGCGCAAACATTTATTCAATCCATCAAAAACCCGGGAGGGTGCCATGACCCAAAGGTTGTTCGTTTTGTCTCCCTGTGGGACCAGTATTCTGACCAATGGAAGGAACCAGGAAGAAAGGGGACTTATCAATAAACTTTCCAATATTGATAAGCGAGAGCATATTCCTGAGGAACACCTACCCTTTTTTGACAACCTTTTTTCTGAGCGAGCCAGCTTTCTTGCCAACGCCAGCAATGAGGCGGCAGCTAAAATTTCAGCAGAGATCAACACCCTGATCAAAATATATGAGGGCAAAAAACCCGCGAATGGTGATTTCCATTATCTGATTGCCACCGACACCTGGCTGGGCAGGGAAACTGCCAAATTGGTGGAAAGATGGTTATTAGCCAAAAACCCGGCAATTATTACTCAGATTTATACCCCATCAGGTTTGCAAACGGAAAAGATTGATTTGTTTCAACAAGCGCTATCGGACCTGGTCCGCAACCTTACCAAATTGCTGGATGAAAACAAAGAAAGGGGGTACAAAATTCTCTTCAATCTTACCGGAGGATTTAAGAGCGTCCAGGGTTTCCTGCAAAGTATCGCCAATTTTTACGCGGACGAAACGGTCTATATTTTTGAGCGTTCTCCAAATTTATTGCGTATCCCCAGACTCCCCATCAAACTCAGTTCAACGGAAATTATTGAAGAGAATCTTGAAGTCTTTCGAAGATTGGCGATAGGGCTATCCGAGCAACAAGTTGAAGACATCCCCGAAACCTTTTTATTCAACATGGGGGAACAAACCACACTTTCGCCTTGGGGGGAACTATTGTGGAAAGAATCAAAACCGGCAATATACAACAAGAGGCTTCTCCCCTCCCCGACCGCCAAAATTCAATTCACAAAAAGATTTGAAAAAACAGTCAATTCATTGAGCCCGAAAAAAATTATTGAGGTTAACTCCAGAATTGATCAGTTTTATCGACACCTTAACGACCCAAAATACAATCCTAGTTCACTCGATTTTAAGCCCCTCAAAGGCAATCCTAAGCCCCCATCCACCCATGAAATAGATGCCTGGGGCGACAAGGATGCCCGGAGGATCTTTGGTCACTTCGAAAATGAAGTATTTGTTTTGGACGATTTAGATAAAGGGTTACATTAGGATGTAATTTGACCTTGGGAGGTTCCCATGTTCAAAAAGATTGGCAAATTTTTGCCTTCGGCCCTGATCAGCTTGGTCGTCACCATTTCAACGTTGGCCCTGGCAATTGTCGCTGCCCAGCAGGGAAAGCTTTTTTACTCTCAGGATATTTTGGGTAGGGCGAGTAATCTGCTGGGATTGGTTCTCGGATTGATAACGGTCCTGGTTTCTACCTTCGCGGTTATTAACCGGGCGGACATCCGCCAGTGGTTTCGGGGCAAAGCATTTACTTCTGCCGGTGAACCATTCAATATCGCTGAAGATCAAATTAAAGGGATCGTCCTCCCCGTTAGCCGAATTGATCAGCCCGAATGGTATCTAAAGTGGTATAACCCCGAATTGGTGGCCTTCCTATATACCGAGAAATCACGGGAACACGCCCTCACTCTGCTAGATGGATATCAGGAAAAAACGAAATTTCTCCTCAATAAAGAGCAGATCCAGCGTGAGCGCTTTCAGATTAATGACCCTTTTGACTTCAATGAATGCCGGGCAATTACAAAATTGATTATTCAAACCATGATTGATGAAGGAATTTCCCCCAATCATATATTTGTCGATACTACCGGTGGTACCGCCCCGATGTCTTTAGGCGCTTTTCAGGCAGCTGAAGCGATGGGTGTGTCTTCCATTTACGTCATTGGCAATATTCCGGTCAACAAGATTGACGCCAACAAGCGGGAATCAGGCAAACCCATCTTTTTGAGTGATATGACGAAGGCCGGATAGCCTGGCTCCCCCCCTATCCCCCCAAAACTCGCCATTATATCGCCATGTGCTGTCCTTTTTGGGCCAAAAACCGGTGATTATCAAGCGCTTTTAAGGACATCACAATTTCATTAAAAACAATAAGATGCCTTGATGGTTAAGGGTTTAACGAATTTGTAAAATTAGGTCTCAAAATCCGTTGAGGGTGATACCTCGTGAGGGTTCGAGTCCCTCCTTCGGTACTAAACCCCGGTAGCCTAACGGCAGCCGGGGTTTTTATATTGCGCCCATCTCACCAGACCTCATAGCGATCCGCCGGGAGAAAATGCCCGACCGGCAAGATCATAAACCCGCAAAGCGACGGGACCCGGCATGCTCAACTCAAAGGCTAATCCCCCGAGAAATAGTGGTATCAAAAATCAAAATTTTCTTGTATAATTATAGATCTGTGAATTGTTTCGGGAATTTGTGTATATTTGCGAAAAAAGCCTATGGCCACAAAACTTAAACGTCACGAATATATCGGGCTTCGCAAGCGTTGCATTGAGATGCACGAACAAGGTGTTATCAATGCGTCTATCGCCGTAGCACTGGGTCGAGCGCCATCGTGGGTTAGCAATACCATCCGGAAATATCGCGAAGAGGGTATAGTAGCCCTGGAAGGCAAGAGGGCGCCAGGTGCTACCCCCAAGATCAGCGCCGAGCAGGTAAAGGAGTTGATCACGGAATTGGAGAAAGGTCCAGTAGCTCACGGTTTTAACGGAGAGCTTTGGACCCGCAAGCGTATCAACCTTGTCATAGAGCGGATGTTTGGCAAATCTTATGACGAATCGCAGGTTGGCCGGATACTCAAAAAAGCCGGATGGTCGCGACAAAAACCTCAGAGCAAAGCCCGGCAACAGCGCCCCGGGGAAGTGAAGCGATGGAAGCAGGAGAGCTTGCCGGCGATTAAAAAAAAGCACGGGAAGAAGGACAGATAATTCACTATTCGGATGAATGTGGGGTGTATCTACTCCCCTTGATAAGATCCACCTGGGCACCGAAAGGAAAGACACCTCAAATACTGGAAAAATGGGGTCGTGAACATTTGAGTCTGATTGCGGCCATCTCCGAGAAGGGTGCTCTTCACTATCAGTGTTGGATTGACTCCATTGATGGGCACAGAGTTGCATTGTTTTTGAAAGACCTGTGTTACCATTATCGCAAATATGATATTTCCTTGATTTGGGACGGGGCCAAAATCCATCGTAGCGAAGCGGTAAAGCAATTCTTAAGGCAGCGTGCCAAACGCATTGAGTTGCATCTTCAACCGGCATATAGCCCCGAATTGAATGCCTGTGAAATGTTATGGGCGTATTTGAAAATGCGATTGGCAAACCGGGTTTTCCTTGATATCGATGAATTACAAGAGGCGGTGCGCGATGAATTGGAAACCATCAAAAAGAACAAGAAATTGATTCAATCCTTTTTTCAACATAAAGAAGTTGCTTTCTTCTTGAATTAATTCACGAACCTATAATTAAGGAGACTCTCACTGAAAATTCCGGATTTACAGAACAAGACTTTATGCCGGCGAAAGAGACTGCGCCGGCTCCGGGCATTGGTTTAACTTTTCCTCTCTACTTTGGGATGCGAAGAAACACCTGGGAGATAAGTTCATGAAAAATCCTCTCACTATTTTGCGAATTATTGCCATTGCCAGCATTGCTTTATCCGCTTCCAGCATTGTGATGAATCCGACCCCCGGGGCAATTATCCGGTTAATTCTTACCGGTATTCTCGGCTATTATTTATTACAAGGGAATAATGCCGCCCGTTGGGCATTTGCGGTTTTCAGCGCTCTGGGAGGGGTGGGGATGCTTTTCTTTTTACACAAAATGCCGGATTTATTGGGTGTTCTTATTCTGGGAGGGTTTTCGCTCTACCTTCTCGGGGTAGCATGTGCCCTGATCTTCTACCCGCCCGTGGTTCAGTTTTTTGAAGAACGATCTTCAAAAACTGATGACGAACTGAAAACCGTTTGCCCCCACTGCCAGGCAAAATTGGAATTGGAAAGGGCGGAACTTCTCGCGAAAGCTTATACCTGCCCCAATTGCAAACAGGATGTTCAAATTTAAACCTTCCTGCCCAGCGTTGTGATTTTTGAGGTGGATTCGATCCATTTTGATGGATATTTTATCAGTGAGGGTTGGCCCAACATCGGATGTCGTTATTTATGCACGCACAGGCTCAGGATAAGGCGAAAAGGCTGATCCGGTTTTTACTGGAAATCAGCACCATGCGCACCAAAACGGTGCAGTTTGTTCATGAAGAAGCCTATAAACACAAGATATGGCTGGGGGAAATCCCCCTGCGCCCCCCATTCTGCCTGTCCCGGCACCATGGAATAACCAACCCCGCCGAATCCCAACCCTGGATCAAACTGCGCAAACCACCCCAGGTCTCACGCCCCCCCATTCCCGAAATCTGCCAGGAGTGGATCGACGAAAAGGATGTGTACCAGGTTCAAAACGTCCCGCAGTTGAGGAGCCAGTCCGCCCCCCTCCAACCGCCCCCAGCACCGGCCAAAGAGGTCTGGGAAACTTTCCTCACCGAGAAATGGCAGCCCTGGCGAGAGAAGGAACAGCGCTATCTGAGCCAATACCAGCCGCTGCTAAGCCTCTACCAGCAGTTCTTTCTGATCCATCAGGACATCAAAAAGCTGGGCGATCATTACCAGTTGGGACTGGGACTGGGGCTGCTGGATTGGAAGGCTCCGGAACATCCGGGCTGCCAGCGCCACGTCGTCGAGGCCCGCGTTAACCTGAGTTTCGATGCGGAAAGCGGCACTTTTGAGGTGACGCCGGTAGTCGGGGAAAAGGTGGTTTCGATCCATCTGGATATGGTGGATCCCGGGCTGCTGCCCGCCACCGGACTGCGGGACCTTGTTGCGAAAGGGGAATCCGAGATCGCCGATGATCCCTGGGACCGTGAGATCCTGGACGGCTTTCTGGAAACCCTGCTCAATGCCATAGACACCAGTGGGATGGCAGGCTACGATCCCCGCCAAATGGCGCCCTACCCCGCCAGCAGCCCCGTTCCGCGAATCGCCTTCGCTCCCATGCTTTTCCTCAGAAAGCAGAATACCCGCGGCCTGACGGAACTGTTGAAGGGAATTGCCGAACGGATCGATCGGGAAAAGAATCTCCCCCCGGAGTTCCTCAAACTGATCGAGGAGCAGGCCCCCGAACTCCCGGAAACATCTGAGCAGAAGCGCGTTAGTGAGGCGGGCGAAATTTATTTCCCCTTTCCCGCCAACGAGGAGCAGCAGAAAATCACCCATCAATTGGACCACAATGCCGGGGTTCTGGTCCAGGGCCCGCCGGGAACCGGAAAGTCCCACACCATCGCCAATCTGATTTGCCATCTGCTCGCGACCGGTCAGCGGGTTTTGGTAACCGCGAAAAATGCCCGTGCCCTGGCGGTGCTGGTGGAAAAACTCCCCGCGGATTTGCGCCAGCTGTGCATCTTTCTGCTCGGCAACAATCAGGAGGAGCGCCGCTCCCTGGAAAACAGCGTGAACGGTCTCCTGAGGGGCATCGACGAAATGGACGAGGCGGGTTTGCAGCATGAAATCTCCCGGAAGGAGGCCGAACTGCGGGGCCTGCGCGAGGAGAAAGCCGGTCTGGAGAACACCCTGCGGGACATCCGTGAGCAGGAAACCCGCCAGCAGCACATCTGCGAGGGTCGCTACCAGGGCACTGCGGCGGCTATCGCCCGGCAGCTCGGTGAAGAAAAGGCCACCTTCGGATGGTTTGCCGATCCCCTTCCGCCCGGAGCGCCCTTCCCCCTCTCCCCGGATGATCTGCAGAGCCTCTTTCAGGCCCTTCAACACCTCTCTTCGCGGGCCGAAGCCGAACTGAGCCTCCCCCACCCCGATCCTCAAACGGATGTGCCTTCGCCTGCTCAACTGGAAGCCCTGCTGCAACGGGGGGCGCAACTGAAGGCCGCCATCCAGGCCCTGCGCGTGCAACCGACTATCACCTGGACGCCCAAACACGCCGAAGACCTGAGCAACCGCATCCGGGTTCGCCAAACGCTCCGGGCTTTTCGCAAGGGACTGCGGGACCTTCAACAAAAAAACAGCAGCTGGGCTTCGGAGGCCCTTTCGGAGATCCTGCGCGGCCGGGCCCATTCCTGGCTGGAGCTTCTGGAAACCACCGAGCAGGAGTTCGAGAGTCTGCCGGAGCGGGTTAAAGGGGCGGAACGCCTGGTGGTTTCCCTGCCGGAAGAGCTCGATTCCCAACAGGTCTATCAGGATGCCCGGGCTATCCGCACCCACCTGGAGGCGGGCAGCGGTCTGGGCAATTTTCTGTTCAAACCCAAAGAGGTCCGGGAACACGGCGACTTTTTGAGCCTGGTGCGGGTCAACGGCCAGTCCTGCAAAACCGCCGAGCCGCTGGGAGAATTGATCAGGTATCTGGAGGCCCGCCATCAACTGGATTACCTGTGGGGCCGCTGGGAAGGGATTCTCAACATGCCGCGACCGGAGGCCATGGCCGCCCAGCTCAGCCTGTTCAAAGAAACCTTCGAGACCCTGCAACAGGCCTTTCGACTCGCCGACGATAAAGCAGTGGTGGAGAGCCTCAATCGCAACCGCACGGACTTCCATCTGGAAGACTGGAGCGATCCGGCCGCCCTCGAAGCGGCGTTGGAACAGCTGAAGGCCAATATCCTTCAATTGGAACAATGGCAGTTGGATGGCGAGTGGCACGATTGGGAGAAACGTTTCGAGCAGTGGCGTCAGGCCGGCCGGGTTCACCCTATTGCCGAGGAGCTCCAGGTGGCCTTCCGCAACCGCGCCGTGGCCGCCTATCAAAAGAACTTTGACGCCTTAAATCGCCTGCAGAAGCAGGTGCGTCTGATGCAGCAGAAAAACGATGTGGTGGAAAGGTTGGCAAGGCAGGCCCCGCAAACCGCCGCGGCCATCCGCAATTACCGCCTGCAGGTGGAGCAGTTGAAGTCCCTGAACGGAGCCTGGTATTGGGCGCAAGGCAACAGCTGGTTGAAGGAATTTCAGAATAACGACGCGGACAGTTTGACCCGCAATCTGAAACGCGCCGAAAGTGATATCGGCAATCTCGTCGCGGGATTGGCCAGCCTGAAGGCCTGGCAATTTGCCCTCCACCGCATGAGTGATGATCACAAAACCCATCTGAAGGCCTTTCGCAAGGCCATGGACCTGATCGGCGGTGGATTCGGGAAAAATGTGCACCGCCACCGCCTGGAAGCCCAGCGTCACCTGAGCGCCTGCCAGGAAGCGGTGCCCGCCTGGGTGATGCCCCTGCAACGCCTTTACGACACCGCCAAACCGGAGGCCGGCTCCTTTGACGTGATTATCATCGACGAAGCTTCCCAGTGCGGCCTGGATGCCCTGGTCCTTTTTTACCTCGGCAAGAAGGTGCTGGTGGTTGGGGACGATCAGCAGATCAGCCCGGATATGGTGGGGCTCAACAAGGATATCATGCTGCAGAAGCAGGGGGAATTACTCCGCGACTTTGAATATTACGACGCCTTTAATACCGACAACAGCCTGTTTGATCAGGCCCGGATGCGCATCCACAACCCCATTCAGCTCCGCGAACATTTCCGCTGTGTTCCGGAAATCATCGCCTTCAGCAATCGCCTGTGCTATCAAAACGAGCCGCTCCTTCCCCTGCGCCAGGTCCCCCAAAACCGTCTGGAGGCCCTCAAATCCACTTTTGTGAAGACCGGGTTTCGGCAGGGGCGGGACAACCGGGTGGTCAATGTCGCGGAGATGGAAGCGCTGGTTGCCCAAATTGAAAAATGCGGCAAGGATCCCCGTTACCAGGGCAAGACCTTCGGGGTGATCACCCTGCTGGGCACCGCCCAGGAAGGCATCATCGAAGAGAAGTTGATCAAGACCCTTGGTGTCGAGGAAATGGAACGCCGGCGATTGATCTGCGGGGACGCCTACGATTTCCAGGGCGACGAACGCGATGTGATTTTCCTGAGCATGGTGGCCGCCCCCAACGAACGCAACGGGGTGTTTACCAGCGCCCGGGACCGTCGCCGTTTTAACGTGGCGGCCAGCCGGGCCAGAGACCAGATGTGGCTCTTCCATTCCATCCGGCCGGAGGATCTGAGCGGGGATGATTTCCGCCGCCAACTCCTGCTGCATTTCCGGGACTACCGCCCCACCCCGCCCGACAGCGTGGATGAGGTGGAACTTGGCAAGGCCGCCCTGCGCGCCGATCGCCGCCTGGAAAAACCGCCTGCGCCGTTCGACAGCTGGTTTGAGGTGGACGTGGCCCTGGAGATCCTCAAAAAGGGCTTTCACCTGCGGGCCCAGGTGGAATTTGCCCGCCACCGGCTCGACCTGGTGATTTCCGGTGAAAAAGCCCAGATGGCGGTGGAATGCGACGGGGATCATTGGCACGGTATGGATCGATACCAGGCGGACCTGGCCAGGCAGCGTAAGCTGGAGCGGGCCGGATGGCGTTTTTTCCGGGTGCGGGAGAGCTACTTTTACGCGGACCGTCAGGCCAGCCTCAGGCACCTGTGGCCCTTACTGGCGGAGTTAGGGATTTCCCCCGGCGGCATTTCCGCGGCACCGGAAATCGATATTGAGGCCGACCGGACGAGGGTTCCCAATGAGCCTGACGGCGGGATAATCAGGGAAAGTGTCTCCGGGCATCCCAACGGAACCAGCCCGGTTTCGGCGCCGGGCCACACGGGAGAAATTTCCACCGAGCAATTGGCCAGAGTCATTATCAAGACCCTGAGCGGGGCCCCCGACTACCGGCTCTATCGTGAAGAACTGCGGGATGCGGTGGTCGAGAACCTGAAACACGAGGCGGAATTGGCGGCCCCGGAGCGCTTTTCTCCGCGGGTGGAAAAATTGGTGAATCAGTTAATCAGAAAAAACTACCTCATCGTCCCGGCCGGGCACCCGGACAGCGTGCTCCTCCCCGAAAAGCTCCGCAAAATAAAGGTCTGATTTTGCCCGGACCCATTTGACGAGGCTAAGTTTAATAAAAACAACGGCCGAAATTTTACGACCGGATTGACGGAAAATTCCGGCCTTTTCCGCCCTCGGCAAGCCGGCCGCTTTTATCCGCCAAGCAATTAATTATCAGCTACTTAGAGACCCCTCCCCGGCCCTGCCCTTTTTCTGGCATCTCCTTTGAATGATTACCCGGAACAACTGTTCACGGCATTCATCATTCCCATTGGAGATTACAAGATGTTCAGGAAACTGCTAAAAAGATTGCCCCTGAAGGGGTTGAAAGGACTGTCCCTCGCCATGGTCATCTGGGGAGGCCTGATGGGCAGCGTCGCCGCCCAGGTTTCCGGATTGCCCGGAAAAATTGCTTACTTC
The DNA here is from genome assembly GCA_020434205.1 of Calditrichota bacterium. Taxonomy (GTDB): domain Bacteria; phylum Calditrichota; class Calditrichia; order RBG-13-44-9; family J075; genus JAGRBF01. The sequence continues at coordinate 20,904 of JAGRBF010000197.1, read as the reverse complement.
AAGAATCAAACCGAATTGCACGTCACCGATCCGGACGGCAACAACAACCGGGTGATCTTCACCAACCCCGTGCCCTTTTCCCCGTTTTTATCGGGACTGATCGACTGGCGTCCGGACGGCGGGGAGTTGGCTTTTGCCAGCGGCCACGAGTTGATGAGCTCCGTTTATTACGACGATATCTGGGCGGTAAAGCCGGACGGCAGCGATCTGCGGCGGGTAACCAACGCCCCCAAACAATCGGATTTGTTCAGCATGCCCAAGGGCAGCGTAACGGTGACCGTTTCCAACTCGGTCCTCAATACCAGCAATATCTTTTTTCTGTATATCGACGGGGCGGATTCGGCCTATCAATTTGTGCTGAACCCCGGATTCCAGGTGGATATTACCCTGGCCAACGTCTCCGATTTCGGGAGCACCCTGCAGCGCATTGCGGTATTTAACGAATCCAAAGCCTGGCTGCACGCTTCCGGGGTGGATGTTCAGGCCGGGGGCCAGGTGGCTGCTTCCGGGGGCATTAACATCACCCCCTCGGGCGGGGCCTATTTTTCCGGAGACAAACCGCAGTGGCGGCACGACGGTTCCCAGATCGCCTATGTGCTGGGCGGCAGCATTCCCCAGGTTATCGACGCCAATCCCCCCCTTTTGAGCGTGGGCGGGGATATTTTCGCCCCGGGGTTTATCTATGTGAGTCAGTGGGACTGGTCCCCGGTTTCCGACGATTTTCTGATCAAGGATTATTTTGGCTCGGGGATCTGGAAGATCGACGGGGGCAGCAACAACGCCACCCAACTGGTTCCGGCGGACACCGGCAACATTTACGATCTGGAATGGCTGCGGGACGGCTCGGGATTTGTCTTCAGCATGTCCAATTCCCTTAACACCTTCGCCAACATCTACCACTACAACCTCAGCGGGGGGCAGATTACCCCACTCACCGATTTCCGGGATGTTTACGCCACCGATCCCACCGTTTCCCCGGACGGGCAGTGGATTGCCTACACCAAAGAAATTCCCGGCAATCCCGTTCAATTTGAAATCTGGGTTCAGAAAACCGACGGCAGCCAGAGCTGGCGTTTGGCGAGCGAGGCGGCATTTCCGGCCTGGAGTCCCGGGATTTCCACCGGTCTTGGAGATAACGGGACGGTCCAGCTACCGGATAATTTTTCCCTGGCCCAGAACTATCCCAACCCCTTCAATCCGGAAACCCACATCACCTTTTCCCTGCGGGAAAGCGCCCCGGTGGATCTGAAAATTTACAACAGCCTGGGCCAGGAAGTCCGCACCCTGTATTCCGGGACCCCGCCGGCGGGAGCGCATCGGGTTCGCTGGGATGGGCGGGACAACCGCGGCGCGATGGTGAGCGCCGGGGTTTACCTTTATACCCTGCGCAGCGGGGAGCGGCAGACCAGCCGCAAGATGCTGTTGGTGAGGTAATGCGCCTCCGGCGCGTGTCGGGGTGTCGAAGTATTTACTCCCATACCTCGACACTCCAATACTCCCGTACGAAATCGGGCCATCCAGCCATTTTTCCGCTTGTCGCTCTTCGTTTTTCGCTTGTGGTTCCTGAGCTCGTCGAAGGATCGCCCCATCGCCCGTTGCCCGTTGGCCGTGTGCCGGATTTCATTTTGGTTTCGGGATTATTCCAGATTTTACCTTAATTTGGAGGAGCAAATTTGAATCAGCCGAGGAGACCCTCCCATGAAAAAGCTTCCCAAAAATCTGGCCTGGCTGCGCAAAATTCCCGAGGAAGATTATGAATTCTTTTTTGAGGAAAAAATCCTGGAACGGGGGGCCAACTATTTCGAGTCGGGCAATGTCGAACGTCTGGCCCTCACCCGTTCGGGAGAGATCGTGGGGAAGGTCCGGGGAACCCGAATTTATTATGTGTCCATTTCCTCCTGCGGTGATGGAGATATTGATCCGGATTGCAGTTGCCCGTATGAATCCAACTGCAAACACGCCGCCGCGGTTTTGATGGCTTTTGAGGAGCACTGCGCGAAGGGTAAGGATCTTGAGATTTTAGCGGACGATGATCCTTTCCTTTTGCGGATGAATGCCGAGCTGTGGGATTTTGATGAGGACGGTTCCCTTTCCCCGGTTCGGCGCGAGGAACTTCACGATTTTTTGAAGAACATGAGCAAGAAAGAGATTATTGCTCTCATCGAAGAATGGCAGGAGCAGATTCCCGAGGTGGCCCGCGATCTGCTGGAGCGCCGCAAGTTGCAGTCCGGCAATGTTCAGAGCATCCTGATCGATCTGCAGGCCGAGATTGACGCGGTTACCGAAGAGCCCGGCTGGCGCAATCATTGGAGCAGTGATGGTTTTACCCCTGATTACGGGGGCATCCGGCGCCGGCTGCGGCTGTTGTTGGACCAGGATCAGGCCGATGGAATCCTGTCCATCAGCGGGCACTTTTTTGAAAGCGCCATCGAGCAGGTCGGCATGAGCGATGATGAGGGGGAAACGGCCATGGAAGTGCAGGGCTGTATTCCCCTTTTTTTGGAAGCCCTGGAGAAATCTTCTCTGTCCGGAGCCAAGCGTTTAATCTGGGCGGTCGACAAATTACTGGCGGATGATTTTGGGGTAATGGATGAACTCCGCGTTGTGGTGGAACGGGATTATCCGCCCCAAGATTGGTTGACCCTGGCTGAGTTCCTGAAAGAGCTGATGGCCGAATTCCCGGAGGACCCCCACCAGGAACACCGCTCCGGGGATTTCCAGCGCAAAATGATCAGTAGATGGCTGAAGTTAGCCCTGGAAAAGTCGGGCCGGAGCGACCAGGTGCTTTCCCTGCTGGAGCAGGAGGCTCGCGGGAACAATGCCCATGAGGAGTTGGTTTCCTGGCTGATTGAGCACCAACGCTACGATGAGGCGCAAACCCGGATTATCGAGGGGCTGGCCGCCGTCGAAGACAAATGGCCGGGCATAGGTAATGGGTTGCGGAAAGCCTTTTTAAGCATCCGCCGCCAGCACAAGGACTGGCCGGTGGTAGCGGCATTTTGGGTTGAGGAGGTCATGAATAAATATGATGACCACGCCTACCGGGAATGTCGCAAAGCGGCCCAAAAGCTGGGCTTGTGGGAGAAAGTCAGCAAGCATCTTCACACTTATTGGGTTGAGGGAAAATCCCCTGAAAAAGCCGACGACTGGCCTCTGCCCCCCACCGGACTGCCGGTTAACCGGAAGTCCAGGGAAGAAAACTTTCCGCGCAACCGTGCGTTGATCAGCGTCGCCATCCTGGAAAAGGATCCCGAGGCGGTGCTGCGCTGGTATGAGGCACTGCGGCAGTTGGATGCCTGGCGCCGCGAATATTACGACCCCATGGCCATTGCCAGCGCCGTAAAAGGTTTTGCCCCGCAGCGCTCTATTGACATCTGGCGGGAAGTGGTCGAGTCCGCGATTTCCACGGTGGACCCCAAAACCTACCGGGAAGCCAAACCAGTTCTCATCCACATCCGCGACACCTACCGCAAAATCGGCCAGCCCGGTCAATGGCAGATCTACCTGGAGACCCTGCGCAGCAAACACAAGCGCAAACGGCGACTGATGGAGGTTTTGGCGGAAGTGGGGTAAAACGATGGCGCCTTCGGTGCCTTCGGCGCAAAGCGCGAGGGTACGAAAATACGAGGGTAAGAAACAGCGAAACAGCGAAACAGAGAAGGCACCTGTGGCGCGTGTCGGGGTGTCGGGGTGTCGGGTGTCGAAGTATTTTACCCCCATACCTCGACACTCCCACACTCCCATACGGATTCGGCGTAGCCGAATAACCATCCATCCAGCCATTTTTTCGCCGTGGGACGTGGGCCGTCTGCCGCAAAGTGCGAGGGTACGAAAAGACAAGGGTACGAGAGTAGGACAGCAGTTAACTACCTGCAGCTTCCCCGGCCAAAAACATATGGGGCAGGCTCTGCGCAGCAGGCCATTCCGGGGCAGGTTTAGGGAGGTCGTGACCTACGTACCCTCGTACCCGCGGTTTCCCCCCATCGCCCTCTCGCCCCTTCGCCGTCTCCCACGTGCGCCGGGTCACCCCAAGCCCCTAAAGTGATGGGCGGCAAAGAAATCGCTTAACAAATTCCCATTTTAAGATTAGGTATAATTATTCACTAAAATGGGAGGTTGTATGAATCGAGTTATTTTTGGTTTTGTGATGGGGTTTTTGTGTGCGGTGCCTATCTTGAATGGCTTTGGTCCTAAGGGTCCCGGTAGCCCTGATGGTTTGGAGGATCCTGGAATCGGGGCAAAAGAGAAACTCCGGTACAAGCACATTATGGTTTTTTCGACCCGAAATCGTGGTGAAGCGTGGCGGGCAGTCAACTGGCTTTATGAAAAGGGGTATCCAGGTGAGATTTATCAACATTCCAACGGGTATTATGCCGTGACCATTGGCAGTTTTTAAGAAAGCCGAGCCAATTCCGTAATGCGAAAAGCCAAAGACGCAAAGGACATCAACCTGAATTCCAAACTGGTTGAAGGGGACCAATGGGGCAACCGCCTTTTTCCCAGGATTGCGGAAAAAACTTTCGAGCATGCGCAGGTGGCTTCCTTTGAAACAAAGGAAAAGGCAGTTGAGGTCGCAAAGCAGCTTCGCGAGAAAGGTTACTACAGCGAAGTTTATCTGGGTGCCAATGGCTATTATGCTGTAACTGCTGGGCATGCGCCGACGAAAAAAATCAGAAAGATGCTAAACAACGGCCTAAAAAGGAAGAAATTGTCTGACGGCGCCAAACCTTATTCAGGCGAAGAATATGTAGAGAAGGTATTCCCAAATTCAAAGTAAGAGCCTCCCCCTCATCAAATTATCTGATAGGGGGAGGGCAATGCTAGACCACCTATTTCAGCAGGATCATCTTACGGGTCATCGAATATGTGCCACTGCGCAAAACTGCGAAGTATATACCGGATGTCAACATCTGTCCCTCATCGGCTCTACCATCCCAGCGAACCTCATACCATCCCGGCAACAGGCGCTTATTGGCCAGGGTGCGCACCAAAACGCCAAGGTTGTTGTAAATTTGAATCTGCACCCGGGAAGGTCCATCTTCAAGAGTCGGTAGGCCAAAACGGAGGGTGGTTTCCGGGTTAAAAGGATTGGGGTAATTGGGCTGCAGGGTAAATTCTTCGGGAATTTCAACCTCATTCCCAACGCCGGTGTTACCACTCATTGGCAAAGCACTTACCACTTGAGAATAGTTCCGTATTCCATTCAAATCGACATCGGCCAATTTGAAATAATAGCTTGTCCCGTTGGTTACCCAATTGTCAACAAAATGGTATTGCCTTTCCTGATTCGAATTTCCCGCACCAACCAAATCAGGATTGTTTTCAAAAGAGGAGATTAAGGCAAATCCGGTATTCTCGGTTTCTGAACGATAAACTTCGAAACCCTGGTTATTGAGTTCGCTGCTGGTCGTCCAGTTCAATTCCACCGCTTGATCCAAACTCCTGGTTGTAAAACTTGATAATTGGACGGGGAGCGGGTCGTCGGTGCTTACATTGGCGTCATAACTGTCAGAAGACGAAGGGATTTGATATAAAGCTGCATCACCGTAGTAAGTTGCCAGGGGAAGGGAACTGTCATTGAAAAATCTAAGGTAGATATAATCTCCTTGGATTGGATGCGTGCCGGATGGATCAATGTTAAGGCTGAAAAAGAAATATCCCGTATTTGGAGCTTGCCCCTCTCCAATAACATGGGTTTCCAGAAGGCTATCATTAGGGCTAACGCTACCATTATCTGGTTGTCCAATGTTCATTAAAGGTGGATCGATTGCCCCATCTTCTTTGGCATAAATGACTTGGATAACATCTCCATCTTCGAGAATGACATTGTTTTCATCTTCAATGGGTAAAGAATTGAAGATCGTTATTGTATAGGGGCCTTGCGCCCACCCCAATTGTTGAATAAAGAAAAAAATGAGGGTAAAAAAACAGGCCTTAGCCATCCGCATGTGCCACCTCCGATGAATTGATTTGATTTTTGCTCCCATTGAGCAGTACATAGTTATCCCGACGTTACCTTTTGACGGTATCGCAACTATATATTTTTCAAACGCTTGCTAATTCGCGAACAACAATCAGCGCCAAAATTTAGTTTTGTTCCGCTGAACTCCGGTGAGGCGTTAAGGTCTTCATTTTTATTTGACTCTTTCTCGAATTTTCACGGTTTTGTGCCGCTCTCGAGCCTTCTTCCACGGAACGAACCCCCAATGGTTTGGTCGAAACAAGGGCCTGGGGTTGCGTTCTGGAATAATTCCAAACGAATCCGCTGTGATCTCCGGCTATATAAATCCAATAACCCTGACCTGGTTTGAGGGTGGCAAGACTGCCAAACCAACCCCCAACGCCGGAATGGTACCAAGAGCTATAATAGCTGCCACTCCTGTATTCGTAAATTATATCAGAGACCCCCGGATGAATGCCTCCGGTGAATCCACTGCCAATAAGGTTGCTCTCAGTCAAGTCGACTGTTTCCGGATAACCACTCCCAACCATATTCCAACCGGGCTGAATGGGAATCCGGCGATTAGTATCCGAGACGGCTCCAACAAACGTGAGAACGGTATCAGTGTGCCCGGGGAGGATATTGATCCAGTAGCCTTTGTCAGTTTCAATTTGGGTTAGGGTTCCAAACCACTGCCCTAAACCTGAGTGATACCAGGAGCTTTGATATCCTTGCCCTGTGTATTGATAGACAATATCTGAGACCGATGGATTCAACCCTCCGGTTAACTGATCGCCAATAACCGCACCAATGGAAGCATCTCCCGGTATTACAGGAAGCGAGACCAGATTCCAACCCGGCTCCAGGACCAGGTTCATTTTGCCAACTTCGGGGGAAAGGGCTGCCTCGGCGCTTGGGGAAATGGCACGGACCCGATAGAAATAGCTGGTGGTATCGACACCGGCTACATTTGTGTCGGTAAATGTTGTATCGGCAATTTCGCCAATGGTAGGCGGATTGATACGATATGGAGATGTCCAACGGTGAATTCGGTAACTGGTTGCATCGGGAACGGCGGACCAACTGAGCACCAAATCATTGTCCTCAAGGCGAATTTTGAGGTCATCAACCATTCCAAAGCTCTCAAAGGCCTCCCGCAGCCCAAGGGTGAAGATGGTGAAATGTCTCAAATTGGGAATACTAACCCGATTACCGGTAAGAACGGTATAAGGTTCAATGACAAACCATTTTTGAGCGACAGTATCCAGGTAAGCCGGAACCAGGAGATTGGCATCCAGTCCATTCAGTTCTGCCGGATCGTAGCCTAAAGTCAGATTGACGTCAAAAAGCCCGTTGTCCATAGACGATGTGATATCCCAGAACCTGGAGATGGTCAGAGAGTCTTGGTCAGGATGGGCAATGCCATACATCTTGACGTACATTGAGCCGCCCATTGTCAGGTGAAAATCGGCGGTTACCCCGGTTTCCCCGAAGGCGATTTCAGCCGGGTTACCCGTGGGAATGGAGGTGGCATACTCCGCTGTCACCTCTTCCAGGGAAATTTTTTGATTAACTGCAATGGAATTCCGTCTTTGCACAACCCCCGATGGCCATCGAATCACCAGCGAGTCCACCAGATTGGCATCGCCCAACCCAAAATGAGCGACCATCTCCGATTGCCCGGACATCCCGGACTGCGAGGCTATATGACGGGTCATATGGGTGTGTTGACCATTCAGGTTTGCATATAGTGAAACCACCGCACCAATGGCCGCAGCATTGGAGTACCGCCCCTGCAATTGAACTTTTAACCAATTTTTTTCGTTGCCCAGGTTTTCATAGACACGGTTATCGCCGTCGAGATTTGCGAGGGCAAGGTCCAGGTCCCCATCGTTGTCCATATCCCCGGCAGCAAGTCCCCGGCTACTCAAATTGCCTATGGAGATGCTGGTCATTTCCGTTTTGGTAAAGGAATAATTCGGATATCCTTCATTGCGGTACAGAATATTGGGCTGACCGGCGTCATGACTTACCACCAAATCCAAATCGCCGTCATTGTCAAAGTCGCCCCATACCGAGCCGGTGGTTTTGTAGCCATCAGTAACAATGTATCCCTGGGAAATGCGGGCAAAAGCACCGCTCCCCTGATTGTTGTAAAGAAAATTGGCCTGATTATCGCCGGCGTTGGTTACGTAAACATCCAGATCGCCGTCGTTGTCGTAATCTCCCCAACTTGCCCCCTGCGAATAGCCCTGATCGGTTACCAGGGCACCGGAAGTGATCTCCACAAATGTGCCATTACCCTGATTTTCAAATAATTGATTGGCGCGATCGCTGTTGGTGACAAACAAATCCTGATCAAAATCACCATCGTAATCGACCCAGGTCCCGGAAAAGGAACTCGAGGCAGTTTGGACAGTGGGGTTGTCGGTGAGGCGTTGGAAATTATACCCCCAGTTTTTGTAGAACAGATTGGTTTGGCTGGCAGATTTTGCTACGTAAAGATCCAGCAAACCATCACCATTCCAGTCTCCCCAGTCAGCATTTCTGGAGTCTCCGGTATGATCGACCAGGTCCCCGCGGGAGATATCGCTAAAGGTGCCATCTCCATTGCTGCGGAACATCTGATTAGCATCGCCAAGATTAGACAGGAACAAATCCATATCACCATCATTGTCCTTGTCACCCCAGGTAGCCGATTCCGAAGTCGAGCCGTCGCTGACGATTTCCCCGCTCAGTTCCCTTGAGAACGCATACGAGGGAGCGCCCTGGTTGCGGTAGAAGAAGTTGTTCTGAGCGTTGCGATTGGCAACATAGAGATCCAGATCACCGTCGTTATCCGCATCGATCCAGGAAATCCCAACGCTGGCGCCCCCATCGTTGTTCACCGCTATCGATTGGTCCACCCGGAAACTCACCCCGAAGCCTTCAGGGTAGTTGTAGCTATAGCCCTTCGGGCCACCGGTCCACCCCAGGTCGTTGCGGGAACCGTCTGGGTCGAAAGCCCTGTTCGGACGGCCTGCATCAATTGCAGGAGATTGGCTGGTTAGTTGGTAATCGGGAAAATTACCCAACAGAGGGTCCTCAAACAGATTATTCCCGCCAGGAGGATCTCCAGAAACCGGCACGGCAAATTGGAAGATGCAATTATAGTCAAAATCATAATAATTGGTTTGTCCATCCAGAGAAACCCCGGTTCCGGTTCCATCACCAACCACAATATTGCTTTCAAAAACCACGAAACCATCCACCGGTTCAATAATTTGTACTGGGCCAAAAATTGAGTTATTTTTTACCTCAACAAAGATATCTGCATAGTTATTAATCTCTAACCCATTTAGCAGCAAATTATTGTAGAACTCCAGATCAACCGCGCCTTCAACAAAACTGACAAGAGAATCAAAGCGGCAATTTGAAATCTCCAGATTTAGAATCCCACCGCCAATTGATAATGGACGGAGAAAATAAAGGCTATCGATCTTCTGATTAACGTCGCTCAAATAATCCAGAGAAGTCATATCTAATTGAGGTCGTTCTGAACCCCAATTTTTCAGGGTGATTTCCTGCTCCGGATAAAAATTGAGGTTTTCCTGATAAATACCGGCTGCAATATAAATTATCTCACTTCTATTAGCTCCAATTCGATCTACGGCTTTTTGAATCGACTGAAACGGCAAGCTGATACTGCCATCGCCCGTTTGGTCATCACCAGATTGTTGAGAGATATAAAACGGACCAGCGTAAGGAACATATGCTGTTCCATTAAGACTTACCGAATATGGCGAATTGTAATTGGTGGACCGATGGTTTAGTTCGAGTGCTGCACTCGCGAAACCGGCATTGGAAGGTTCGAAGCGTATGACAACGAGGTGCTCCCCTCCCGGAGGAATGTGAAAACCTTCCCCACCCTGGATTATGGAAAATCCATTGATGGCTGACAGTTCATTGCCATTGGCAGGTGTAAATGGTTCTCCTCCTTTGGCAGGTTGGTGGTCAAAACCTCGATCCCCAGCCCCTTTTCCAAATCCTACGCGCTCTATTTTGCTGGGGTTGCCAACAGCGTCACCAATCTTATTGTTAAGTGCTCCACCCGATGAAATGACCAAGGAGCCCATAAGAGGATGGCTTGAAGCTGCGCTATTAAAAATTCGAACTTCTTTGTCAACGTAGTCCCCAATGGCAATATCCCCAAAGGTAACCGCCGAGTCGGAGACAGTCATTTGGATATCTGCAAGGGGGTACACATAGGCCTTTCCCCGACTCCCTCCGAACATCCCCAGATCTGCTTGGGAACCATCCAAATCGTTTCCCGTTCCGGCATCGATGGCGGGTGATATATGAGTGAGATAATACGCTCCGTCATTACTGAAAAGAGGATCAGTCGTAATGGTATTGGGTCCCGGGATCAGGCCCGAGTCAGAAGTAGCAAAATTAAAGATGCAGTTGTAATCAAACCATGCGTAATTCTCGTCGACGAGGAGTGTTACACCTGTTCCATACCCATCTCCAACGACAATATTGTTAATAAAATTGGTACCCTCGCGTATCTCTTCAATAAGGACCTCGCCAAATATTGTGTTGTTTTGGACAACATTTTGGGTTTCCGTGTAATCCAAAATTTGCAAACCAGCTTTTAGAAGATTTTGGCGAAAGAACAAATTAGAAATACCGTTCTGAAACACGACTAAAGAGTCAAATTGGCAGTGCGTCACACCCACAACTCCCGCCATTGGCCCTGAGATCATAAGTCTATTTATAAAATGTAAACTATCCAGATCTTGTCCGGCATATACAAAACCGGAATAGGTAATTGAAGCTACCGCCAGTCGCGGGATTACTCCCTTTTGGTTCCTGAATCGAATCTCCTTGCCTTGATCGATACTCAAGTTTTCTGAATAGACGCCGGCACCGATATGTATTGTTGCTATCGAGTTTTCAGGTAATTGATCAATTGCGGCTTGAATTGAAGCAAAGGGATATGGTTCGCTACCAAAACCGGTGCTATCTGATCCAGTATACGCCGAAACAAACCAATCCGGACCCAAATGCCGCTCAACCGCCTGCCCACTGAGATTGACCAGATACGGTGAAGGCAAATTAGAAGCATTATGTTCAATGCTCAAAAAGTCCCTGGCAATCCCGGAGTCCGCCGGGGAAAAGCGAAGGGTAATTACCAAAGAATCCCCGGGAAGCAGATTGAAAGCACCGTTACCAGTCTGAATGTCGAAATCGGTAGAGGATTCGGTTCCAATGGGAAATCCACCACTCAAATTTGTTCCAACAGTTCCTAAATGGCGAAAAGGAGACAGACTTTCCTGAACTGGGGCTGGGTCAATCGGGCCCGCAATATTTCCGTCAAGAGCCGTGGGTTCTTCAGGGGTCGCAGTTGGCGCTGCAGGTATGGTATTTCCGTCCCCGCCCGAACCATACATGTGAGCCGGATTGTTCCCCCAGATTTCCACCATCATTCCAGGAGAAACGGAAGGGTCCAGAACGATTGTCCCGGTTAGGCTACTGGCCTGGGAGCTATTCTTTAGAATAAGTTGGCGAACGACAACATCACCGACCTGGCTTATGCCGAAATCCAGGCTGTCGCAAGAGACGGTTGCACGGATTTGCTCGCGTGGGTATTCGTAACTCTCCCCGACTTTTCCTCCATAGGCTCCAATGTCATTGCGAGTCCCATCGAGATCATTGTATAATGAAGCAGGGTTACCGGCATCAATTGCCGGAGAATTATAAAGAAGTCTGAAATCGAAGTTTAAAGGACCCGCAAATTGGGGATCCTGGGAGATATTGCCAGCGCCAGGCGTACAATCGACATAATCGTATGTGCTGCCAAATACGTCATTGTAATCAATAGCGTGTGATGAAAAAAGGCGCATGCCTACATAATTATCAAGAAGGATATTGTTCTGAACCGCCACTGAATCTGCATCCGAAAAGGCATACAATCCATAATAACCGATATTGAACAAGGTGTTGTTTTCTACAACGGTATTGGCGTTGGGATAAACAGCGATGCCATAAAGGGTATTGGCAAAAGTGTTATTGGCCACAATAACGTTCGATTGTCTGATATAAAGTCCTGCATAGGGGTTGTTGATAACAAAATTTTTGTCAAATCGCCAATGCCCATGTGGATTATTTTCGAAGAAAATGCCTGCATAACTACCAGCCGGCGAATTTTGAATCGTGAATCCGCTGACCCTTCCCGTGGTTGGAATTGAGGGTGCCCAGACCGCAATTCCATAATCTCGGCCACCGGCATCAATTAGGGTTGTCTGAGGGTTTTGGCCTAGGAGAATCAAACTTTTGCTGATGCGGATATTCTCGAAGTACCATCCGGAATTCACGAAGACGGTGTCTCCATTTACCGCATAATCGATTCCGTCTTGAATATTATGGAAAGGTGTGGCTTTAGATCCATCCCAAGGACCACCGGTATTATCCGCATCCACGTGGATTTTTCTTCGGGGAGCAGGATGGATCGTAATCGGGACAGACTCCCCGGTTATTCCCTCCTCATACCCGTCCCAGGGAGTTATTCTAACCGCAATCTCATCACCGGCTGATATTTCCTGAGGAAAAAGGATATTCGTATCAACCCCCGCAATGTACTGACCATTGCGAAACCACTCGTATTGCCTCAATTCAACAGTGTGTCCATCCCCATCCGAATAATTGGCATAGGCCAATAACTGATCTTCTTCGTTGGCATTATTCGGGGAAATGAAGACACTCGAGACTAACGGCGGGGTATTAACCAGAATCCCCCTTTGCGGTTGAGTGGCCAGACCGGTGGCCGGATTTCCTACCTGATCGGGCGCTTCAAAAAAATAGCTATAGGTAGAATCGGCAACCGACAGCACCTGGTTCGAAAAATAGTTTCGCCCTGCGCTAAAGGGAGCGTTATCCGCGGGGATCATGGCAAAAGGGCTCCCGACAACGGGATTGCCGTCGAATAGTAAATGCAGTTTAGGATAGCCGCTTGCCGGGGGATCATTGTTGACATCCTTGTACTGGACTTCAAAGCGGAAACTGTTACCGGGAATCGCCTTCTGCGGATGAACGCCATCATCTACAAAATTGGCATTGCCGCTCCAGGTCAGCACCGGGGGGGTATCTGCAACGATGTTCTCGATCTGTACACTTTGAGCCGCACTTACCCCAGTGTTGCCGGCCACATCTTCGGCCCGGACCCGATAATAAAGCACTTGGCCTCCCCTGTTTTGCCATCCTCCTGACGGCTCGGGGATATCAAAAGACCAAAGATATCCACCTTCAGCCTGCATTTGATAATACTGGCTCCAAGCATTGTTGTCGAAACGATATTGAATTTTTGGGTTGCCCGCTGCAATTCCGCTCAATGTTTCGATTACTTCTACAGAGACTGTCAGCACACCGGATGAATTGGTGTTCAAATCAGCCGGCACCTGACTCCAGCCCTGGAAGATTGGATTAGACAAATCCAGTTGGGCGATATGATTACTTATTCTCATTGGTTCCAGGTTGCCGACATCATCCACTGAGAAGTAGGCAATTTGATGATTACCCGAAGATTCAATATCAAAGGCATTTCCTATTAATGGGGTGGACCCGTTTATACTGTAAGCGCTATAACCTGTATTGTCGAAACCGCTGCCATTGTTATCATCAGCGGTTAAAAGCACCGTAAAGGGAGAATTTTGCCAACCGGCAGGCACATTGTCGGTCGTCACCGGAGGGTCATTATCAATCAGGACCTCGTTTTCTCCGACTTTCCATTCTGACCAGAGATACCCGTCATTAGCCCTTGCACAAAGGAGGACATGATCGGTGGAAATCGTTGGATTCCAGGCCAAAGGGTCATCCGGAGTATGGTCGGTTCCAATGGGGATCCAGGAATTTCCACCGTTGATCGAATAGCGGTATTCGAGGGATACGATAGAAGAGTTGGGATCCGGATCTCCAGAAATCACAGACAAGTTTATCGGATTGCGAAACTCTCCCCCGTCCGGAGAAATAGCGGTTATTGTCCCAGGTGAGTTGGTGAAAAAAATCTGATGAGGATCGGGATCGTCATGGCTCCAGGGTCCCCAGTCTCCCCCGCTGTCTCGATATCGAACATGCCAATGGTATTGCTGCCCCCACTGGAGTGGCTCACTGATCCGCAGATCCCCTGTTTCATTGTCCAGTCCGGAATATGAACCCGGACTAAAAACGTGACTATTGCCGGATGCGGCTTGAATGTAGCCCGTATCATAGATTATTCTGTCTGTACCATCATCTATTCTGACACGCACCTGGTATCCAGATTGGCTTTCTCCGTCTCCACCAGATTGGTAAAGGCTCCATTCAAAGGTTGGGGTGAGTGTGTATTGAAGGGAAGAATTCGCTGGCACAATTGCGATCGCTTCAAGTGGCGTACTTTGAACTGAGGGGCCGAGGTTAAAGTGGATATCATCAACCCAAATCTTGGAGTGCAAGCCATTATTATTATAATCAGCTAGTGCCATTCTAAGTCGGGCGATTGAACCCTGATATTGGGATATATCTACAACATTGCCACTTAAATTATTCCATATCGGATATTGAGTTTCATTTTCTAACCACAAAGTAGTTATTGGAATTGAAATGTTGTGAGGCTCTAGAATTTCAAGTTCGGCTTGAAACCGATCTGTATTGTTCGCTCCTCCTCCTTCCGCCAGTAGAATGTGATATTGAAACCAGATTTCCTTGGCCGTAAGAGGAATCCAAAAGTAATTGTGTTCAATTACTTGGTGGTCTTCTTCAAATACTAAAACGCCTTCATTCTGCTTTGCAGTATAGGAATACCCTGTACCCCATCCCCAGCCCGGTACAGGTAAGTCATCGTAAGCAGATGTAAAACCATTCGACACTCCTCTTGAAAAATCGCCATTGTAAATACCGTCTCGGAAATTGTGCCCCCAAGGTTCCCTAGGCTCTCTAGGTTCATTTATTGTTGGGCGCTGTTTCCTGCCCCCTACACGAGAATAATTATACCCTTCAGATCTGGTTGGCATACTTCCTCCATACCAATAAGAGTCTCCAATAATCAAATTGGTGTCAATTGTTCCAAGATACCACTCGTGCACACCACCATGGTCAACTGAATTTGGCAACTCCGGAAACAGTGCCGTTCCCAAAACATGCCTACCTGCAAGTTTCCCGCATCGAAAATTGGGTGTTATTTCAGGGAGTCCAAAACAAGGTTGCTCTCCGCCCAACGGGATTTGCCAATATGAATCTCCCCACTCTATACCCAACCAAGACACAGCCCCTCTGTTGGGTTGCCTTAATGGTGGATCTTGGATTACCAATTCACCGTTAATATCCCAATCAGGGGCGGCCGAAACATCTCCGAGTCCTGGCACATTGAGAATATTCATTCCCCAATCATGAGCATCCAAATTTGTTACTTGATTAATTGACCAAGATTGGCCATAATTCTCAATTCCCTGCAGTATTCTATCCACAATTTCACTATTTACCACCGTTCCCCGACTATGGCCAATTAGGTGAATATTTTCCAGTCGTAAGAAACCTCTGTTCTCTGCTCTAACCAATGCCGCAAATATTGCATCTGCTGAACTTTCGGAATAACCACTGGGTAGATGCTTACTTTCCTCAATCCAATCAGCAATAACAATTGATTCCCCATTGATATTCGCACCTTGAGCCAAAGTATCTAAACGTCCAAATACTGGATCAAATGTGGTAATGGTGCCACAGCGACCAACCCTATCCCAAATTTTTAACGCCATTGGAAATACCCAATCATCGATTTGATTACCAGAAAATGATGGTGGGGTATGACCATGAGTAATTATCGTTACACCATACCATTTAAAAGCTCCATTCACCGTTCTATTTGACCATCCACTATCTCCTGCATCATCATCCAACGCTCGTACCCCAAAATCAATACCCCCCTCAGCACCCTGCCAATTGTTGTTCAGGGTGTATTTCCAGGTTAATGTCAGTTCGTTTCCATTGCTTTGGGCAGCAACCTCATCAACGTTTATATAATTCCAGCCGTTACCTAATGTAATGGCGGTTCCATTGTCAGCATTGTATTCAAGTGTCAGATCATCCCCGGTGGGATGTTTCAGCTTTAAATAGCATTTGAAAAGATCATCTACACCGTTGGGATCCGAATATGTCGCGGTAACGGCATATTGAACATTGGGATACATGGACCCGGGGGCGTTGGAAATGTTGTTGGCATCAGCAATTGGGGGTAAGGAAGATCTGACCGAAATAATAGGATTATCCGACCAGGCACTTCCACTGGTGAGGGACCTATTCAGATGCACGTCATCCAAATAGGTGGCCACCGCTGAATAGTAATCACCCGTAAAGGCCAGTACAGTACCTTCTGAAACAGTTGTAATGGCCCCATTTCCAGCAATAGTTTCATAACCGGTTGTCAGATCAAAATCATATGGTATCTGTTTATCTTTGTCCAAAATAATGCGAACATCTACTGGCAAGTCAGAACTAGAACGATTGAGGACGTCAACTTCAATGATCACGGGAGAATTTTGATAAACCGTCCCATTGGTTACATGGCCATTGGCGTCAAAAATCTGCGGATTATCCAGCGTATGGGGCATGTAGCGATCGAATCGAACCTCATCATTAGGTGCTGGAATGGTGATGTTCTCCATGCGCCCCCAAAATTCATCGCCAAATATAGTGGAGGACCCCGGCTGATAGAACACCTCGATGAGACGATTGCTTCCCTGATCCAGGTCGCGGAAAGCTGCGCGGCCAACCCCATTTCCCTGGTTCGATGTACTTTTTGCATCAATGAGATTTGAACGGTTCGCCCCATAGAATTTCACCAATCCATCACTCCCTGGAATTCCGGATTGCCCACCGACCACATTATGAACGTAAACGTCGAGATCTGAGGAGGGATCAGATATATAAATCCGTTCAGAGGAAATATTGTTATTCTCGCCTACTCCTTCATTCACATCATCCGTGTGATCCGCTACAAAAACGATATAATAGTATCCTGGTGAAACATTCGAAGGAATTGTAACGGTTTGGCTTTCAAAACTAGATTGGGAAGGATCAAGCGTAGGCACTACATCCCTGTCCAAATATTCTTGGGGATCATCTTCCTGACTCGAAAAAAAATAGCCCAAATAACTCGACTGAAGGGGGACGCCACATCCTTGATTTTCAACTTCACATTCAACAGTTATTTGGTCTCCGGGATATGCTTCATTTACATTTATGTCTGGATTAATAACTACTAAGTCCGGGTCACCAGGGGTCATTCGAATTACCGGCAAGTTTGTCCAATTGCTTCCATCGGTCAATGTTGGGCCTATGATAGTCTGTTGAGTATACGTCCCGATAGCAGCATAATAGTTTCCAGTAAAAGAATAATCTGGTGTAAATTGAATTCTAAATTCTCGAGTCCCATTACCTGGTACGTTCAAATTACTAGATAGAATTTGTTTATCAATAGAGCCTCCTCTGCTCCGATCTAGTTTGATTTCTACTTTTACGTTAAGCCCCGAACTAGCCCTGCTTTTTATTGTAACGCGGAACTCTAGCGGAATACAGACTTCAATCTGCTGCCCGGTAACTTCTATACCGCCTGAAAAAACTTTTAAGTCTCCAATAAAATATGGCATATATCGATAGAGATCTGCTGAATTGGTCTGATTGGCATTCACCCAAACCCCTGATTTCCTTCCCCAATATTCTTTCCCAAAAGGTGCTAGAGAATTATGAAATGCCCGGATTTCGTAATCATTAGCTGCAGAAATTGACTGAAAGAGAACCGAATTATTTGAATTGGTAGATTCGATGCCTACTCGGCTAGAATTCAGCCACAGTTCGACTTCCCCATTCGAACCGGGGATTGAGGAGGAGCCTTCAGTAACGTTGTGAAGCGTTACACCAAGATCCCCATTATTGCCAAACTGGGCTTTGGCAAATGTGGTAACAAACACAACCAAAAAGATAAAAGAGTAGCGAGCCATTGCTAATTACCCATGGTTGATGGTTTTAAATGATGTTGGAAAGAATTTGGAAATGTTTTGCCAGTCAATTCATCAAGCCAACGAATTTTTTTTTGCAAGAAACTAACCGTTATTAAACAAAAACAATGCCACTCACTCGTTATCGCTATTTGGCCCGTTTTCGTTGCCATACTACAACAAATTCCTATCCTTTGTTGCAACCGTGCAACTGATTTTGCTCTTTAGACAGAGTTGTCAATTCAAGTAACCGCACATTTCAGGGTAATTAGGAAAATCGATTGAAAATCTCTCATAGTGAAGTATTTTACTTTTTTATCAAAATAATTGACTGTAATTACCAGTGGGCAATTTCTCACTCATTTACCAAGGCAAGCGCCAAAGAACTTCTGACAAAAATTTTGCCCCCCTTGCCCCTCCCCTCTCCCCTTCGTATCTTTGCCTAACGGAGACGGACTCACCTACACAGAAAAATTTCCATGCGACGCCTGAAGCTTATCTATCTGGCCGGATCGTTGTTTTGTTTGCTGCTCTTTGCCGGAGCGGTTGCCTGGCAATACGGGCGAATTATGCCTTTTGGGGCGGACGCCATTAAACAAACGCCCTCCAACTTTCCCAAGGATATCTGGATTTCCCACGATTTCGATCGCAACGGGGTCGATGAAACCATCACCTTTCAGCAAATCAAAGGGCGAAACGCCTGGAAGGTGGACGTCAGATCGGATTTCAATTATTTGGGAGGCGGGGATATAACGGATCTGGTGGACCCCCTGGGGACCTGTTTTGCCGATCTGGACCAGGACGGTTTCGATGAGGTCATTTTTACCCAGGCCTCAAACGACACCCTGTTCTGGACGATCAAAAACATCAAGGCAAAAAAGACCCTCCTCGATCGCTTTCCCATTTTGCCGGATGTAAAAAGGCTGCCGGATAAAGGCTGGCAGCCGGAAATCACCAATCTGCAGGTTTTTGAGGCGGATGGGGACCACCATCCGGAAATCCTCTTCACCATATCAACCGGTTACGGAGTGCGCCCCCGAGGGGTGTATATCTGGGATCTGCAAACCCGCACTTTTCTCTATCGCTACGACATGCGCGCCAAACCCTGCGGACTGGTGGTTTTGAATCCTCACCGGAAAAATCCCACAATTCTGGTCTCCACCCTGGGAGTCAACAACGCAGGATTTTTTGATGCCACTCCCAGCGATTCCGCCTCCTGGCTCTTAACCTTTGACGCCAAACTCAATCTGGAAAAACGCACCCTGATGTTTCTGGGCTCTTCCGAAGCAGCATTTGTCAGTTCACCGGACTCCATCGGGGTGGCCTGGGGAAAAGCGAATAAAAGAGGGGACGGCATTGAAAAAGCCTTTCTATTCAAAGTTGATGAAAACGGGGCCATATCCCGCCGGATGGAGATCAATTATCAGCCAGGAAATATGGTATGGGTCAGAGAATGGCCGGCGTTTCCCCTGTGGGGCATTTTAAGTGAGTTTGAAAAAGGAACCAGCACCTTTCACTTTTTTTCTGCCAACCTGGAACAGCATCAACAGTTTACCTTACCCATCAGTTTTAATATGACAAAACCCCTCTTTGATATCGATGGGGATAACCGTCCTGAGCTGTTTTTGAAGACCCTGCAGTTCGGGCTGGTGATCGTGAATTCTGAAGGGAATACCCTGGCCCGGATTGACTTTCACGGAACGCCCCGCAAACCGGGTCTCGTCCTGGTAAGAAAAGGAAAAAACCAGCTACCGGAGGTCTGGGCACATGTGGAAAACGGGATAAACCGAATTACCCTGCGCCCCAACAACCGCCTGCTGATGGCCGGGATGGCCTCCGCCCCCTATTTCGCGTTCGCCTTCACGATCTGGACGCTTGCCTTTCTGGCCATTTTCCTGCGCCAACGCCAGGGATTCCTGCATTTTTTGTTGAAGGAAGGGCGCAGCGGTCTGATGCTGATCGACGAAAAAGGTCGCCTGGAACGCGTCAACCGCCGGGCCGCCGAACTGCTGGGACGTCCCATCTCCCACCTGCGCGGCAATCGGGCCGCCGAAGCGCTGAAAAGCTTCCCGGAGCTGCTGAACCTGATCCGAAGTTGTCGCTCCAGCGGCGCTTCCGATAAAACCGATCTGGAGTTCGGGCACGGCGCCGAGGTGCGCAAAATCCGGGCCCGCATCCATCCCCTTTCCTTCCTGAAGGGCTTTTCCACACCCACCCTGGTGGAGCTGATCGACCAGACCGAGCCGGCGGTGGCGGAACGCCTGCAAACCTGGTCCCGCACCGCCCGGCGCATCGCCCACGATATTAAAACGCCCCTGGCGGCGGTGGTGCTCAATCTGGACAACCTCAAGCTGCGCCTGGGTGAGGAATCCCTGCAGACCCGCCCGGCCATCGAAAATGATATTGAATTAATGCAACAAGAGCTGTCGCGAATTCGCAACATGACCCGCCAGTTCCTCAAGTTCGCCGATCTGGAAAAACCCAATCTGCAGCCGGTGGCGCTCAGTGAAATCGTGGATAAAGGCCTGGCTCAATTCCGCAGCTACGACAATCACAAAACTAAATTTAACAAAGATTTACCCCCCGATGCTATCATCCTGAACGCCGATCCCGAGCAGCTGATCCTGGTGCTGCATGTTCTGGTCGAAAATGCCCTGGATGCCCTGAACGGTCAGGGTCTGATAACGGTCTCCGCAACCCTGGCACAGGATTTGATCCATCAACAACAGATGGTAGAATTCGAGGTGACCGACAGCGGTCACGGTATCCCTGCGGAGTTAAGCGGCAGAATTTTCGAGCCACACGTCACCAGTAAGGCGGAGGGAACGGGCATGGGACTGGCCATCGCCCGCAAAATTATTCTGGACCACGGCGGCGAAATCAGCGTCCATTCACGGGAGGGTTTGGGCACGACATTTCGATTTACGGTACCGACCTTTGATCCTTTGATCCTTTGAT
>JAGRBF010000196.1:4585-11786 GCA_020434205.1 Calditrichota bacterium | reverse complement strand
GGCGATGCAGCGTATCGGTCGAAAAAAGCAGCGCGAGGTCCCAAAAGGCCCAAAATTCAACAATTTAGATGATTGTCAACACGCCCTAACCTTTTTGCATTTAAAATCTCTGCCTAAACTGATCGCCGGTGCGATCTGAGGATAAATGGAACGTCTTCTCCGCCGACTTCCGGCGTTCGCTTTATCTTTCAGCCTGTCTTTGTTAATGGGCATCCTGATTGGCAGCGGCCTTTTGGGGGGACAGATTTTTGCCTCTCCACACCGGCCGGCCGGTGAGGTATTGGACTCCCTGCTCCGGGAAACCCCGGAGCATTCCCACCGTATTGTCCCCCTCCTCACTTTTTTACAGGCCAATCCCGGATATTTTCGGGCCGCCCGCCTGTTATGGGAAGCCCTCGCGGTAAGCGGGGAAAACGAGCGGCTCCCGAAGATTCTCTCAGACAGCCTTCCGGCCAGTTCCCCGTTCGGCCTGACCGATTGGATCCGCGCCCGCAACCTGCTTTTCGAAAACCGCCCGGAGGAGGCCGCCAACGCTTTTCGCACCGCCCTGCAAAAACCGCGCGCCTCGCTGGACCTGCTCAGCGATGTTTTAACCCACCAGAAACCCGCCCTGGCGGATCTGGGAACCCGCTTTATGCCCCCGGGCAATCTTCCCGGGAATCTCGGCCTCTATGCCCGGGCCATGCGCCAACTGGCCGATGGTCATGCGACGGATGCCATGGAAACCCTGAAGAGCCTCTCCCCCACCGCCCCTCAGCGGATACGCTACCATCTTCTGAAAGCGCACTGTCTTCTGGAAGAAAAAAGCTATCCGGAAGCCCGGGAGGTCCTGAACACCCTGTGGGAGCAAAAAGAAACCCTTCCCGCCGACCTGCGGGCGGAGGTGGCCTGCTGCCTCGGGGAAGTCTTTTTGGGACTGCGGGACCGCGAGAAGGCGGTGGTACAATACGAAACGGCCCGCGCGATCCTGAATCCCCTGAGCGATTACCAACTTCAGATCGCCCTGAACCAGCGTTTGGGGTATAACCTGCGTTATCTGGACCGCTATGAGGAGGCGGCTCCGCTCTACCGGGAAACCATCGCCATGGCCACCGCCATCCGGCAGCGCCAGGATTACGGCCCCCTTTTTTTGGGTGAGGGCCAGGCCCTCTACAACCTCAAAAGTTTTCACCAGGCCCTCAGCGCCTACGACTCGGCCGCCGTTTTTTTTCATGAAGATGCCGACCACGACAATCTGGCGCGGGTGGCCGGGGCGCGGGGAGACCTTTTCAAAGAGGTCGGGCAGTTGGATATGGCCCTGCGCACCTACGATCAGGCGCGGCTGGAAGATCCCGCTAACGACCGCTTCAACATGAGCATCGATCGCAAAATCGCCACCATTTTAAAATCCCGTGGCCAACTCGATGCCGCGCTGGACATTTTCCGCTCTCTGCTCAAAAAGGATCCGCGCAGCCTTTCCCGCTCCCTGACCCTCTGGCATATCGCGGATATTTACTCCCGTCTCAACCGCCCGGACAGCGCCATGGCCAATCAGCAGGCCGGCCTGAAGCTGGCGCGGGAGGCCAGCTATTCGCGCTACGTGGTTTTTCACCTGCGCAGCATGGCCGAGATCCTTAGCAACATGGACC
This sequence comes from Calditrichota bacterium, assembly GCA_020434205.1. Taxonomy (GTDB): domain Bacteria; phylum Calditrichota; class Calditrichia; order RBG-13-44-9; family J075; genus JAGRBF01. The sequence goes on along the minus strand of JAGRBF010000196.1, from coordinate 10,158 downwards.
GCGGCACAGAAGCGTTGGACACCCTCAAAGTAGCCCTGGCAACCGCCCGGGAAGGGGGTTATGAGGAAGGGATTATGGAGGTTCAATACGCTTTTGGCCGCATTTACGACAAAAACGGCGACCTCAAAAACGCCATTAACGCTTACCAGGAAGCCATCCGCCTCATCGAAAAAACCGTTGATCTCCTGGGGGTGGAGCAGGTGAAAATCGGTTATTTCAGCGACCTCTCCCAGGTGTACCTCTCCCTGGCAGCCTGCTACGTGCGTCGCTATCAGTCCCGGCAGAAATCCGCCGACCTGGACAGCGCCTTTGCCTTCATCGAATTATCCCGGGGGCGCACCCTGCGGGATCTTCGCCAGGAAGGACATCACCAGAGCGCCTTCAAACCCGGGGATCCCGCTCTGCAAAGCTACCGGCGCATCGAAACCGACCTGCAGCGGCAGCAGCGCTTTTTGCGGGATTACGCCATTCGTCCTCAGGCGCAGCCGGAAATTGTGGACAGCCTGGAGCGGCAGCTCACCGCCACCCGCTATGCCCTGGTGGCCAGCCGCCTCAAGCTTATCCAGGGCAATGCTCCGCAAAAACCACATTTTATCTGGCCGGATTATCAGGCCTTTCGCGATCAGCTCCAGAGAAGCGGGTTTGCCGGACTTATTTATCAGATTTCGCCCAAGGCCACCTTTGTACTGGCCAGCGATGGGTCCCGTAGTACCGTTATCGACCTGCCCGCCGATGCGGTGGAAATTGATTCCCTGGTGTCCAAACTGATCCGTCCCTTTCATCAGTTTAATGCATCCGATATGGGGGAAACGCCCTTCCATGCGGAGGTGGCCCATCGCCTCTATCAGATTCTGATCGAGCCGGTGGAAAAAGCCTTCGACCTTCCCGAGAACCTCTTCATCGTCCCGGATATCCCCCTGATGGGCATGCCCTTTGAAATGCTGCTGGATCAAAAACAGCCGCAGTCGGTTTATACCCCGCTGGAGCCGGCGGAATACCGGGAAGACTTTCTCCAGAACCGCTACGTCTTTGTCTACAGCCCCACCGCCACCCTTCTAAACCCCAAGGCCAGCGCCGCCGGGCGCTCCAGCAAGATGCTGATATTCGCCAACCCCTTTCCGGAAACCACCCGCCTCTATGGCCAGGGTTCCCGGATTCGCAGCGCCAACGAATGGGTTTTCGAACCCCTTGCTTTTGCCGAGGTCGAAGCCACCAACATCCGGGCCGCCAACGAAAATGCCGAGATTTTTACCCGGGAGCAGGCCACCGAAAAATTGTTCATGGAAATCGCCCCGGAATACCCCATCATCCACATCGCCACCCACGGCCTGGTGGACCAAAGCTTCGACGCCTTTTCCGGACTGGTGCTGGCCGAAGGCGACTATCTGCTGGAAGACGGATTGTTAATGGGCTACGAACTGGCCGATCTGCAGTTGGACTGCGAACTGGTGACGCTGAGCGCCTGCGAAACCGGACGCGGCAAGGAGGTTGCCGGGGAAGGGGTGATGGGGTTGCCGCGCCTGTTTATCGCCGCCGGAGCCCGTTCGGTGATGATGACCCACTGGAAGGTGGAGGATCAGTTTACCGCCGGCCTGATGCCCCTTTTCTACCGCTTTTACATCAACAAGGGGCAGTCCAAGGCGGCCGCCCTGGCCAGCGCCCGGCGTATGATTCTCGCCGGGGACGCGACTCTTGAGGAAGCCTACGCCCACCCGCTGTTCTGGGCCTCCTTTACCCTGTTCGGGGACCCCGGACTCCCGGCAGCCCCGGTGGGTCGCTGGATTCTCAGCCTGCTGATGAGCGTGGCGGGGGTTTCCATTATTTTGCTGGTGATCAAACGGCGGATCATGATGAGCAAGATGCTGCGAACAGAATGATGATCTGCGATCAGCGATTAGCGATAAGCGATTAGCGAATAGCAACAAATCCCCTCTCGCCCTCTCGCCCCTTCGCCCTCTCGCCCCTTCGCCCTCTCGCCCCCTCGCCCTTTCTCCCTCTCGCCCCCTCGCTACGCCCCTACCGCCCCCTTGATGGCCGACATGGTCAGCAGCGGATGCAGGGTTAGTCCCTTCGCAGCCAGCTTTTCCACCCCGCCGGCTTCCCGGTCGATCACACACAGCACATCGGTAATCTCCGCGCCCATCTCCCGCAGTTCTTTCACGGACAGCAGAATCTGCCCCCCGGAAGTGACCACGTCCTCCACGATAACCAGGCGCCGCCCGGCAATGTCGCCCCCTTCGGCCAGTTTGCAGGTCCCGTAGCTTTTGGCCTCCTTGCGAACAAACAAGGTGGGCAACCCGCTCACCTGGGAAAGCAGGGTGGCCACGGGTATGCCTCCCATCTCCAGCCCGGCCAGGGCATCGACCTCTTCCGGAATCAGGGCTTCCATCTGCCGGGCAATTTCCATCAGCAATTCCGGGCGGCCTTCGAAAAGGTATTTGTCGAAATACTCGTGGCTGGTAGCCCCGGAGCGCAGCAGGAACTCCCCGGTGAGGTGTGCTACCCGGTAAATTTGTTTGGCCAGTTCGGTGCGGGTCATTTTTTTCTCCGTTGTTGATGTTTTCAATCGCCAAAGATAATCCTTTCCCGGCCGCAAGGCGACCCTCTTCTCACTTTGATGCGGCGGCGATTGCGCCACGGGGGGAATTTGGCTATTTTTAGATTCTGAAACTGAAACCACCAGGAAGCGAAGCCCCGGTGATGCGCCGCTGCCGGGTTAACCCCGGGAAATTCGGGCTGCTTCGCATAAAAAAACGGAGCAATTATGCACTTCCCCCTTTTTTCCGAAAAGCAGCCCGAGGTCAAAAGCCTCCCCAAACGCACGGATAACGACCCCGCCCATCAATGGCGTCTGGAGGACATTTTTAAAACGGATGAAGATTGGGAGCGCGAGTTCGAGGCCGTCACCGCCGCCCTGCCCGGTCTGGCCGCTTTTCAGGGCACCCTCGGGGAAAGCGCCCGCAAAATGACGGACTGTTTTCGGGAGGTCAATCGCCTCTCCGAGAAACTCTACCGGCTCTACCTGTATGCCGGGTTGAAAAACGATCAGGATACCGGGGTTTCCAAATACCAGGGCTTCCGGGATCGGGCCACCGCCCTGGCGGTGCAGATGGGTCAGGCCATGGCCTACATGGACCCGGAAATTCTCGCTATCCCGGCCCGGGATCTGGAAAACCTGCTGGCAGACCCCCTGCTGCAGGCATTCCGGCACCAACTGGAAAACCTGATGCGCAGCAAGGCCCACGTTTTGGATGCTGAGCAGGAAGGCCTGCTGGCCATGAGCGGGGAGATGGCCCAGGGGCCCTACAACATCTTTTCCATGTTTAACAACGCGGACATCACCTTCCCGGCCATCAAGGACGAAAACGGGGCGACCATCGAGGTAACCAAAGGGCGGATCAATCGCCTGCTGGAATCCCCCAGCCGCGAGGTGCGCCAGGCCGCCTTCGAAGCCATGTATGGCAGCTATGCGGGGTGGACCAATACCCTGGCGGCCACCCTCACCGCCAATTTAAAAAGCAAAATTTTCTACGCGCGGGCCCGCAAATATCCCAGTGCCCTGGCCGCCGCCCTACACGCCGACCATGTCCCCGTGGCGGTCTACGACAACCTGGTGGCCACCCTCAACAACAACCTGGACCCGCTGCACCGTTTTCTGGAATACCGGCGTGGGGCCCTCAATCTGGAGAAGCTCAAACCGTGGGATCTTTATTGCCCGGTGGTCCCGGAGGTCAATTTCAACATGAGCTATAAGGAAGGATCCGAGCTGATCCGGGAGGCCATGAGTCCCCTGGGCGAGGATTATCAGGCGATTCTGAAGGAGGCCTTCAACAACGGCTGGATCGACGTTTACGAAAATCAGGGCAAACGCGCCGGGGCCTATTCCTGGTCCACCTTTGGGGTCCATCCCTTTATCTTAATGAACTACAACGAGACCCTGGGGGATGTTTTTACCCTGGCCCACGAACTGGGGCATGCCCTGCACTCCCACTACACCCACCGGCACCAGCCTTATCACTACAGCAATTACACCATTTTCGTGGCGGAAGTGGCCTCCACCCTCAACGAAGCCCTGTTGATGGACCACCTCCTGAAGGTCACCACCGAACCGCGCCGGCGCCTCTATTTGTTGAACGAATACGCGGACAAAATCCGCGGCACCGTCTACATCCAAAGCCTCTTTGCCGAGCTGGAGAAAACCATTTATGCCCGCAGCGAAGCCGGAGAACCCCTCACCGCGGAAAGCCTGAGTGCCCTTGGCGCGGAGCTGTATCAGCGTTATTTCGGGGATGCTTTTCAGATGGACGGGCGCTACGAGATCAACTGGTGCCGGATTCCCCATTTTTACTACAATTTTTACGTCTACAAGTACGTCACCGGATTTTCGGCGGCCACGGCCCTGGCCCGGCGCATCCTGGCCGGAGACCGGGAGGCCCGGGATGCCTACCTGCACTTTCTCACCCGCGGCAACTCCGCCTACTCGATCGATTTGCTGAAGGATGCCGGGGTGGATATGTCCTCGCCGGCACCCATTGAGGCCACCACCCATTTGCTGAACGATCTGGTCGCGGAAATGGAGAAATTGGGTTAAAAGGGGATGATTAAAGAACCTGCTACTGGGGGGTGCTGATCTCCCCGGCCAGGGGAACGATCAATAATTCCCGGATGCTCTCCGGCTTTCCGGGAAAATTGCCGAGCAGGTGCATCAGTTTAACCAGGGTGGTTTCGGTGGTCATGTCCCCGGCGCCGATCGCCCCGGCCTGCATGGCCAGCATGCCGCTCTGGTAGCGGTCCAGATCGACCCGCCCGTAGGGACTCTGGCTGTTCACCACCACCACCTTGCCGGCCGCATGCCAGTCGGCAAGCGCCTGTAGCAGCACCGCATCTTCGCTGCCGATATTGCCGGTACCCAGCCCCTCTATCACAATCGCGCCGACATTTTCGTCCACCGCTTTAAGGTGATTATGGCTGAAGCCCGGGTAAATGCGCATCACCACCACCCCGGTGGAGATATCGGTTTCCAGGACCGGATCGCCCCCGCGCTTCAGCACCTCTCCCACCCGCACTACCTCCACCCCCACCCGGGCCAGAGGCGGAAAATTGGGGGAGAGGAAAGCCCCGTAATCCATACTGGAAATTTTGACGCTGCGGTTTCCCCGCAGCAGCTCATTCCCGAAAAAAATGCACACCTCCGGAAAATCGTAGGTGGCCAGTTCCACCGCCCCGATCAGATTGGCCCGGGCATCGCTGCGGATCTCCGCCAGGGGGCGTTGGGAGCCGGTCAGGATCACCGGTTTGGGCAAATTGCGCAGCATAAAAGAGAGGGCCGCGGCGGTGTAGGTCAGCGAATCGGTGCCGTGGATAATTACGAAACCGTCGAATTGATCCAACTCCCGGAAAACAATTTCCGCCAGCTTCTGCCAGTGATGGGGCCGCATATTGGCGCTGTCCAGGTTAAAAACCCCGCGAAAATGGATTTCGGCGAGGCGGGACAACTCCGGGACATACTGGGTGATGTTGTCCTGAACTTCCTGGGGGGCGAGGGTGGGACCGGGGTGGCTGGGGACCATCCC
>JAGRBF010000196.1:0-4462 GCA_020434205.1 Calditrichota bacterium | reverse complement strand
TTGATTGTTGATTGTTGATTGTTTACGTTGGACGGCCAACGGCCAACGGCCAACGGCAATATCTCCCCCCAACACCCCCCAAACAACCCCTTTTTCGGGTGATGGAGCCAAGAAATCGGGGAACCAATCCCCCTGCCGGCGGTATAGATTCGTGGACTATCGCGCTTTATTCAATATTCCATTGAAAAAAGTTGCCGGTTTTGCTTATATTTACCGCCTTGTATCTGCAACTCATTTCAAGCTCGAACCTTAAGGAAGTCAAATGAGAAGAAACCTCCTGGGCATTCTGTTGGTCGCGGCCGTTTTTTTCTGGCAATGTGAAGAAAACCCGGTGGAAACCCAACTTGGGGACCGCACCGCCAACCTGGTAGTAGACACCCTGTATGCCACCATAGACAACACCCTCCAATTGGATGAAATTGTCCCCACCTTTACCGCCGAGCGCGTTCTGGTCGGCAGCTATCAAAGCCATACCTTCCGTCCCATCCTCAAGTTTAACGGTATCCTCGCCAGCGCTATTATAGACAGCGCCTGGCTGGAGCTTGCGGTAACCGATCAGATCGGGGATTCGGAAAATCCGTTTACCATTCGGGCCCATCCCGCAATTAATAACTGGTTAACGGACACCAGTGAGGTATGGATGACCAATCCGGACGACAACATTGATCGCAACACCGTTCTGGGGCAGATGCAAATGACCGCTCAGGATTCCACCACGGATACCCTGAACCTGGTATTTAGCCCAACCGCCTTTCCCCTGCTGGAAGAGTGGGCGGACGCCAATACGGACACCACCCTCTTTAACAACGGGATTATTCTGGAAGGGGAAAACCCGGAGTTTGTCCGGGAAATCCTGGCCCGGGACATTCTGGGCGGCAGCGGGATCACCCTTTATTACCGGTATCACACCGAAGAGGACGACAGCGTTCTGGAAGCCAGCACCATCGCCTCCACCGACGCCTTTTTGATCCAGGGCAACTACGAAGCCCAGCGGCCCGGCCTTCCGGACTACAACTTCCTGACCACCTACACCAATCCCTATGTGATGGTGCTGGGGTTTGACCTGGAGGTATTGCGCACCAAATATCCGGATGGAATCCTGCCTTCCTCGATGATCCTCCAGTTGCCGGTCGATCTGGATTATTCCCTGCCGCACCCGTCCGACACTTATAATCCCGATCTGCGGGTTATGCCCCTGCTTTCCAATCCGGACAGCGCCGGGGTTCGGGTGGACAGCAGCCGCATCTTCAGCCTCGACGTCAGCACCAACAGCTTCAACGAGATCCTGATGAACCGCTACAGCGCGGATGAGCACTACATCGAGGTTAACGCGGGCTCCGAGCGCTCGGATTTTGCCGCCGCTTTCATGTTCCGCCGCCTGAATCAGGGCGCAGATTCGACTTTCAAAGGCCTGGCGGTGGAGTTCCGGCAGCAGAATCAGTATATGAGTTATTTTTCCTTTTACCGCTATAACAATCCCGATCCGGCAAACCGGCCGCGCCTGATTCTTTATTCGCTGAAATTACCCGCGGAACCTTTTTAATCCGGGATTGGTCCGGCACCTAATGACTTTTGGATGAGGTTTTTAATGAAAACATTTCTGGCCATTGCCATGATCCTGTGCCTGAGCAGCGGCGCCGCTTTCTCGGACACTTATTTTTCCTCACAAACCAACGGACTGGGAACGCGGCAGTTCCTTTCCAGCGTTCGCGCCATGGGAATGGGGGGCGGTTTTGCCTTCGGCGATTCCCTGAGCCTGGAAAACTACCTGATCTCCCAATGGCGTTACGTGGATCATACCCGGGCCACTTTTGTTATGGGCTACAATCGCAACGATACCGAGTTGCCCGGAACCAGTTTTACGGTGTCTACCGCGGAATTTAACGGCCTGAGCATCGCCATTCCCATTCAGCGTCAGAAGTGGGTTATCGGCGCCACCCTCCAGCCGTATCTCCTCAAGGAATCCCGTCTGGAACAGCAGTTTATCAATCCCAATGACAGTTCCCGCTACACCCAGCGCAACGACTATACCGGCAACGTCAACCTGGCGCGCTTCAACCTGGTCTGGTCTCCCATGCCTCAAGTGGGGCTCGCCCTGCACGGAAATTTTTATTTCGGCACGTTGGAAGAGTCCTATACCGTTTTGTTTAACGCCAGCAGCTACCTGGATATCGGCCACGCGGTTCAGTATCGCGTTAAGGGCGCCGGGATCGGTTTAAGCGCGGACGTCCGTCCTGTGGACAACGCCCATCTGGCCGCTTTCGTCGATCTCAAACCCAAGCTGAGCGTGGACGTGGAATACCTGTCCTCCCTCACCTATCTGGAAACGGGGAACCGCAACATCAACAGTTTCCCCCTTCACTACGGGCTGGCGGGCGGATTTCAGTTTGCCAAGCAATGGCAGGCCGTGGGCGGCTACGCTTATCAGGACTGGGCTTCGGTGCTGAAGCAGCCGGCGACCAATTACGATTCCTGGTCGCACTTTAACGTTGGGTTGGAACATCAGGCCGCCCATATCCGGCGACCGAATTTTTTGGAGCGCTTCGACTGGCGGGCAGGTTATTCCCAAACCAATCTGGGGTATTTGTTCAACAACGCCAGCGTAACGGAAAAGGCCCTTCACTTTGGGGTCGGTATGCCCTTCAGCAGTTGGTACAACCGCCTGGACCTGGCTTTGGTGGTGGGAATGCGGGGCGATCTGACCGACAACCAGGTTGAAGAGAAGTTTATCAATCTCAATTTTTCCCTGAGTATGGGAGAATTGTGGTTCCAGAGAATTCGCTAAAGCAGTAGGCCGATCTGTTTTTTCCGGCCGACCGGGAATCATTTCGGTTGCGTAATTGGCCTTAAATACTTAAATACTTGCGTAGAAACGGCATTCAGACTTGCTCCCGGCCTTCCGCCGTAGATATCAGTAAAAACCGGAGGAATCAATTTCCGATGAAACCTAAGTCCCAAAAGGTCCTTAAAGCGGCCCTCACCCTGTTCCTGCTGCTTTCCCTGAGCGCTATTTTTGCTCAGGAAACGGGAACTGGCGCCCCCGATTGCAAACCCGCCAGTTTCGAAACGCCCTACGAAAAATTTAAATCGGACACTGTTGGTCAGCGGCAATTATCCATCTGGTACAGCTTCGGAAGGGAAAACCTCAAGCACGAGGCTTATCGCAAAACCATTCCGTATTACTGGAAAGTTTTGATCAACGATCAAACCGGTCAGTTTAAGGTGGTTTATTCCAAACTGGCTACCTGCTATTTCGAATTGGCCAAATCGGAGGAAGGCAATCGCGCCGCCCTCATGGACAGTTGTCTTTTGGTCACCTACATGGGTCTGGAAAAGTATCCGGACAACGTTACCCTGCATTACATGGGTGGCATTGTTCAGAGAACCCTGGACAATACCGAATGCGCCATCCCCCATTACGAAGCCCTGGTAAGCGCCAATCCCAAGGAAAAAGGCTACCTGCGGATTCTGGCGGACCTCTATTTTTCCGTCAACGACCAGCGTTCCCTCGATGCCATCGACCGCTACCTGGAGCTCGCTCCGGAGGACGCCCAGGCCCAAAGCCTCAAGATCAGCATGATGGAATCCTTCGGGATCGACCCGCTGGTGGCATATAAGGAAGCCTTTGACCGGGATAACAACAATCTGGATGCCGCACTGAAATACGGTAAGGAAGCTCTGGAAGTCGGGGAATCCGAGGAGGCGGTCCGTGCTTTTTCCGCCGCGGTAGCCACCGAACCCCTCAACACCCGCGCCCTTTCCGGCCTGGCCCGCGCCTATGAGAATCTCGGGCAAACCAGCAAGGCCATCGAAAACTATCGCAAAATTATCGATATCGACCCGGATAATCAGGATATTCTCTGCGCCACTGCCGCTGCTTATTCCGCGCAGAAGCAGTTTTCCACTGCGGCCAGTTACATCAACCGCGCCAAGCAGGTTAACCGGGAATACGGCCTGCCCTACATTGTGATGGGCGATATTCTCGTTCAGGCAGCCGAAAGCTGCTTCAAGAGTCGCGGCGAAAGCAACTACAGCTACGACGACAAACTGGTCTTCGAACGCGCCAGGTCCGAATATGCACGGGCTAAAAACGACGGCAACTTCGCCTCCCGGGCCACCAGTCTGGTTACCGGCCTGGCTCCCTTTGTCCGTTCCAAGGAAGACAAGTTTATGCACAACAATCGCGAAACCCTGCGCGACGGATGCTACAGCTGGCTGAAGTAAGCGAATCCACCGCGGCACCTTTTTTCGGGGACCTGTCCAAACGACGGGTCCCTTTTTTATTTCAGGAGAGGCACCTTTACCTTATATTAGAGCCTGGTTTTATGCGATTGCCAACAAGTCACCAGCTTCACAAAGCTTCACCGAAAAGCAAAGGTTGGCATGGCGGGTGAATCGCCCTTTCGCCCGGAAGCGTCAGCGGGATTCCAGTAATAAATTGGCCAACCGGATGTCCGTTGTG
>JAGRBF010000195.1 GCA_020434205.1 Calditrichota bacterium | reverse complement strand
GCCTTCGCGGTTAAATAGCAAAAGTAGGTTCGGTTGCGTAACATGAGCTAATAAATATCCCGCCTTTGCATCTGGCGCAGGGAAACCCACATCAAAATTCCGCTCTGCAGCAGGGTGATTCCGGCAAAGAGAGCGGTCCACCCGTTCCAGACCGGCTCCACCGCCAGGAAATCCAGTTCCAGAAAAGGGGGCAGCAGCAGGGAAAGTCCCTTGATTGCGGAAAGCGGGGAGTCGAAATCCAGCATTTTCTGTTTGGCGACGATGTTCCCGAAAATCAAAACCAGGAAAATAAGCCAGGTTAGCTGGGGGCGATAGGTATAGGCCAGGGAGATCCACAGGGTGGAAAGGGTGAGGATCATGCCCAGCAACATCAGGCGAACCGGCATGCCCAGAAAAAAAGCAATTTCGCCGAAACGCAGCCCGTAAAGGACGGCGAAACAGCTGACCCACATCAGATCGATCAGGATAATCAGGGCCACCTTGGCCAAAAAAATCCGGCGACGCCCCCCCGGCTTGCCGATCAAAAAATAAAGGGTGGCGCTGTCGTCCATAAAAAACACCGCCGGTGCGGTCAGCAGATTCAGCAGCAGGGCAAAAACGCAAAAGACCAGCCAGATCGTATCATCCCGGACCGGATTGGTTAAAAATCCCCCGAAAAAAATCGAAAAAACCACCACCGCAATAATATCGCGCAGATAGCGGTGTTGTCGCATATAGTTTTTATAGGAAAAGTTGAGAAAGGCCAAAAATGTGCTCATGAGTGCGGGCGTTCGGCAATTGGGTGGAAGACTTTTGTTCCTGATCGGATAATCTATTGCAAATAAACTTTTTAAACCATAATTTTTCCACTTGATCCGGGCTCTTTTCCACGGTTCTGGGAGAAACCCCTATGGGAACGGCAAAACGGAACGGATGTTTCGCGAATTTGCCGGACCCTTGCGGATCTAATGCAATCGCCTATGAGCAGCCATAAAAAATTTGAACAATTTCGCACCGAATACCGCCGGGGAGACCTTCTCGAAAAGGATGCTCCGGAGAGTCCTTTGGCCCTTTTCGAAATCTGGTTTGCAGAGGTTAGCGAGGTCGCTTCCCCGGAACCGAACGCGATGATTCTGGCCACGGCGGATAAGAATGGAATGCCCTCGCAGCGGGCGGTTTTGCTGAAAGAAGTGGCGGGTGGTCAGTTCATTTTTTACAGCAACTACGAAAGCCGTAAAGGAATGGACCTCGCCGCCAATCCGGCGGCCGCGCTTTTGTTTTATTGGCCGGAGCTGCACCGGCAGGTGCGAATCGAAGGTATGGTTTCCCGCGTGGCCGGAGACATTTCCGATCGCTATTTTGCCAGCCGCCCCCGCGAAAGCCAGTTGGGGGCCTGGGCTTCCCAACAAAGTTCGACGATTGAGAACCGGCAGACCCTGGAAGACACTTTCCGGGAGGTTGCGGAAAAATTCGAGGGTCGCGATGTGCCCCGCCCCCCTTATTGGGGCGGGTATCAGCTCCGGCCGGTGCGAATGGAATTTTGGCAGGGGCGGCCTAACCGGTTGCACGACCGCCTTCTCTATTGTCGGGAGGCGGAAAGCTGGCTCCGCAGCCGGCTCTCTCCGTAACGCAAGGCAAGATCGTTAGAGATCTCTAATTTTGCTGGCGTTGCGGCCGTTATGGAGCCCAAATAACCCTGCGCAAGAACAGAATGCGGGTGAGGTCTAAAGGATTAGGTCCGTTACCCTGACCCGGCACACGGTGGTTAAAGACCTGCCGCAACTGCCGGGACAACGCGGCCAGGGCGTGTTGTCTATTTACCGAATCGCTGTCCTTTCACGGAGTATTACGTTTGAGAATTCTGATTGCCGAAGATGAAGCGGTCTCGAGAAGATTGCTGGAAAGGCGCCTTACCGAATGGGGGCATGAGGTGGTTGCGGCCGTAAATGGCCGGGAAGCCCTGGCTTTTTTCCGGGAAGCTCCCTTTTCCCTGGTGATTACCGATTGGGTGATGCCCGAGATGGACGGTCTGGAGCTGGTCCGGCGGATTCGCCGGGAGGCGGAGGAATACGTCTATATAATTATGCTGACCTCCAAAGCGGAGAAATCCGACCTGGTGAAAGGGATGGACAACGGTGCGGATGATTTTATCCACAAACCCTTCGACAAAGAGGAACTCCGGGTGCGTCTGCGCGCCGGGGAGCGTATTGTGGAACTGGAAGCCCGGCTCAAGCAAAAAAACGAGGCCCTTAGTCAGGCCAGCGACAAGATGTTCGAAAGCATCCGCGCCGCCGCGGTTATTCAGAATTCCCTCCTCCCCGCCCAGGTGCCCGATCTCCCCAACGTCCGGGTTGCCTGGCGCTTTCAGCCTTGTGACGAGCTGGCGGGGGATATTCTCAACGTTCTGCAACTGGACGAAGAGAATCTCGGCTTCTACGTCCTGGATGTTAGTGGCCACGGCGTTCCCGCCGCGCTACTGGCGGTAACCCTGAGCCGGATACTTTCCCCGCTGGAGGATCAGGCCTCTCTGCTCATCGAAAAGGACGATAAAACCGGGCGGCAACGCATTGTAAATCCGGCTACAGTGGCCAATAACCTGAACCGACGCTTTCAGATGGACATGGTGAGCGGCCAGTACTTTACCATGCTCTATGCGGTATTTAATTTGCGAACCCGGGAATTGCGCATGGTCAATGCCGGGCATCCTGCGATTGTTTACGCCCCGCACCAAAAAGAGCCGCGCCTGCTGGAGATGCCCAGCCTGCCGATCGGCTTTATCGAAAATGCCGATTATCGGGAAGAAAGGATCACCCTTGGCGCCGGCGACCGGATTTTCTTATATTCCGACGGTATACCGGAAACGGACGACGGTCAACAGCGCTATTTCGGAACCGGACGTTTGCTCAAAGCCCTGGATTCCAGTCGCCAACTTTCCATTGAGGAAAACCTGGATGGGGTTCTCAGGGAGCTGACCTCCTGGAGGGGGAATGCTTCCTTCTCCGACGATATTACCTTGTTGGGATTGGAAGTTCATTCCTGATGTCGCCGTTTCCCGCCGAGTTTTAAACGATTATCCCCCGGGCATGTTGAAAATCATTGGAATTTTCGAAATTGGGGCCCTTTAGCGCCGCTGCTTCGGGCGACAGGCCGTATCGCCCCTCTAAAGCGCCTTCAGAGTCCCTGAACTT
>JAGRBF010000022.1 GCA_020434205.1 Calditrichota bacterium | reverse complement strand
CCCCCTCGCCCCCTTGCCAATTGGCACCCCCCTTGCTTTTTCCCGAAGCGAACACAAGAAAGTGGAGCTTCAATATGGATATTACTCTTCCCAAGTTGCGCAACCTGCTGAACGGCCAAAACATCCGCAACGAATCCATCTCCAACAACCTGGCTAATCTGGACAATGCCGGATTTAAGCGGGACGTGGTTTTTTTCGAGTTGGTCGACGAAGACGGCGATCGCGCCCTGGAGATGCAAACCCGCCAATACACCGACTTCTCTCAGGGAATGCTCAGCAAAACCGAGAATCCCCTCGACCTGGCCCTTGCCGGACGCGGTTTTTTTACCGTGGAAACGGAAAACGGGGAAATGTTGACCCGCGACGGCCAGTTCAAGCTCGATGAGGACGGGGTGCTGCGCACCAGCGCCGGCCATCCGGTAATTGGCGAGCAGGGATGGATTATCCTGACCGACGAAGGCCTGACCCCCGCGGAAGTTTCCGTTACCCGCGCCGGGGAGATTTTTGTCGACGGGGATTTGCGCGCCACCCTGCGCATCCAGGATGTCGAAGATCTGCAGGCCCTCAACAAACTGGGGGATAATCTGATGCAGGTGGAAGATGCCAATGCCCTCTTCGAAGTGGAGGAGGTGGACGTGCAGCAGGGATTCCTGGAGGACGCCAACGTCAATCCCATTAACGAAATGATGGGGCTGATCGAGGTGCAGCGCCAGTTTGAAAGCACCCAGAAAATGATCCAGACTCTGGACGACATTTTTCGTCAGGCCGCTTCGTCGGTCGGACGGGTTTCGTAACCCATTTTAATTAACCGAGGAGACCTGAATGTTTCGTGCCTTAAAAACATCTGCCCTGGGCATGACCGCCCAACAGATGAATGTGGACAACATCTCCAACAACCTGGCCAACGTGAATACCACCGGCTATAAGAAGAGCACCGTCGAATTCCAGGACCTGCTCTACGAAAATATCCAGGCCGGTGGGGCAGGGGGCAGCAGAGATTATCAGAAGCCCACTGAAATTCAGATTGGTCTGGGAAATAAACCCATTTCCACCTTCCGCTCTTTTTCGCAGGGAAGCATCGTTCAAACCGGAAATCCCCTGGATATCGCCATCAACGGCGCCGGATTTCTGCAGGTCCTCAAACCGGACGGAACGATTGTCTACACCCGCGACGGTGCCTTGAAGGTCAATCAGGACGGCGTTTTGGTAAACAATTCCGGCTTGCGAATCTACCCTGATATCACCATCCCTGAAAACGCCCAACAACTGAGCATCGGCCAGGACGGAACCGTCACCGTCCAGTTCGCCGGTGAGACCAATTCCACCGAAATCGGGCAGTTGGAGATTGTCTCTTTTATGAACCCCGCCGGCCTGCGGGCCCTGGGGGGAAATCTGTATGAGGTTACCGATGCCTCCGGGGATCCCAGCCTGGGAACCCCCGGCGAAAACAACATGGGCATGCTGGCCCAGGGTTACCTGGAAAAGTCCAATGTCGATGTGGCCCAGGAGATGATCGACCTGATCGTTACCCAGCGGGCTTTCGAGGTGAACACCAAGGCGGTGCGCACCGCAGACGAATTGTTGTCCATGGTTAACAATCTCAAACGCTGATGGGTTAGCATGATGTTTACCTGTTTTAACCGACCCCGCCGGGTTCTTTTGGCCAGCCTGATACTGCTCTCCTCCGGTTTTCTATTGGCCGGGGAGAGCGGTAATGCTTTACAGGCCGAGGTGCAGGACCTGATTGTGTCGGAACTGGCCGGGACCCTCGATGCCTCACCCGGCGACATCACCCTCAAAATGATGCGTTTTCCGGATTTTGGCCCGCTCTCCGGCGGGGGGCTGTCGGTTTCGGTGACCCCCAAATACCGCTGGCAGCTGGGTTATCAGCTGGTTTGGGTGAGCTTGCAGCAGGGCGGCCGGGAGATTGCCCGGCGCAGCGCCACGGTGGACGTCACCCTCAATCGCGAGGTGCTGGTGGCCCGGGTTTCTATCCGAAAGGGACAAACCCTGACCCCCGATCTTTTTGCCGTGGAGATGCGCTCCTTGCGCCGCGACGATCAGCTTTTCGAACTACCCGCTCTGAATGGGGGGAATCTCAGCGCGGCCCGCTACATCCAGGCCGGCACGGTGCTGTCCCCGCAAATGCTGAATTCGGACGCCATGCTGCGCCGCGGTAGTAAACTGACCCTGCAAATGAATGTCGGCAATCTGGTGATCAGCGTGCCCGGCATTATCCGCCGGGACAGCCGGGTCGGGGATCTGGTGGAGGTGAAATGCGAGGGCAGCAGCAGTATTGTGACCGCTCGCCTGGCTTCCCCCGAACTGGCCGTCGCAACCCCCTGAGTCCCCCCTTTCGAAGGGAGATACAGGGGATTGCAAGGACGCCGGGAATACCAAAGATTATGAAAAACATTGATTTAATTGCTCGGCGCCCTGGCGCTCTGGCGGTTGACAAGGAGAATTGGAAATGAAATTTATGCTTACCCTGCTGCTGATCAGCGGCTTTTTTGCCCTGCAGGCCCAGCAAACCATCTCGCTTTACTCGGATGTTACCGGACATAACGTGGGGGATATCCTCTCGGTGATGATCCTGGAAAATGCCGACGCCAACCGCGCCTCCAGCTCCCAGAGCGACAACAGCTCGGACATGCAGGCCGGGGGAACCCTGGGGGGAGACGTCTTCGATCTGGGCGCCAGCCTCAGCCTTTCTTCCAAAGTGGCCAACAAATTTGACGGCAAGGAAGGCACCGCCCAGAGCGATCGCCTGACCGGCCGCATGTCGGTGCGCATCGTCGAGGAAAGCGCCGGGGGCATTTTCAAAATTGAAGGGGAACGCAAACTATCGGTTAACGGCGAGGAAAACGTCATGAAGCTGACCGGCTATGTGCGGCCCCGGGACATCAATGCCGACAACACCATCTATTCCTTCCAGATCGCCGACGCGGAGATCACCTACCGCAAAAGCGGCATCGTGCACCGCATGGTGGGTCAGGGGGGATTTACCCGCATGATGGCCAAAGGCCTGGGGGTGCTGCTGGTGATGGTGGGCATGGGAACGGTCGCTTTTACCACGGCTGCCCAATAAGGAGACCAACATGAACAGGATGTTCTTCAGCACAAGTGCCCTTTGGATTTTCACCCTGATGCTGGTCCTGGCGCCGGGTCTTTCCGCCCAGCCCCGCATTAAGGACGTGGTGAGGGTGGAGAGTCCCCGCGTGGCCCTGGTGGGCTACGGTTTGATAGTCGGCCTCAACGGCAGCGGAGACCGCTCTTCGGGAAACCGGGGATCGGTTTTTACCATTCAGTCGATCAGCAATATGCTGGAGCGCTTCGGGATTACCGTGCCGCAGGAGCAGTTGCGCACCCGCAACGCCGCCGCGGTGATGGTAACCGGGGAGATCCCCGCCTACGGTCGCAATGGCACCCGCTTCGATATTACCGTTTCTTCCCTGGGGGATGCCAAAAGTCTGGAAGGCGGGGTGCTGTTGATGACCCCCCTGGTGGATGCCGCCGGAACCCCTTTTGCCATGGGGCAGGGAGCGGTTTCCATCGGCGGGTTTAATATCGAAACCTCCGCCGGCGAGCAGCTTCGCAAAAATTACGCTTTGGTGGGCCGGGTGCCCGATGGGGCCAGCCTCACCCGCGAAGTCCCGGGCGGGAGCATAGACATTACCCAACCGCTGCGCCTGCACCTGCTCAATCCGGATTTCCGGACCGCCAGCATGATCTCCGACAGCATCAATGCCATGATCTCCCGCAACCCCGCTTTTGTGGACACCACCCAGGCCGCCCCGGCGGCGCCCATTAGTCCGGCGATGGTGGAGGTGCCCTATCCGCCTTCGGTCGCCAGCGAGGGAGATGCGGTTCGTTTTATCGCCGCCCTGGAAATTTTGGCCGTGCAGCCGGATGTGGAAGCGCGGGTGGTGATCAACGAACGCACCGGAACGGTAGTGGCCGGCAGCGCGGTGCGCATCGACGAGGTGCTGATCTCCCACGGCAATCTGACCATCCATACCCGGCGGACCCCGGTAATTTCCCAACCGGCCCCCTTTTCTACCGGTCAGACCGTTCAGGATGAGGTTACCGAAACCCAGGCCGAGGAAGATCTTCCCAAAACCGCGGTGATCAACCGCACCACTAATGTCGGGGAACTGGCCGAGGCCCTCAACGCGCTGGGGCTGAAGCCGCGGGATATGATCTCCATTTTTCAGGCCATTAAAGAAGCGGGCGCCTTGCGTGCCGAGTTAATCATTTTGTAGGAAGTGCCGATAATGAGCAAAATAGAAATGCCAGGAGCACCGGGCGTCTTCGCCAATAAGAGCGCCGCGGATAAAAATTCCAAAATGGCCTCGGCGGCCAAAGATATGGAATCGGTGTTTATAACCATGTTGCTTAAAACCATGGAAAAAACCATTCCCGAAAATCCCTACGGCGAATCCGGCAATTCCATGGCCAAAATGATGTTCAGTACCGTAATGGGCAAGGCCATTGCCGACAAAGGCGGGATTGGTCTGGCCGATTTTATTCGCGAAAATATGGAAAATGCGGAAAACGGATTGCTCAACAAACTGAACCCGCTCCTCGCTCCGGATATGTTGGAAAACCTGAAATCTTTAAGGTGGGAAAATGACTGATTCAGCTCAATTGCGCGCCCAGCTCAGCAGCGAAATCAACGAAGAAAACGCGGTTGCCGATGCGCTTCTGGCAATTATGACCCGCAAGCAGCGTATGGTGGTAAGCGGGGATGTCTCCGGACTGCGGGACGCCATTGGGGAGGAACAGGCCCTGGCCCGCAAGATGGGCGACCTGGTTACCCGCCGGGTGGAGCTGGTTCGCCTGGCCGCCCGGGAATACGATCTGGGCGATTCCCCCCTCACTCTTTCCGATCTGGCCCGCCATTTTGACGGCGCCGACCGCCAGGAATGGGCCGGACGGGTCCGCAATCTGCGGGAAAATCTGGAGAAGGTCCAGAACCTCAACCGCGAAAATCAGCGTTTGGTGGCGGTTTGCATGCAGTTGAACCGCGAGATGTTCAAAACCTTGTTCCCCAATATCGAGAGTAAACCCGGCACCTATTCCAAATCCGGGAAGATGGAAAAAGGCGGTCAGGGTAAACAGATTCTGGACTGGCAGGTTTAGCACGCTTTAGCATCAAGGAAGAATACCATGTCTCTCAACCAACTCATGGAAATCGGGCGGCGCTCTTTGTTCGCCAACCAGCGCGCCATCAACATCACTTCCAAAAATATCGCCAATGCCGGTACGGAAGGCTATACCCGTCAGCGGGTCAACATGACCAATCTGGCTATTGGAGTGCCCGGGATCGGCCAGATCGGGGTCGGGGTGGAGGCGGATACGGTCTCCCGCATTCAGCAGCGCCTGGTGGAAAACCAGCTCTGGCAGGAGCGTCAGCGCCAGGGGTATTACGATACCGACAGCCGCCTGCTCACCCAGGTGGAAACGGTGTTCGCCTCGGATACCGACGCCAGCATCGGCAATCTGATGGGGGAATTCTGGGAGGCCTGGAACAATCTGGCCAGCGATCCGGAAAGCGCCTCGGCGCGGACGGTGGTGCGGGATAAAGGGGTGCTGCTCAGCAACGCCTTCAATCGCACCCACGACACTCTGATCGACACCCAGCGGGAAGTCGACCGGGACATCCGCGCGGACGTCAACCGCGTCAACCAGATTACCGCCCAACTGGCCAATCTCAATGAAAAATACACCAATACCGGCAATCTCGATCTGCTGGACGAGCGGGATCGCCTGATCGGCGAGCTTTCCGAGCTCATCAAAATTGATGTTCGGGAGAACGAAGCCGGGGAAACCATCATCAGCACCGACGGTCTGCTGCTGGTCTCCGGGCGGGAGGTGGAGCAACTGGCGGTAGAAACCGTCAAGGAAAACGGGGTTTACCAAACCACGGTCAGCTTGCGCAACGTGGGACCTCAGCCCGCTTTTTCCGGGGGCACCCTGGGCAGCAAGCTGAAGCACCAGAACGAAACCATTCCCGCGACCATAAACCATCTCGACAGTCTGGCCAATGCCCTGGTGGAGCGCGTCAACAATATTCACCGCAGCGGTCAGAATCTGGAGGGCATCACCGGCCAGAATTTTTTCTCCGCCAACACCACCGGCGCGGCCAACATCCGTCTGGACAACGGGGTGCTCAACGCCCCTTCCCTGATCGCCAGCCGGGCCGCCGGTGCGGAAGTGGGCGATAATTCGGTGGCCATGTCCATTTTTGATATTCAGGATGAGCTGTTGGTGGACGGGGACACCCTGGGCACCAGCTTTACCGGGCTTCTCACCGAAATCGGTTCGCAGCTTAACGAGGCCAATTACCTCAACGACAGTCAGGCCCTGATTGTCCAGCAGTTGGAAAATCAGCGGGACTCTATTTCCGGGGTCTCTCTGGAAGAAGAAATGACCCAGCTGATCCAGTTTGAGCAGGCTTACCAGGCTGCCAGCCGGGTTATCAATACGGTCGACGAAATGATGCAGGTCGTTCTGGGCCTGGTTTAATTTATTAGGCCGGTTTTCCCGGCATCCACCCCGCAATCGAGAGGGACTTTGATATGCGTATCACCCAAACCATGATCAATCGCAACGTTCTCCGGGAGTTCAGTCGCAAAACGGTCAGGCTGGAGGAAATCCAGCGTTCCATTGCGACCGGCAAGGACGTTAGCCTGCCCTCGGACGATCCCCTGCGTTTTGCCAAAGCGGCCCGCCTCAAGGAAGCCAGCCGGCAGAATGAGCAGTTTATGGACAATATCAACAGTGCCCTGGGCTGGATCGACGAATCGGGCAATTATCTCCAGCAAATGGAAGATATGCTTCTGGAAGCCAAGTCCTACGCCCAGCGCGGGGCGGACGGGATTACCACCGACGATACCCGTCAGGTGCTGGCCGGGGAGGTAGACGCCCTGTTTAACGAATTTGTGACCCTGACCAATGCGGATTTTCTGGGCAAGAATGTTTTTGCCGGCACGGATACCAAAGGCGGTCAACCTTTTACCCGCGGGGCAACGGGGGTAACCTACAGCGGTAATGACCAGCGTATGGACCGCCGGGTAGCCGATCGCCTGACGGTGGAGATCAACGTGACCGGCCAGGAAATTGAGGACACCGGTGCTTTTGTGGCCTTAAACGACCTCCACGCCGCCCTGCTGGCCAACGATACCGCCGCCCTGAGCGGGCTGATCGACCAGTTGGATACCGCGGCCAATAATATGCTCAATCTTTCCGCCCGCAACGGTTCGGTGCGCAATACCCTGGCCCTCACCCGGGAGCGCCTGGAGAACGCCAACCTCAGCCTGGCCACTTACATCAGCGATGCGGAGGACGTGGATATCGCCGATGCCATTGTCCAATACGAAACGGAGCAAACCGCTTTCAACGCCGCCATGCAATCGGGTTCCAAATTGTTGCATCTCAATATCTTAAATCTGCTGAGGTAAGGCGATGAGCTGGCTACTGGCACCTACCGCGCAGCCGGTTTTGGGCGGCGATTTCGGATATCTGAGCAGGGCCTACGCCGAATCGCTCTCGGAGTACGGGGATCCTCTCCACTTGAACGGGTCCGGAGGCTGGCTGCTGAAACGCCCCATTCCCAATACCGCTTTTTTTGACGCCATGGGCACTTATCCCATGTTCTTCTGCCGCAATTGGCAGGCCCTCCCCGAAGATCTCGCCGCTTTGCCGGAAGATCTGGCCAGCGTAACCCTGGTAACCCCGCCCGCCGGTAATTTTAGTCCCGCCCTGTTGCGCCGGGCCTTCCCGGATCTCCTGCGCCCTTTCAAGGAGCATTATCTGGTGAATTTGAGTGAGGATCTGGATCTGGCGGTGAATTCCCATCACCGCTATTATGCGCGGCGTAGCCGCAAACAGCATCAGATCGGCCTCCATCCCCTGCCGGTGGATTTATGGGAGGACTGGAACCGTTTGTATGGCGAATTGATGATCCGGCACGCCATCAGCGGCGTAGCCGCCTTTTCGCCGGAGGGATTCCGGCGCCAGCTGGCCATGCCGGAAATGCTGGCCTTTGCCGCCCGCAAGGACGGGGAAATTACCGGTATTCAGCTGTGGCTGGGCCATGGGGACTGGGTTTATCACCACCTCAGCGCTTACAGCCAGACCGGCTATCGCACCCGCGTTTCCTACGGGTTAATGTGGGAAGCCCTCGGCTTTTTTAAGCAGCAGGGTTTCGCCTTCGCAGACCTGGGCGCCGCCGCCGGAAACGTCCGGCAAAAGGACGGCCTGAGCGCCTTCAAAAGCGGATGGAGCAACGAAAAGGGCACCGTTTATCTGGGTGGCCGCATCGTGAATCGAAAACTTTACCGGCATCTGAGCGGCGACGCCGCGTCACCTTTTTTTCCCGCTTACCGGGACCCGGAGCGCCACAATGGTTGAGCTGACCCAACTCCCCGGATTTGCCCGCAACGCCGACCTGGAAAAGCTCCTCGCCGAGCTGAATACCCTCCTCGGCAACGCCGAAGATCAGGTTCTTGAGGATTTCCATCATCCCCGTTTTCCCCTGGTGATGGTGGTTGGCGCGCCGCGTAGCGGCACCACCCTGATGATGCAGTGGCTGGCCAACAGCGGCGCTTTTGCCTATCCCAGCAATTTGCTCTCCCGCTTTTATCAGGCACCTTATATCGGGGCCAAAATTCAGCAGTTGCTCACCGATCCGCGCTTTGCCTTTCGGGACGAACTGCAGGAATGGCGGCAGATGGAGCCCAACTGGGAAAACGAACTCGGCAAAACCAGCGGCACCCTGGCGCCCAACGAGTTCTGGTATTTCTGGCGGCGCTTTTTTTCTTATCCGGATGTCCAGTTTCTCGATGATGCCGCTCTGGCGCAGGTGGACATTCCCACCCTGGCTGCCGAGCTGGACGCCCTGACCTCGGTATTCGGAAAACCCTTTGCCTTCAAGGGGCTGATGTTCAACTGGAATCTGCCCTTTATGGCCGAAAAATTCCCCCAAATGGTTTTTATCCACACCCGGCGGGATCCTTTCTGGAACGCTCAGTCCTTGCTGCGCGCCCGCCAGAAATATTTCGGCACCATCAGCCGCTGGTATTCTTTTAAACCCCCTGCTTATGAGGCCGTTCGCGACTGCGATGCCTTTCATCAGGTGGCCGTCCAGGTGATGGAAACCGATCGCGACGTGTGCCAGGGGCTCGCCGAAATTGCCCCGGAACGCCATATAACCGTCGATTATCAACAATTCTGTGAGAATCCGGCCATGGTCTGGCATCGCCTGCGCACCTTGCTGGCTAACGCCGGTTGGGAATTGCCGGCCGGATACGAGGGTCCCCCTTCCTTTGATGTCCGGACCCCCAAATTCCTGGATGCCGCCGGCAAGGAACGCCTTCGCAAGGCCTTGTGGAGTCGCTATCGCCTCGCCGAAGAAACCCTGGTTAAGGAAGGGAGTTAGCCCCGTGGATTTTACCTTTCTGCTGTGCTCGGAACGCTCCGGAAGCAACCTGATAACCCGCCTCATGGATAACCACAGCCAGTATTGCGGACCCTCTCCAACCCACGCCATGCGCATTGTTCTGGAAAATGCCGCCGGATACGGGGATCTCCAGGATCCGGGAAACTGGGAGTTGCTGATCGAAGATATCGCGGATCTTTTTCAGGCCAAAATGGGGGTGTGGGCTACCCGCTGGACCCGCAGCGAGCTGCTGCAGATTACCACTCCGGGAGACCTGAGTGGCCTGTTTCGGGCTTTTTTTGAACGCGAAGCCCGCGGCCACCATAAAAATCGCCTTTTTGTGAAGGAAAACCACCTGTACCGCCAATGGGACTTTATTCGCCGCCATTTTCCGGAGGCCCGCTTTGTGTGGCTGGTGCGCGACCCGCGCGATATGGCCCTCTCCTGGAAAAAATCGCCGAACCTGCGCGGCTGCGCCATCCGCTCCGCCAGTATCTGGCAGCAGGATCAAAGCGCCTGTTTATCGCTGTATCATCAGCTGGAGAATCGACCCTTCATTCTCAAAATTCACTATGAAGATCTGGTCGCCGATACCCCGGCCACCCTCCGCAAGGTGTGCACTTTTCTGGATATTCCCTACGAAAGCGGGATGCAATCCCTGGAAAAAAACGCCCTGGGCGTGGCCAATGCCCGGCGCAATCCCGATTGGGAAAACACCCAAAAAGCGGTGATGAAAAAGAATTTCAACAAGTACCGGGAAGGCCTCAGCGAGGAGGAAATCCGCTATGTCGAGGCCGTTTGCCACCGGGAAATGAGCGAATTGCATTACTGGCCGGATTTTGAAATCGGCGAGGAAGCGGCCCTTCGCGAAAAAATTGCGCCTCTGGAATTGCACGAAAAACCCGCATATCAAAAACTCCCCCCGGAAGAGCGGGAAAAGCGGCGGGAGTGGGGAGCGGTCGTCAACCGGATTCGCAGTCGCAGGGAAGTTGTACACGTCGGATAAGTAGCCTTCCAATGCCGGATTTCGCCCCGGGCGAGGAGCAACCAGGCCAGCGCTCCGGGGACTTCAACATAAGCAAACCCAAATCCCGAAAGCAGGGAACAGGTGAAAGACATAGCCAAACTGGCGGTTTTTGGCGGTCAGCCCGCCTTTGCCGAAACGCTGCATGTCGGATCTCCCAATATCGGAGACCGCGCGCAGTTGATGGCCAGGATCGAGACCATGCTGGATCGCCGCCGCCTTACCAATCGCGGGCCTTACGTGGAAGAGCTGGAGCAGCGCCTGGCCGCTTTTCTGGGCGTCAAACACTGCATCACCATGTGCAACGGCACCGTCGCCCTGGAAATCGCCATTCGCGCCCTGGGCCTGACCGGTGAAGTGATCGTACCGTCGATGACCTTCATCGCCACCCCCCACGCCCTGCAATGGCAGGAAATTACCCCGGTTTTCTGCGATATCGATCCCCAGACCATGACCATCGATCCCGCCCAGGTCCGCCGTATGATAACCCCCAAAACCAGCGGTATTCTCGGGGTTCACCTGTGGGGACGGGTCTGCAATACCGAAGCGCTGCAGGAAATTGCCGGGGAGCACCAACTGGCCTTGCTCTTCGACGCCGCACATGCCTTTGGCTGCAGCCGCAACGGCCGCATGGTGGGCAATTTCGGCGATGCGGAGGTCTTCAGCTTCCACGCCACCAAATTTTTCAACACCTTCGAGGGCGGGGCGGTGGCTACCAATAACGACGAACTGGCCGCCCGCATGCGCCTGATGCAGAATTTCGGTTTTTCCGGGCTGGACAACGTCATCTACATCGGAACCAACGGCAAAATGAACGAAGTTTCCGCGGCCATGGGGTTAACCGGGCTGGAAAGCCTGGATGAGTTTATGGCGGTTAATTATCAGCATTATCTCCAGTATGAACGGGAACTGGCCGATATACCGGGTATAGCCCTTTTCAGGTTTGAACCCGGAGAGCAATACAATTACCAGTACATCGCCGTAGAGGTGGACGCTAATCGCTGCGGCCTCTCCCGCGATGCTTTCGTGGAAATTCTGCATGCGGAGAATGTCCGCGCCCGGCGCTATTTCTATCCCGGATGCCATCGTATGGAGCCGTATCGCTCCTATTTCCCCAATGCGGGAATGCTGCTGCCGGCAACCGAAAGGGCGGTGGAGCGTTTTATGCTGCTGCCCACCGGCACCGCCATGGATTCGCAAAGCATCTCCCGCCTGTGCGGACTGATTCGCTTTATAGCGGAGAATGGCAGCCGCATTCACGTTAATCTGCTGCATCGCACCCAGGAAGCCCAACTGGAGGCGGTCAGCATTGCCGCAAAACCGAAAAAGAAAATCACCCGGACGCCGCGGGTCTCCTGAGAGTCCCCGGCCTTCGCAGCCAAAAACCAGAACGGATACAGCCATGACGGATTTAAACAACCCCAGCGCCAGTGAGCATCAACCTCAGGTTGAAAAAAGCGCGGACCGGAACCAGAAACGGCAGGCAGGGGAGAAGCCCAGCATCAGCGCCCGACTAATCCAAACCTCAGCAGATCTGGATCGCCAGATAGAGGTCTGGAAAGACCATGAGCAGGGGGTGCGCTTCCTGCGGATCGGTTTTAATCTTTCCCCCATCGAGGGCGCCTTAACCATCGATCTGGCCGCCGTTAAAAACGGGCAGGCCACCCTCAGCCAAAACCTTCCCATCCCCGGAAACGTGGTGGCCGGGGTGGTCCTGGAAAACTGCCTGGAACACCTGGGGGTCGGCTCCGCCCTGGCGCTGCTGCGGGAATGTCGCCGGGTGCTGGCCCCGGAAGGCGCCATGCAAATCCTTACCCCGGATATGGACAAAATCCTGGATACCCTTCGGGACGGTTCCTGGCGGGATTACCGGGAGAAGGACTCCCTGACCACCTGGACCGACAACAGCTCGGAATGGCTGTCTCACGCTTTTTCCCATTACAAATGCCTGTTTAACCGGGAAAGCCTGGAAGATCTGATTACCCAGGTGGGGCTGGTGCCCATTCCCGCCGAAGAAAATGACGAACACGCCTCCGCCGATCGGGATCCCAATTTCCTGGAGGTAACCTGCTACTGGCCGGAGCGCGATAGCGAGGAGGAGCCGCTGGTCAGCATTCTGGTTCCTGCCTATAAAGCCGATTACCTGCGGGAAACCCTGGAAAGCGCCCTCAACCAAAGCTACCAAAATATTGAAGTGGTGGTCTGCGACGACAGCGACGAGGAAGCGGTTGCCGCGGTGGTGGCGGAATTCCGCAACGACAACCGCATTCGCTACGTCAACAACGAAGGCAACATCGGGGGACGGGCCAATTACCTCAAGGTCTTTTCCCTGGCCAAAGGGGAATACGTCAAATTTTTGAACGATGACGACCGACTTCATCCCGAGGCGGTCGCCCGCATGGCCGCCATCCTGAGAGATAGGCCGGAAATTGCTCTGGTAACTTCCTACCGCCGCCTGATAGACCAGGACGGCAATGCCCTGCCGGATCGGCACTTCAACAGTCCCATTGTGGGCGAGGATTGCCGCATCGACGGGGTTCTGGCGGTTAACGCCCTGCTGAACGCCTGCGTCAATTACATCGGGGAGCCCTCTACCACCCTGTTTCGCCGCCGCGATCTGGAAGGCGCCAAACCGCATATCATGAGCTACCGCGGGCGGCCCGCTCCCCGCAACGGCGACGTGACGATGTGGGTGAACCTGTTGGGCAAGGGAGATCTGGTGTATCTGGTCGATCCCCTCAGCGAATTTCGTCTGCACGAGAAGCAGCGCAGCAAGCAGGATGAATACGCCACCCGGGCTGTGGAGGCCTGGCGTCAACTTTATCAGGATGCCAAAGCGGCCGGTTTTTTGAGCCCGGACGCGCCCCAGGCCCTGCTGGCCGCTCCCCTGGACAATGTTCACGGGGTTAAATGGGCCTATGCCATTGCCTCTCCCCAAAACGAAGCACCTCCCGCCGGGCTGGAAAAAGCGGCTCCTCCGCAGCGTTTGTCCGAGCGGGCCCGCCCGGAATATCCCCGCCTGGTGCCGGAAAAATTGTCGTTGATCGATCTGGCCCTGCAGCGCTACCCGATCAAAAGTCTGGCAGATCTGGGCGGGGTCTGGGGCGTTGATGGCGGCTATACCTTTTACGCCCTGGAACACGGTCAATTGGACAAAATGGTTCTGGTGGATACCAAAATCAACGAGGCGGTCCAGGCGCGCCAGGAAGATTATCCCCAGCTCTCCCTCAAAACCGGGAATTTCGGCGAGGTGGATCCCGCCCAAACCATCGGTGAAGTGGACGCCATACTGCTCTACGATGTGCTGCTGCACCAGGTAAAGCCCAATTGGGATGCGGTTCTGGAGCGTTATGCCCCCCATACCGGGCACTTCATTATCTATAATCAGCAATTTATTAAGGGTGATAAAACCCAGCGGCTATTGGAGTTAGGGGCAGAGGAATACTTCCACAACGTGCCCCATAATCCCACTGAGGGTTTTTATCCCGATCTGTTCAACAAACTGGACGAGCCGCATCCCGATCATCCCGGGAGAACCTACCGCGATATCCACAACATCTGGCAGTGGGGCATCGTGGACGGAGACCTTTACAACAAGCTGCGCGAGTTGGGTTTTGTGATGGATTTCTACCAGGATTGCGGCCAGTTTGGGCGCCTGGAGAATTTCCACAACCACGCCTTTTTGTTCCGCAAGGATCCGGAAGCGGCCGCCCAGGCCCCGGATTTCCCGGAAGCCCTGGCCGCCCTGCGTGCCCCCGCTCCCCGGGAAAGTGAATCCCGGCCGAAACGCCCCGGTGGCGGAAAAAACATGAAAGAGGACTGGAATGCCCGCGCCGTCGAAAACGCCCGATACTACGTGCGCAGCACCGATCGCAATCAGAGCGAGGCGGAGTTCGACGGTTCCGGGGAGCAAAACGTCCGGGAATACGTGCTGGTGGACCGGGAGTTGATCGCCCCCGATGGAGATCTCAGGAACAAGCGTATGCTGGAAATCGGCTGCGGCATCGGACGTATGACCAAACACCTGGCCACCCATTTCGGCGAGGTGGTCGGCATCGACGTTTCCGGTGAAATGATTCGCCAGGGGAAATCGCGCCTCGCGGATGTTCCCAACGCCACCCTGCTGGAGACCAGCGGCAGCGATCTGGGCGATTTTGATGATAACAGCTTCGATTTCGTCTTCTCCTTTATCGTTTTCCAGCATATTCCCGACAAGGCGGTGATCTTCAACTACATTCGCGAAACCATGCGGGTGCTCAAGAAAGGCGGCATCTTCAAGTTTCAGGTTCAGGGAGATAACTCCATAGAATATCAGCAGGTGGAAAAAGACACCTGGATGGGGGCCAATATTTCCCCCGAAGAAATTGAGGCCCTTTCCCGGGAATTGGGGTTCGAAATTCTGAAAACCGGGGGCCTCGGTAAACAATACGCCTGGTATACGGTGCGCAATACCGGTGTCCGGGTGGTGCCGGTAGACGAAAATCCCGTTTTTGTGATGGGCTGCCATCGCTCCGGCACCAGCGCCCTCTCCATCGCCATCGGGCAGCATTCCCAGGCCACGCCCGGCCCGGAAAGCAATTACCTGGAATTTGTAGCCCGCGGGGCTCTGGACGGCTACGCCAACGGCACCACCCGGGGCAAACACCATTGGCTCTCCAACCGCCAGGTTTCCCTTCAGGAATACATGGCCTCCATCGGCAACGGCATCAACGAGATGTACCGGCGCCGCACCCCCGGCAAACGCTGGGTGGACGGGACTCCGCAGTACACCCTGAGCGTTCAGTTGCTCAGCCTGATGTTTCCCAAAGGCAGCTTTGTTCAACTGATTCGCGACGGCCGCAATGTGGTGCAATCGATGATCAACAGCGGCTTCGAGATCGACTGGGCCAGCGATTTTCGCAAGGCCTGCCGCACCTGGACCCAATTTGTAACGGCCGGCCTGCGCTTCGAGGCGGAGCATCCCGAACGTATGTATCGCCTCTACAACGAGCAGTTGCGCACCGATCCCGTGGGGGAAATGCACCAGGCCCTGCCGGCGCTGGGATTTGCCTACGAGGCCGCGGTGGCGGAGGCCCTCAGCTCGGACCAAAGCGTCAATTCGTCCTTTAAGGACGGCAAAAAACGGGTGACCTGGGCGGAAAGCTGGGATGAGGAGCAGCGCCGCATTTTTGACGAGGAAAGTGGTCAATTGCTGATCGCCCTTGGCTACGAGGCGGACAACAGCTGGGTAGAAACCGCCCGGGCCGTCGGGCAGCTGCCCGATGTTTTCCGCAGTGCCGCCGAAATTTTGCAACTGGCCGGACCGGCTACTGCCGCCCCGGCGGAAAAAGGCGATGCAACCGAAGTGGGATCAACGGCTTATCATCAAAAAATGAAGCACGAGATCTCCATCTACCAGAACACCACCCAGGTCCACAAGCTGCCGGCCATTCACCATTTTTACGCCAAACAGCTGTTGCAGCCCAACCTGAAATCCCTCACCGGCTATCCCAATTTTCTGGATTGGTGGGTGATGGAAATCGACGCTCTTATCGAAAAGCTGGACCGCCCCGTCCATGTGTTGTCCCTGGCCTGCGGCAACGGCGATACCGAAATTCGCCTGCTCAAAAAGCTCAAAGAGCCGGAAATGGTGATTCTGCACGGATATGATATTAATCCGGATATGATCGAGCGGGCCCGCAAGGAAGCCTCCGAGGCCGGGATTACCGCCAGTTTTGAGGTGCAGGACGTCAACCGCCTCGATCTGGGGGATCTGCGCATCGACGTGGTGCTGGCCAATCACTCCCTGCATCACCTGGTTTCGCTGGAGGAAATTTTCGCCACCGTGGCCGCCCATGCCACCCCGGAGGTGATTTTCCTGGTCAACGACATGATCGGCCGCAACGGTCACCTGCTCTGGGACAACGCCAAAACGGTGATGGACGAGATCTGGCAGCGTCTGCCGGAGCGCTACCGCCGCAACGGCTACAGCGGCCATATTGATCAGGCTATTTACAATGTGGATTGCACCGATATGGGATTCGAAGGGATCCGCGCCCAGGATATTCTGCCGGCCCTGCTTCAGCATTTCGACGTTTCCCACTACCTGCCTTTCGGAGCCCTGGTTAATCGCCTGATCGACCGGGTTTACGGCCCCAATTTCGATCCGGAAAACGAGGCGGATCAGGCCCTGATCCTGGGGCTTCTGGATCTGGATCTGCGCCTGCTCTCCGAAGGCAAGCTGGCGCCCTGTCAGGGATTTCTCCGCCTGCAGGCCAAAGGTACCGTGGCGGAACCGCAGTGCTGTTTCCAGACTCCCGAGGTTTCTCTGGAGGCGCGTAATTACCCCATTGAACCCTCGGATTACCTGACGGATCTGGCCGCCGTGTTGCCCAAAGCGCAGGCGGTTCTGCCCCGTGTCTCGATCGTTATTCCGGTTTACAATCACCTGGATCTCACCCATCAATGCCTGAAGGCCATTTTCAACAATACCGATCAGGTGCCTTATGAGATCATTGTGGTGGACGACGGCTCCACGGACGATACCCGCAACTACCTGGCCAAAATGGACGGGAAAATCCGCTATCACTTCAACGAAAAAAATCTCGGTTTTGTGGGGGCCTGTAACGCCGGGGCGGCCATGGCCCGCGGGGAGTTTATTCTGTTCCTGAATAACGATACCGAGGTGGAGAGGGCCTGGTTGAGCACCCTGGTGCGCACCATGGACGAGCGGGAAGACTGCGGGGCGATTGGCTCCAAGCTGATCTATCCGGACGGCACCCTTCAGGAAGCCGGGGGGATCATTTTTTCCGACGGCAACGGCTGGAATTACGGCCGCGGGGGCAATCCCAACGATCCGCGCTTCAATTTTGTGCGGGAGGTGGACTACTGCTCCGGCGCCGCCCTGATGGTCCGCCAGAGTTTGTGGCGGGAACTGGGCGGCTTCGACACCCGCTACAGCCCGGCCTATTATGAGGATACCGACCTGTGTTTCGGGGTTCGCAGCCTGGGATACAAGGTTTTTTACCAGCCGGCCAGCCGGGTGGTTCACCACGAGGGCAAAAGCGCCGGGACGGATCTGAGCAGCGGCATGAAACGTTTTCAGGTCATAAACCGCGACAAGTTTGTGGAAAAATGGGATGCCGAACTGGCCGAACAGCAGGTCAATCACCCCGCCAATGTGGTGAAGGCCTCCAACCGCAACATCATCGGGAATATCTTTATTGCCGATCCCATGTTTCCCATTTTTGACCGCGCTTCCGGCTCCCTGCGGCTGTTCAGCTATATCAAAATTCTCCGCGAAATGGGCTATCACGTCACCTTCCTGGCCAGGGTAGGGGACCAGCGCCTGCACTACGCGGAAATTCTGCGGCAGCTCGGGGTGGAAGTTCACAGCAACGACAACAAAGCCCTCATGGCGGTGGGGCTGAGGATGGAGAAAGAAGTTCCGGAGATCCCTTACAAACTGATCTTCCAGGAGCGCTTCTTCGAATACGCCATCATGTCCTTCTGGAACATCGGTCTTTATTACATTCCCCTGATCCGCCAGCTCTCCCCGGAAACGCACATCGTTGTCGATACCGTGGATATTCACTTCCTGCGCGAAAAGCGCGAGGCCGAACTGAAAAACGATTCGGATCTGATGGATCAGGCCGAAAAAAACATGCGCCTTGAGATCTTCACCTACATGAGCGCGGACAGTCTTTGGGTGGTTACCGATGAAGACCGCAAGGCGGTTCAGCCGGCATTGAAGGACAAGCCCATTTACGTTGTGCCCAATATCCACAAGGAAGTAGAAGTGCGAAAAAGTTTCGGGGAAACCGAGGGACTATTTTTCGTCGGAAATTACAATCATCTCCCCAATGTGGACGGGGTTCATTTCTTCATGAAGGAGATCTGGCCCCTTATTCAAAAAGCCCTGCCGGAAGTTCCCCTGGTTCTGGGGGGGCAGCAGCCCCCGCCGGAAATTCAGGCTTACGAGGGCGACAAGGTGGCGGTGCCGGGCTTCGTGGAAAGTCTGGACGAATACCTTACCGGCGCCCGGGTTTCGGTTAGTCCTCTGCGATACGGGGCGGGGATGAAGGGTAAAATCGGCGAGGCGCTTTCCTGGGGCCTGCCGGTGGTGTCCACCACCATTGGGGCGGAGGGCATGGGGCTGAAAGACGAAACCCACGCGCTGATTGCCGACGATCCCGGGGCTTTTGCCGAAGCGGTGGTGCGTCTTTACCAGGATCAGGCCTTGTGGGAGCAGCTTTCCCAGGCCGGTCGGGAGCTGGTGGAGACCAATTGGAGTCCTGCCGCCATCCGCCGGGAGCTGGAAAAAATCCTCGCCGACGGCAGCAGCAGGCCGGTGGGTAAGGCGACCATGAAACCGGTTGCTTATCAGGCCGGGGCGTCCAAACCGGGCACTGCTGCGGAAAATCCCGAAAGGGGAGCCGGAGCGGAACAGCCGCAGGTATCGATTGTCATGCTGTCCTTTAACGCCCTGGAGTTTACTGAAAAATGTCTGGACGCCATCGCGGCCCACACCCGCATCTCGTATGAGATTGTCCTGGTGGACAACGGTTCGGACTACAAGGTCAAGAAAGCTCTCAAAACCAGAGCGCGTAAGGATCCGCGAATCCGGTTGATCAACAACAAAAAGAACCTCGGATTTGCCGGGGGCAATAATCAGGGCGTGGAAAAAGCTTCCGGCGAGCTGGTTATGCTGCTCAACAACGATGTGCTGGTCTGCGACGGGTGGTTGGAGAGTCTGGTGGACAGCCTCAACAAAAGCCCGCGAATTGGGGCCGTCGGCCCGATAACCAACAGCATCAGCGGGCGGCAAATGGTGGCCAACGTACCCTATTCGGATGTTCGGGATTTCCCGGCATTTGCGGAAAAGGTGCGACGCACCAACGAAGGGGTGTTAACCCCGCGCAGGCGGTTAGCCGGATTTGCCATGCTGATGCGTACCGAACTTTACCGGGAACTGGGCGGCTTCGACGAGGCTTTCGGCGACGGTAATTTTGAGGACGATGATCTGTGCCTGCGCATCCGCAAAGCGGGCTACACCCTGATGGTCGACGAAAGCACCTTTATCCACCATTTCGGCAGCCAGACCTTTAAAGCCAACAATATCGACTACGAAGCCAATCTGCGGGAGCGCAAGGATCTCTTTCACCAGAAATGGCCGGAGGTGGATTACGTGGAGATGCTGGAGAAAAAAAATCCCCTCCACGAAATGCATCCCGCCCTGCTGGAGCGCGCAACCGAAGCCTTGCTGACCGGAGATGTGGAAGAGGCTTACCGGATTCTGGAAAACCTGGTTGCCGAAAACCCCGTCTGGCCGGACGCCCTCTATGCCCTGGCGGTGAGCGCCCGGGAATTGGGTAACACCCATCAGGCCCTGGAAACCCTGGACGAGCTGGTGGGCCTGGCCCCCGACTATGCCGGCGCTTACAACGAAATCGGCACCATTCTCGCCCACGCCGGAGATCTGGAATCTGCCAAAAGTTTGTTTATCAAGGCCATTGAGCTGGAAAACGACTTCCTGAGTGCCCAGCGCAATTATGCCCATCTGCTGCTGCAGGAAGGGGATTTCGAAAACGGTGTAGCCGCCCTGAACCAGATCCTGGCCAAACATCCTGATGATCTGGACACCCGGCTGGATATCGCCAGACTCCAGATGGAGGCGGGACATAAGGCCGATGCCCGGAGTAATCTCGAGCAGGTGCTGGTGACGGACCCCGATAATCCCGAGGCCCGGGAGCTGCTGGCCCACGTGGTGGAAAGCGGCGAGGAACCGGCCCGGGACGTCCTCAGGGAAGCCCTGCTTCAGGCCAAAACCGCCCTCAATGTCGGGGATCTGGACACCGCTCTGGCCGAATACGGACGGGTGCTGATCAAAAATCCCGACCACCTGGAGGCTTTGTACGGCAGCGCCCTGGCCTACCTGGGGGAGGGACAGCTCAGCAATGCCCGACGCTACCTGGAACGGGTTTCGCAACTGGAACCCGCCTTCCCGGACGCCTTTGCCCATCTGGGCAATATCGCCCGCCAGGAGGGCAAGTTTGAGGAAGCCGCGGCTTTTCTGGAAAATGCCCTTTCCCTGGATCCGCAACACGCCATGGGACGCCTCAATCTGGCCGATTTACTGCTGGATCGGGAGCAATACCAGGAAGCTCTGAAGCTTCTCAATACCCTGGCCGAAGAAGATCCCGACAACACCGCCGCGCTGATCCGCCTGGGGGAAATCAACCTTCAGGCCGGCCGCCCGGGAACCGCCCGGGAATATTTTGAGCGGGTCACCGAAATCGATGAACAAAACGGGGTCGCGCAGGCCTATCTGGAAAGTATGAAAACGGGCTCGGAGAAGGAGGTCGAAAATGAGTAATCAGGAGCGCCCCACCCTGTCGCTGTGTATGATCGTCCGGAATGAAAGCCGCTTTTTAGCAGACTGTCTGAGCAGCGTTCGGGACGTGGTGGACCAAATCGTGGTGGTGGATACCGGCTCCACGGATAACACCGTGGAAATTGCCAAAAAATTCGGCGCCGAGGTGCATCATTTTGAATGGTGCGACCATTTTGCGGCAGCCCGCAATGCCTCTATCCAACACGCTACCGGAGATTGGATTCTCTGGATGGATGCCGATGAGCGGCTGTGGAAAGAGAGCCGGGAAACCCTGCTCAACGAACTGACCGTGGAGAAGGAACCGGTGATGGTGCTGGTGCAGATTGCCAGCGTGGTTAAGGCCGGGCAACATGTGCACATGTCCACCGGACACCGCCTTTTCACCAACCATCATGGCATTTACTTCTCCGGGCGTATCCACGAACAAATTTCCCCCAGCGTATCGAAAATGGGCGGTAAAACCCGGAACAGTAAAATAATTCTGGATCACCTCGGTTACGACAATGCCGATCAGGCCCTTCAGGACCACAAAAGACTGCGCAATCGCAAGCTGCTCGAACAAATGGCCGAGGAATGCCCCGATAGCGCCTACGCTCATTTTACCCTCGCCCAACATTACGTGCTCAGCGAGGAAATCGAAAAATCCCTGCCCCATTTTCAGAAAGGGCTGGATCTCGATCAGTTTGACAAGGCCATGACGGTTTCGCTTTACAATGCCTTTGCCGAAGCGTGCATGAAGGTGCAGGATCTCGACAAAGCGGAAGATTTGCTCCGCTATTCCCTGAAGCTGCAGGCCAATCAAATCGGCGGGTATTATTTGTCCTACCGGGTGGCAATGGAGCGCGGAGAACACGCATCCGCCAGAAAATACCTGTTGAAACTGGCCGAACAGAATCGCCGGACCCGCCCGGAAGACAACCAGATTTCGACCGACATTATTATCAATGAAAGTCAGATTGATTTTGAGCTGGGGCAATTGGCCCTGCGGGAAGGCAATTTCGAAGAGGCGCTGACCTATTTGGAAAAGGTGCTGCCCGTCCATCCGGAAAATACCCGCCTGCTGCGGCAGCTTGCCGAGCTCTATCTGAAAACCCAGCGCCTCAGCGAGGCCCGCACGGTGCTCTGTAAACTCTGGGAAAAAGAGCCGGAAAATGCCCAGGTGGCCGACCTGCTCAGCGTGGTGCTGATCAAAATGGAGCGTTTTCGCGAAGCCTCGATGGTTCTGGAAAAATCTCTGGCGTATGACCCGACTCCGGTGCTGGTGCGCCGCCTGGCCGGCATTTATGCCAAAGGTGGGGATCAACAACGGGCGTTAAACCTCCTGCAAACCCTGCCGCAATAACCTGCATCCGGTCCCTAAGGGCGTGTTGATAATTCGAAAATTTAGATGATTGTCAACACGCCCTGGTAGACTGTCAATTATGGTAAGTTCTGTTCGTCATCCCGCCCCGGGGGACCTTTTCTCCGGCCTGCCCACCCTTGTATCCCCTTTGCTGAGGAAACCCGCGGAAAACCCCTTCCGGGAAACCAACCGCGAAAAAAGAGAGGGTCGCGACCCGATCCGGGGCTGTTTGGCTGAAAGAACCCGGGCGGCATCAGGCGCTTTTCAAAAATCAACAATGGTGGTAAAGTTTACCCGCAAGATAACGACAATAGGGTTTAAAGGTTTATGGAGTTTCGAACCAAAATTCTCATGGATGGGAGCAAATGGAATTGGATCTCACGAACGAATCGCAAAATACCTTACCTGAAGGCATGGATGCCAGGGTCGATAAGCTGGGCGAGCTCATTTCTCCCACCTATTCGACGGTTAATGATATTGTTTCCTCCCTGCCCATCGACATTTCCGCCAAAATGGTGCCGGCCGATGGCCGCAGCACTTTAGCCAGCATTCGCAACAACCTTCAGGCTATCAAAAAGAACGCCTCGCAACTGTCCACCGAGACCGAAAAAGATTTTCTGGGCATCGGGGAATCGCTCTTCAGCTTTAAAACCGAGACCAACAACCTCAATCGCCATTTCAAAAGTTTTCTGGAAACCATTGCCGGAGAGGAAACCGAAAAGGTTTTCGATGCCATTACCTCGATCATGGACGATATCGATAGCTCTCTGGCCGGGGTTAACAAAAATATCCAGCGGGATCTTCAGTTCCTTCTGGAGATCAACGGGATTTTCGAGCGCATCCTCAATTTCGAACAGGGCTTCGAGAAGATTGTCAAAACCCTGGAGATGTACAGCCGGGTAACCCGGATCGAAAGCACCGCCCTCCGCAAAATGGGCAAGGACTTCAACACCCTTGGCAAAAATATCGAATCCCTGTCCAACCAGATTCGCGACAAATTTACCAAGTTCTTCCAGATGCTGCGCAAGGTCCGCAAAACCATCGGCAAAACCATCAGCCGCATGCAGCAGCTTAAAGATCTTCAGGTGAATCAGACCCAGGCCAACATCAAGGCCACCCTGACCCGCCTGATCAACTTTACGGGACGGCAAACCTCCTCTTACCGCCTGGCCGAGCAGGTCGCCTACCTGTCCGAGGACATCGAAAATCGCTTCTCGGAAGTGATCATGTCCCTCCAGCACCACGACATCATTCGCCAGAAACTGGAACACGTGGTTTCGGTTTTCGAAGACGTGGTGGGCAAAATGGAGGATTTTGAAAACTGTGACGCCACCACTTCGGAAGCGATTCCCAAGTTTTACCTGGCGCTTTTGACCGCCCGGGCCAGCTTTCATCTGGAAATCGCCCAGAGCGTGGACGCCCGCAACGATTTCAATAAGGCCATCCACAATATTTTCTCCAACCTTCGCGGCATCGGGCACGACGTCAGCCAGCTCTGCGATCAGGTCGAGACCCTGGGGGGATCCACCAAACTGGTTCAGGACGATTTCTTTAAGGAAATCGAAAACGGTATGGTGGAGCTGATGGACATGCTCCAGGGCAATACCGCTCACCGGGACGAACTGGTAGACCTGATCCTCTCCGTTTCCCACGATGTCCAGCAGTTTTCGGGTTTTATCGCCGAAATCGAGGAAATCGGCTCCAATATCGAAACCACCGCCCTCAACGCCCGCATCAAAGCGGCCCGCGCCGGTAGCGAAGGCGCCGCCATGGCGGTGGTGGCCGAACATATCAAGGAAGCCTCGATGCACACCCAGGCGGACACCGAACGGCTGTTAACCGATCTCAAGGACATTACCACCATTTCCGAGGAATTGCAGAAAAGCATTTCCAATAGCGAAGCCAGCAAATGGAAATTCAACGGTGCGGAATCCATGACCGCCCTGGAAAAACAGCTGACCATCTTTCAGGGAACCCATCATAGTCTCCTGCACCTGGTCAGTGAAATTCAAAAGGGCAGCGATTTTATCTCCGATAACCTGGCCCGCCTGGTGCGCAATTCCCGGTTCAAAGACCTGTTCTCGGAGAAAGTGGACTCGGTAATCCGCGGCATCAATGGTCTGATCGACCACAGCAGTCGCATCGAACCGGAAATCCTGCTGCCGGATCTGGGAGGGCTGGTCCGCCACTACGCCAGCCTATACTCCATGGATAGCGAACGGGAAATTCACGCCCGGCTTTTCCACGATCAAAGCGTTGTGGATACCCCGGATCCCGCCGCCGGCGGAGAAGATGATGAGATCTGGGGCGATATCGGGGGCGATGATCTGCTCGGCGATAACGTAGACTTGTTTTAATAACCAGAGGTAAGAAATGGACCTTCGGCAAACAGAAAAAGACGGACTTAAAACCATTTCCCTGAGCGGCGACTTTACCATCGCCAGCGCAGAGGAAACCCGCGGCAAGCTTCTGGAAATACTCTCCGGAAAAGAACCGGTCAGGCTGGAGCTGGCGGATGTGGAAGAGGTCGATATCACCGGACTGCAGTTGTTGGACGGTGTTCTGAAGTATTGCGAGAAAAACAAAATTGACGTTCAGTGCGCATTCCCCGGTGACGGCTTGTGGGAGGAAACGGTTTCGTTGAGCGGATATGCGGGACTGAGCGGTGAATACAGAACCAAAGGAGTTACGAAATGAGTAAAGTAGTCATGACCGTGGATGACTCATCAAGCATTCGCCAAATGGTGAGTTTGACGCTCTCCCAGGCGGGATATACGATGGTCCAGGCCAGCGATGGCGTGGACGCCCTGAACAAGCTCAGCCAGAATCGGGTGGATATGATTATCACCGATATCCACATGCCCAATATGAACGGGATTCAGCTGATTCAAAAAGTGCGGGCCAATGCCAACCTCCGCTTCGTGCCGATCGTTGCCTTAACGACCGAATCCCAGGCGGAAAAAAAGATGGCAGCAAAACAGGCCGGGGCCACCGGATGGATTATCAAACCCTTCTCCCCGGATCAACTTCTGGCCGTTGTTAAAAAGGTGCTGAGATAATGTCAAACGATAAATTTCAAGTCGCGTTTCTGGAAGAAGCAAGCGAGTTGCTGGAGCAACTGGAAACCTTGCTGATCGAACTGGAACAAACCCCCGACAACCGGGAAAGCCTGGAAGCTACCTTCCGGGTTATGCACACCCTGAAAGGGGCCGCCGGGATGTTCGGTTTCTCGAAAATCGAAACCTTTACCCACGATCTGGAAACGGTCTTCGATTTGCTCCGGGACGGAAAGCTGAGCCTCAACGAGGATCTGATCGACCTCTCCCTGCGCGCCCGGGACCAGCTGCTGCTGATGCTGGGGGATGAAGCGGCTATTGATGAAAACGAGGTGAGCGCGATTACCGCCGGCCTCAAAAAATTCTCGGGGGACTCCCCGCAAACCGCTCCGGAAGAGGAAACAAACACGGATGTTTCCCAGGATTCCAACCGCTGTTTGTGGTGGGTGAAGTTCGTGCCCAAGTCCGATTTGCTGCTCAATGGCACCAACCCCCTGCATTTACTGGAGGACCTCCAGTCTCTGGGAGAAATGAAAGCTTTTACCCGGGCCGGGAAACTCCCCGCTCTGGACAAAATGAACGGCGAGCAGTGCTACCTCACCTGGGATATTCTCCTGGATACCGCCAATACCGAAAACAGCGTCCGGGACGTCTTTATTTTCGTGGAGGATGAATGCGATCTCTCCATCACCGGCATTGCCGGCAACGCCCGGACCGATCTGGAACACCTGTGGGGCGAGCTGACCGACTATTTTCGGTCCACCTCCGAGCCCGATAAGGGCGAGATCGCCAAAATGGTCGCCAAACACGCCCACCCCGAAAAGACGGAAGAGAAAAAAGATCTTCCTCAAACCCCCGGGGAAAACAAAACGCGCAGCGCTGCTCCCAACGCCGGCAATCGCCGCGAACAAACCATTAAAGTCGGGTCCCGCAAACTGGACGAACTGGTTAACCTGGTCGGCGAATTGGTCTCCCTGCAGGCCCGTCTGGACCAGATGAGCCAGAAAAAAGGCGATATCGAACTGACCGCCATTGCCGAGTCTTTCAACCGCCTCACCATGCAACTGCGGGACAGCGCCCTGAATATGCGGATGCTGCCCATCGGGACCCTGTTCAACAAATTCGGCCGCCTGACCCGCGATCTGGCCAAAGAGCTGGATAAAAAAATCGAATTCGAAACCTCCGGGGAAGATACCGAGCTGGATAAAACGGTTATCGAACAGCTTAACGATCCGCTGGTTCACCTGATCCGCAATGCCGCCGACCACGGGGTGGAATCGCCGGAAGAACGCCGCAAAGCCGGCAAACCGGAAGAAGGACGGGTTCACCTCTCCGCCGAACATTCCGGCGGACATGTGCTCATCCGCATCATCGACGACGGAAAGGGTATCGATCCCCAAAAGATCTTTGCCAAAGCAGTGGAAAAAGGCCTGGTTCATGCGGATGCCCAAATGAGCGAACGCGAGATTTTTAACCTGCTTTTCGAGCCCGGTTTTTCCACCGCAGAAGCCGTAACCCGGGTTTCCGGGCGCGGGGTAGGGATGGATGTGGTTCGCCGCACCATCGAGGGATTGCGCGGGACCATCGAAGTGGAAAGCCGACTGGGCAAGGGCTCGGTGTTTACCCTGAAGCTGCCCCTCACCCTCGCCATTATCGATGGTTTGCTGGTCAATATCGGCGGAAATGCCTTTGTGCTGCCGCTCTCCTCGGTAAACGAATGCCTGGAAATCCAGAAAACCGACCTTCGCAACGAAAAGCGGGTCATTAACCTGCGCGGCTCTCTGGTGCCCTATCTGGATCTGCGCCGTTATTTTGAGATTGTCGAGGAAGCGCCGCAAATCCAGCAGGTCGCCATAACCACCATCGCCGACAAAAAGCTGGGGCTGCTGGTAGACGAAGTGCTGGGCCAGCACCAGACCGTCATCAAATCTCTCGGGCCTCTTTACGAAGAGGTGCGGGGTGTGGCCGGGGCAACCATCCTCGGCAGCGGCGAAGTGGCCCTCATCCTGGATATTCAGGAACTAAACCGAATCGGAGAACAGGAAGACCTTCTCGAGTTGGCTTCCCATAACTAATTATTAAACGGTGGACAATCGCCATGAAAGATTTTCACGAACAACAGGTAACCATTCTGACCTTTCGCCTTCGCGAAGAGCTGTACGGCATCGACGTGTTCCGGGTCCGCGAGGTCGTGGAATACCTGAAACCCGCCATGCTTCCGGTGATGCCGGATTACCTCAAAGGGGTCATCGACCTGCGGGGAGAAGCCATTCCCATCCTGGATCTGCGCACCAAATTCAATATGAAAGCGCGCGAGTCCGACGCCCAGACCAGTTTCATTATCCTGGAAGGCAAGATTGAGGAAGAAGAAATGGTGTTCGGCGCCATGGTGGACGGGGTTCGCGAGGTGGTCGACCTTGCCCCGGATGCCATCAAAGCGCCCCCGCGCTTCGATCAGAAAGCACGGGCGGAATACCTCAGTGGGATCACCCGCCATCAGGATAATTTTATTCTGGTGATCGATACCGACAGCCTGCTGACCCTCGAACAGGCGGAGGCCATGCGCGAAGCCGCCGAACAGGCCGGAGAACTGAGCACCGAAATGGCCGAGGCGCTGGAAGTCGGCGGCGCGGAAAACTACACCCCGGGCTAATATCTGCACCTGTGTTTAAACGGGGTCTATGGGGACAGCTCCCCGGTCATCCCGGACTTGATCCGGGATCCGAAGTCGGAACGCCGGGGAAATTTGGATGCCCCCGGACCCCTGCTTTCGCCAGAGAGACCACCTGTTTAGCAGGAGTCTCGCAACTTGCGACCATCTTGAAATGGATTTGTCCAATCAGGAAGGATTGAAGGATGAAAAGGATTTTGAACGTTTTGACCCTGCTGGCCCTTTTGGCCGGCTTTGCCCGGGCTCAGGTCGGGCTTTCCGGAGGGGTGGATTTTGCCTCCAAATACCTGTGGCGCGGATACGAAGTAACCGACAGCCCGGTGGCCCAGCCCACCCTCGATATGGCCCTGGGGAATAGCGGCTTTTCGGTGAATTTCTGGGGTTCTTTCGCCCTCAGCGATCGCGGGCAGTACGGGATTGCCGACGAATTCGACGTAACCCTCACTTATGGACGGGAACTGGCCCACCATGCCTATCACCTGAACCTGGGGGTGATTTACTACACCTTCCCCAATCAGGATAATTTCTCCTTGGGAGACCACACCACTCCGGAAGTATTTGCCAGCCTGGGTTTTGCCAACCTGCCCTTTACCCCGCACGTGGCTTTTTATTACGATCTCAATCTCGGTGACGGTTGGTTTGCCGCCGTCGGCGGGGAAAAAGAATTTCATGTGGCCAGTCAGCCGTTTGTTTTTGCGACCCATCTCGGGTATAACCAAAACCAGTTTGGCGCCGAAGCCGGTTTCCGGGAGCTGCTCTTTTCCCTGGGAAGCGAACTGGCCGTGGGGGATTTTTCGGTCACCCCTTCCATTAATGCAGAGCTGGCGCCGGAACATTCGATGACGGAAGTCCACCATTGGTTTGTCGTATTATCGGTGTCCCGATAGTTTACCTCAGAAAGGAGCAGGGACATGTTTAAAGCAAGTAATTTCAATATCAAGGCCAAGCTGTTGATCTCCCTGGTGGGAATCGGTCTTTTTGCCACCCTGATCAGCGCTTCGGTGGCTTACTTCAACGCCCGGAATGCCCTCAAGGAAAGCGAATTCAACAAACTCAAGCTGGTGAAAGAAAGCCTGGGGGCTGAGGTCGAGAATTATTTTGCCACCATCCGCAGCCAGGTCCATACTTTTGCCAACAGCTATACCGTAATTCAGGGCATGAAACTCTTTAAGGAAACCTTCCACGGCGCCCTGGTCAACGAAAGGGAGCAGGCCGTTCTGGATGAGACCACCAAAGGGTATTATCAGAAAGAGTTCCTGACCCGTCTGAGCAAAAACCTGGGGACCTCCGCGGCCCTGTCCGCTTACTGGCCTCAGGATCCCGAAACCCGGCATTTTCAATATTATTACCTGTCTTCCAATAAAAATCCCGCCGGCAGCAAACACCTGCTGGACATGGCGGAAGACGGTTCTTTCTACAGCGAGGTGCATGCCGAATACCACCCCACGATCCGGGAATACCTGGAGCATTTCGGGTATTACGACATCTTTTTGATCGATGATAAAACCGGGCATATCGTGTATTCGGTTTTCAAGGAAGTCGACTACGCAACCAGCCTTTTCGATGGGCCCTACAAAAACACCAATTTTGCCAGGGCGGTTCGCGAGGCAGCCCAGTCCAACGATCCCGATTTCGTGAGAATGGTGGACTTCGACCGCTATGACCCCTCTTATGCCGCCCCGGCCGCCTTTATTGCCGCCCCGATATTTGACCACGGGGAAAAGGTGGGGGTACTGGCTTTTCAGATGCCCATCGACAATATCAACCAGATTGTAACGGTCGAAAAAGCCTGGGCGGAAAAAGGCCTGGGCGAAACCGGCGAGGTGTATCTGGTTGGTGTCGACCACAAAATGCGCTCCATTGCCCGTCCGTTGGTGGAAGAGAAATCCGGCTTTCTGCAAACGCTGAAAGACCATGACGTTGACGAGGAAACCCTGGCCAATATCGACAACCTGGAAACCACTATTCTCTTTCTGGAAATCCAGAGCCATGCCGCGAATCAGGCGTTTAAGGGCATTAATGGCCAGGAAGTAGAGGTGACCTACTTCGGCGAGCCCGCATTGATCTCCTTTAAACCCCTGGATATTAAGGACGTGAATTGGGCAATCGTATCGGAAATGGAAACCGATGAAGCCTTTGCCGCGACCAGCCGCCTGTTGAGCATTATTAGTCTGGTTTCCCTGATCTTTATGGCGTTTGTGGTGGCATTGGCCCTGTGGATTACCCGCACCTTTACCAATCCCATCTCCAAACTCATGGATGCCACCTCCCAGGTCGCCGAAGGTGATCTGCGGGTCAGCGTGGATGTAAACCAGGGCGACGAAATCGGCACCCTGGCCAGCACCGTCAACATGATGGTGGTGCAACTCCAGGATACGGTCGGGAATGTGAAACGCGTCTCCACGGCGGTTTCCGCCAACAGCAGCGAAGTTAGCTCCACCGCGGAAATGATCGCCCAGGGCGCCAGCGAACAGGCTGCCACCGCCGAAGAGGTCAGCTCTTCGATGGAAGAAATGTCGGCCAACATCCAGCAAAATGCCGATAACGCCCTGCAAACCGAAAAAATCGCCCTCAAGGCCGCCGAAGACGCCCGCAGCGGTGGAAAAGCGGTGAATGAAACGGTTAGCGCCATGAAGGAAATTGCCGAAAAAATTTCCATTATCGAGGAAATTGCCCGGCAAACCAACCTGCTGGCCCTCAACGCCGCCATCGAAGCCGCCCGCGCCGGGGAACACGGCAAAGGTTTTGCCGTGGTGGCCGCCGAAGTGCGCAAACTGGCCGAACGCAGCCAAACCGCCGCTTCGGAGATCAGCGAATTGTCCGGCAACAGCGTGGCGGTAGCCGAGCAGGCCGGGGAAACCCTCAACCGCATGGTGCCGGATATTCAGCGCACCGCCGAGTTGATTCAGGAAATCAGCGCCGCCACCAACGAGCAGAGCATCGGGGTGGAAGAGATCAACAAAGCCATCCAGCAACTGGACCAGGTCATTCAGCAGAACGCCTCCAGCTCGGAAGAACTCTCCGCCATGGCTTCGGAAATGATGCTGCAAGCCGACGAACTCGAAACGGTGATGCGCTACTTCAAGACCGATGATGCCGGTGCCACCCGTCCTTTGGGCGGTAAGATGGAACGCCCCGCCGCCCCGCCCAAAGCGGCCTCTGCCAAAGCGGCCCCGAAAAACGGTGGCGCCAAAAGCGTGACCCCCAAGGCCGCAGCCAGCAGCAACGGCGCCGGTTTGACCCTGGATATGGGACGGGGACGGGACCATGCCGATGAGGACTTTGAAACCTTCTAGACACTGCTACCGGTTGGAGCGCCGCGACCGTCCCCACGGCCGGCGCCGCAACTGTTGAAATTGCCAAACTTTTGATTAAAGGAAAACGGCCATGGCTGTTGAAGTGGAAAACAAATACACGACTTACCTCTCCTTTCGGGTGGGGAAAGAGCTTTTTGGAATCCCGGTCGCCGGGGTTCGCGAAGTCCTGGAAATTCCCAAAATCACCCCGGTAC
The DNA here is from genome assembly GCA_020434205.1 of Calditrichota bacterium. Classification (GTDB taxonomy): domain Bacteria; phylum Calditrichota; class Calditrichia; order RBG-13-44-9; family J075; genus JAGRBF01. The sequence goes on along the minus strand of JAGRBF010000022.1, from coordinate 6,434 downwards.
CGCGCACCCCGGATTTTATGCGGGGGGTAATTAACCTGCGCGGGGAAGTGGTGCCGGTGCTGGACCTGCGCATGAAACTGGGGGTGCAGAAGATTGAAAACACCATCGATACTTCGGTGGTGGTGGTCGAGCAAAAAGGGGAGTCCGACGAGGACGGGATCACCTTTGGAGCCCTGGTCGACGCGGTGGAAGAGGTCTTCGATCTCTCCGCAGAAGAGATCGAACCGCCTCCCAATATGGGTTTCCAGTTCGATACCCATTTTCTGGACGGGGTGGGTAAGCGCGATCAGGAGTTTGCCTTGTTGCTGAACCTTCGCCAGGTCTTCAGCGATGCCGCACTTCCCGGTCAGCTGGGTTCGGAGTAAACACTTTTAATCAGGGATTTAATTATGGCTATTACCATTCCGGTTGGTATCAGCGACAAGCTCTTCCGAAAAATAAGCCGTTTTGTGACGGAAGAGACCGGTATCCAATTGCCCGACAGCAAAAAAAGTATGCTGGAAGCCCGGCTTCGCAAGCGCATGCGCCTTTTGAACCTGGAAACCTTCGAAAATTACGCGGATTACGTTTTCAGCGATGAAGGCAAGCGGTTGGAGTTGATCTCCATGATCGACAGCATCACCACCAACAAAACCAGCTTTTTCCGGGAGGCCGATCACTTCGATGTGCTTACCCGGACCGTTTTGCCGGATTTGCTGGCGCGCAAAACCAATGCCCGTCCCCTGGGGATCTGGAGCGCCGGTTGCTCCAGCGGTCAGGAACCCTACACCCTGGCCATGGTGCTCAGCGAGTTTGCGGAAGGACAGCGGGGATTCGACTTCCGGATTCTGGCCACCGACCTCTCCACCGAAATTCTGGATGAGGCCCAGAAAGGCATTTACGGAGAAGATAAAATCGCCAGTGTGCCGATAGCCCTGAAGCAAAAGTACTTCATGAAGAGCAAAAATCCCGCCAAGAAGCTGGTGCGGGTGCAGCCCTTTATCCGTCAGAAAGTGTCCTTCGGACGCCTTAACCTGATGGACAACGGCTTCAAGATGGAGGAAAAAATCGACGTCATCTTTTGCCGGAATGTGATGATCTATTTTGACCTGCCCACCCGGGAAAAGCTGTTCAATAAATTTATCCGGGTCCTGGAACCGGGGGGATACATCTTTATCGGCCATTCGGAGTCCCTCAACGGGATGAAGCTCCCCCTGAAAACCATCGCCAACACGGTTTATCAAACAACATTTTAGCGCCGGGCGCTTTGTAAAAAGGAGTTTTCCATGAATCGAATTTCTGACGATCAAATAATCGCAACCCTGAAGGCGCGTTTTGGCGAATACAATCTTGCCATCCGGGATCTGCAGGTAATGACCAGCAAACTGGAGACCCTCAACCAGAAACTGCTGGCCTCCGAGGAGCTGAAAAGCAATTTTCTTTCCAATATCCGCAACGAAATCAACAACCCCCTGGCCTCTATTCTGGCCATGTCCGAGCTGTTAATGGGCAGCAGCAGCTTTAGCGCCGAAGAGGTGGCCAGCCTGGGCAAAACCCTGCATACCGAAGCTTTTTACCTGAATTTCCAGATGCGCAACATTTTTGTGGTCGCTGATCTGGAAGCCGGGGAAACCGCACCGGAATACGGCTCGGTTCACCTCAATCAGCTCATTCAGCGTCTCCTGAACTCTTTCCGGCACCGCCTGGAATCCAAAAATCTGGAAGTGGCGGTGGAGTGGAAAGGTAAAGTCGATATGGAGCGGATCGAACAGCTTGAGGTGGTCGCCGACAGCGAAAAAGTGTATCTGATCCTGGCCAATCTCTTCGACAACGCCATCGAATTCAACCGCGAAAAAGGCAAGGTCAAGCTGGTGGTGGAGGTGCGCGAAAAGGACTTCGAAATTCAGGTGGTGGACAACGGAATCGGCATCCCGGTTTCCGCCCAGAAGGATATCCTCAGCCGCTTTTATCAGCTGGATACCGGTTTCAACAAACGTTATAAGGGCCACGGCCTGGGTCTGAGCGTGGTCAAAGCCCTGGTAGACCTGATGGAAGGGAAACTGAACATCGACAGTACCGTGGGAAAAGGCAGTCGTTTCTCCCTGCAACTGCGCATGCCCGAGCTGCTGGAACGCGAGCTGGTAAGCGATGATGGAAACGAATTTATGTTTGACGACGCAGAAGAATTTGAAGAGTTCTAGGATGACGGCTACTGTTGAAGCTTTACCCAAATTGTTTGTTTACCCCGGGGAAATCCAGGTGAGCAGGGAGCCGGCGATTATCACCACCATTCTGGGTTCCTGCATCGCGGTGTGTCTCTGGGACCAGCGCCAGAATATCGGGGGGATGAATCACTTTGTGCTGCCCCTGTGGAATAACGACGGAATTCCCTCGCCCCGCTACGGCAATATCGCCATTCCCAAGTTGCTGGAAAAAATGACCGACATGGGCTCGCAGCGCCGGGATCTGGTCGCCAAGGTGTTCGGCGGGGGAGCGGTTATTCAGTCTGCTTCCGGTCATCTGAACGTCGGGGAACGCAATATCGAACTGGCCAGAAAAATGCTGACGGAGCTCAGAATCCCCATTTCCGGTTCCAGCTGTGGGGAAACCCACTCCCGCAAAATCTGGTTTGAGACCGAAACCGGTCGTATCAAAATGAAAAAAAGTTAGAGGTAAACATGGCTGAACCAGTCAGAACTTTGATTGTCGACGATTCTTCCGTGGTGCGCCAGACCATGAAAGCAATTCTGGAAGAGGATGCCGGGATCCGGGTTATCGATACCGCCTCCGATCCCTTTATCGCCGCGCAGAAAATCCGCAAGGAAGTTCCGGATGTTATTCTCCTGGATATCGAAATGCCCCGCATGGACGGACTCACCTTCCTGCAAAAAATCATGACCCAGCACCCCATTCCGGTGGTGATCTGCTCTACCCTGGTGGACAGCCATTCGGATTCCAGCATCAAAGCGCTGGAGTTGGGAGCGGTGGACCTTATTCAGAAACCCAAGCTGGGCACCAAGAAGTTTATCGAAGAGTCCGGCATGCGCATTCGGGACGTGGTGAAGGCCGCTTCCCAGGCCAAGATCAAGCGGGCTACCCGGCGGGTGGTGCATGAGGAACCGCCCAAGACCCCCACCAAAAAGCTGAGTGCGGATGTGGTTCTGCAGCGCGGGGCCGCTCCGATGAACATCACCACTACTGAAAAGATTCTGGTAATCGGCGCCTCCACCGGCGGGGTAGAAGCCATTCGCACCCTGCTGGAAAAAATGCCGGCCGATGCCCCGGGCATCGTGATCACCCAGCACATGCCGGAGAAGTTCACCAAATCCTTCGCCGACCGCATGGACAGTCTCTCGCAAATGACCGTCAAGGAAGCCGAAGACAACGATACCGTGGTGCGCGGTCGGGCCCTGATCGCTCCGGGAAACCGCCACATGCTCCTCAAACGCAGTGGCGCCCGCTATTTCGTGGAGCTCAAGGACGGACCTCTGGTTTCCCGGCACCGCCCCTCGGTGGACGTGTTGTTCCGCTCCGCGGCCCGTTATGCCGGGAAAAACGCTATCGGGATCATCCTCACCGGCATGGGCAGCGACGGAGCCCTGGGGATGAAGGAAATGTTTGATGCCGGGGCCACCAATATTGCCCAGGACGAAGCTTCCTGCGTGGTCTTCGGGATGCCCAAGGAGGCCATCAAACACGGGGGAACCCACCACGTCCTTCCCCTGGATAAAATCACCGATTTTGTATTGGATCTGGCCGGTAAATAAGACGGTAAAATTATTGCTCTGGTCGGATATGCAGGGATTGGCAAAAAAAAAGGTCGGTTGCAATTGATGCAACCGGCCTTTTTTTGATAAATTCTGCTTTACAGCACCGAAACCTGGCTAACCCACTGGTAACATTTGGTGTTGATTTTGGAGCGGTTGCTGTGCATGTGCATGTCCTCCTTGGTGCGAACAAAGGGCTCCAACTGCTCGTAGCGGCGGTTGGCGGACATGGCATAGCTGGGATCCTGAGCGGCCCGGCGATAAGCCTTGCGGGCCAGCTCGTACATCAGCTTGTCGTCATAGCTGAAGCCCTGCTTGCTGCGTTCGTTGCTGCACTGGGTAACCGACTGCTCGTAAACCTCGCCGGTAACCATATAGATCAAGCCGTAATCGGCTTTAATGCGTTTGGCTTTGTTGAGGTAGTTGAAGGCGCTGACGAAATTGCCCTGACGCCCTTCCAGGGAGGCCAGCGCACACAGGGCATTCTGGTTCTGCGGATCTACCCCCAGCAGGGTCTTATAGGCTTTTTTGGAATTGTTTAACTGATTGAGACCCTCGTAGGAACGGGCCATGTAATTGAGCGATTCCACATCGCCTTTGCTTTGGAGAAGCGCGGCCCGGTAAGCCTGCAGAGCTTGCTTGTAATACCCGGCTTCGTAGGCGGCTTTGCCGTAGCGTTTGGCGTTGCCGACGTGGGTGGTATCCCCCTTAAAGGATGCGCGCAACGCGTCCATGGGATCCAGTCCGAATTTTTCCATCAGGCGGGCCAGATAGGCGCCGGCTTCCGGATTTCCGGGGTCCAGCTCCACCACTTCCTGCTGAGCTTCGATCGCCCGCTCATCATCCATTTGCTCATACAGTTTGGCGAGAATGCCCAGATAGGTTATGCGATCCGGGTCCTTTTTGCCCTTGGTGGCCAGCATAATCCGGTAATGGGCGGCGGCACAGGCGTCGTCACCTTTGGCCTGATGCACCTGGGCCCCGTAATAGTTGAGGGTCTGATAGTCTTCGAAATGCGCCAGACCGGTGTAAACCGCCAGCAGGGCGGAATCCGGTTCGTTGAGCCGGATGTAGGAGTCGGCCAGTTTGCTGTAGGCAATCTTGAAGGTGCCTACCTTGTCATTAAGGACCACCATCCAGTAGTAACGCACCGCCTTGCGCAGCAGATGCTCGCTGGCGTTGACGTGAACGGCCTTGGTGTAGGGGTCCCGCGCAAAGTCGTACCAGATGCTCAGTTGTTGGGGATTGGCCTCGGCGGCATCCGCCGGCATCCATGCGACCGTGGTAAGGGTTTTTTTACAATTGTCCGGAACGGTTAGATCTGCAGTTTGAGCTGCCAGAGAGCCGAAAAACAAGATTGCTAAAACCGAAAGTATGCTGATAAAGTGATAACGCAGATAACTCTTCACAATTACTCCTTTCAGGAGGCACGGTCTTCGACCAGGTTTGCCTGGACTTTTACTTTTATGTAGTTGGAAATGCGGAAAGCGCCATTCTCGAGCAGATCATTCCAACGCAGCCCAAACTCCAGACGGTCCAGGTCCGTTTCCCCCTCAAAGGACATGTAACTGTTCTTATTGTTGTCCTTGCTGATCCCCAAAACCCGGATATCAAAGGAAACGGTTTTGGTGACGCCCTTCATGGTTAAATCCCCGGTTACCTTGAGCAGTTCGGGGGCAACCATTGTGAAGTTGGTGCTGGAAAATACAATGGTGGAATAGGTTGGGGTGTCGAGAAAATCCTTGCTTTTCAGGTGAGCGTCCCGCGCTTCGTTTTCGGTGGTCAGACTGGCGGCCTGGATGGTGACCTTCAGTTTGGCCTTTTCGAAATCGGCGCTGCCGGGATCAAATTCAATATCAAAATCTTTGAAAGAACCGTTGGTTGTTCCGACCGTGATAAAAGCATCCTCTTCGTCATCGCTCACTTCCGGCATAACCACCACATGGGAAGCTTCGAAGGTGATCGAGGAATGGGCTTTGTCCAGCTGATACTTTTCCTGTGCAGATAATCCGGCGCTTAAAGCCGCCAGAAAAATGATGATTCCAAGAGCTCTCATGGGAGTCTCCTTTCGTTAACAAAATTGCCTCTTCTCAAAACATGCCTGTGTAAAAAAAGACAAAGATCCTGCCAAATGAAACATGGGTTTGTTAAGTGTTGTAAAATATGAATTTAAGGGGGGATAAACAAGAGGGTGCTCCCGCGGGTAAATGCCACAAAGGGCCCCCGATATCAGTTTTTCTAGACTCAAAACATTGTTTTTAATGAATTTGCCTCTTTTGAAGCGGAGAGGGATTGTGGCACCTTTTTGCCCCGCCAGACCGTCAGGTTCGCCTTTCTTTTCCCACCCGAATTTGCTATGTTGTTCAGCAGTAATCGCGTTTGGGTTACCCTCTGCCAGGGCGTGTTACCGGGATCCATCGGGACTTTGGGTATGGACCCCGGCCCCAGGGGTGACGATTAAGAGGTTGCCACCGGAAAAAGGTAGGTCGGGTTGTGTTGTCCAACCCGACAAGACATTGGAAAGTGTTGGGTTGGATGGACAACGCAACCCCACTTAGTAAGCTGAATTTGCTATGTTGTTCAGCAGTAATCGCGTTTGGGTTACCCTTGGCCGGACGTGTTACCGGGATCTATCGGGACTTTGGGTATGGCCCCCGGCCCCAGGGTGACGATTAAGAGGTTGCCACC
>JAGRBF010000194.1 GCA_020434205.1 Calditrichota bacterium | reverse complement strand
TGGAAGGCGGGCAAAATATGTTCGAGCCCGGAAGGGGCGGGTTTGAAACCCGCCCTTACCTCTTCCACCCCGGGATGACGGAGGTGGCAGGGGAAAGGCCCGGGATTTATCCCCCCACATCCCAAATCGTTTTGAAATCCCGGGATTGTCCGATATTATAAGAAATCTTCTGAAATGATCTTTTAGTACCACAGGCAAGCTGCACAGCCGTTTACCCCTCAAACCCCGGAAAAGCCATGTCTCTTCTTAAAAAAACCATTACCCTGCTCGCCCTGCCGGCCCTGCTGTGGGCCCAGGATCCCTATCCCCCGGGAACGGTGCAAATGACCCCGGAAGTCGATCTGAACCTGCAGCCGGTTGCCCTGACCGTGCCGGCCCAATTTCAGGGAGAAGTGCCGGATAACCTGACCCTCAACCTGCCTCCGGGCTTCTCGGTGAAGGTCTTCGCGGTAACCGGTCTTCGCGGCCCGCGCATGATGGCCTTTAACGCGGACGGGGTGCTGCACGTCGCCAATATGAAGGCCGGCACCGCCGACGAGTTTGTGCCCCTCGGCGATCCCACCGGCCAGATCGTGGCCCTGCCCGACCGCGACAACGATGGGGTGGCCGATACGGTGATTGTCGCCGCCGATTCCCTGCTGTGGGCCAATAGCCTGGCTTTTTACGGTGGCGATATGTATGTGGCCGATACCCACGAGATTCTCAAATTCAGCGATAACGACGGCGATCTGGTCTACGAAACCCGCAGCGTTTTCGCCAGCAACATCCCCACCGCCGGCAGCCCCCACATTACCCGCACTATCGTTGCCGACGAGGCCAACCAGTGCTTTTACATCTCCATCGGATCCTCCTGCGATGTGTGCCGCGAGTCGGATCCGGAGCGGGCGACGGTCATCAGGATCAGTGCGGACGGCCAGGAGCGCCGGGTTTTTGCCACCGGCCTGCGCAACGCCATCGGGCTGGACCTTCATCCCGTAACCGGGGATCTTTGGGCCACCAACAACGGCCATACCGAGGTGCCGGATTCCATGCCCCCGGAATGGATCGACATTGTGCGGGACGGCGGTTTTTACGGGTGGCCGCTGGCTTACGGATACCAGGTCTGGATCGATTTTACCATCCGCGGTCACTGGCGGGTCCCCCCCATCACCGCCGTGGATACCCTGCTGGTGCAATCCATGCAGCGCCCCGCCGCCCTGGTGGACGCCCATACCGCCCCCATGGACATTTATTTTTACCCGGCCAGAAATTTCCCGTCCGCTTATCAAAACGCCGCCTTTGTCGCCTACCGTTCCGGCTTTCGGGGCCCCGATCCCGGACATAAGGTGGTGGCCTTGTTCGTCGATCCGGACGGCAGCAACGCCACGGTGGGGGATTTTATGACAGGCTTCTGGCCCAATCCGCCCAATCAGGACAATATCTGGGGCAAACCGGTGGGCTTAACCAGCGACAGCCAGGGTAATCTCTACATGACCAGCGACTGGATCAACCATCTGGTGCTGCGGGTGGAATACCAGGGCGCCACCGGGGTCCGGGAGGAACCGGGTATCACCTTACCGGTAACCGCCACCCTGGCCCAGAATTATCCCAATCCCTTTAACCCGGAAACGCGCATCACCTACCGGTTGTCCGGGGAAACAAACATCGATTTGTCGGTTTTCACCATTTCGGGGCAGAAGGTGGCTACCCTGTTCAGCGGACGGCAGTCGGCGGGTGAACACGGGGTAACCTGGCATGCCGGCGATTTTGCCAGCGGCATTTATCTGGTCAAGCTCTGGGCGGGTGCTTCCGAGCAGGTCCGCAAGATGATCCTGCTTCGCTGAGCCGGTCCGGATTTTCTGAACAAAAATTCAGGAGAGTCCGAAAGATTGGATCCTATGATCCAAAGAGCCTTAGACTTGAAGACCCTGGGATCATAGGATCTTCAAGTCTTCAAGTCTTCAAATCTTCAAGTCTTCAAATCATGTCGTCGGATTACGGTAGGGGCTTCTTCCGGGGGCTGGTTGGGAAATCCCACTCCGCAATGGCATCGGGATGGGCCGGATGGTAAGGCTGCCAATCTTCCCTAACAAATTGGGCGATCTCCAGGCGGTTGTCGATAATGCCCTGAACAATACACCGGGCAAGCTGATAGCTGCCGAAATTGTTGTGATGGGTGCGGTCCTCGGGGACGCTGAAGAGTTTGATCGATTCCTCCGGGCCGAATGCTTCATACAGAATTTTGCTGAGGGCGTGCAGGTCGATCAGCGGCACATTTTCCTCCCGGGCCGCCCGGCGCATGGCCTCCGGATAATCCTCATGAGAATTGATGATCTGGTTGTTCTCGTCAAAGTTGCGGCGTTGCACCGGGGTAATCAACACCGGAAAAGCCCCGCGCCGGCGAATTTCCCTCACCACATCGACAACATCGGATTTGAAGCTGGTAAAGGCTCCGATGCCTTCGCCCTTGAGCTTCATGTCGTTGTGACCGAACTGCATCAGCAGATAATCCCCGGGGCGGATCAGACTGTAGATTTTGGTGAGACGCCCAAGGGCGATGGCCCCGCTGATGGTTTCTCCGGATTCGGCATGATTGGCAATGGCGACCTCGGGTTGGAAAAAAGCGGTCAGCATTTGCCCCCAGCTGTTGTAGGGCTCGCGGGCCTGGTCGCATACCGTGGAATTTCCTAACAAATAAATGGTGGACAGATTGTCGGCGGGTTCGATCTCCAGAGCGCAAAGGGCCGGCCGGCGGTCGCTGAATTCCAGGGTCAGTTTGTTGTCCCAGGCCCAGGCCTCAAAGGTCTGCTCCCGCTCGTGCAGATTGACCTTGCCTCCTCCCGGCAGGTCCGGGGTGCGGGTGTTGGCGATGAAGGATTTTCTAACAAATTCCCCCGGTTCGGTTTCTACCCCCCGAAGCATCAGACGGCGCAGCTCCGCCTTAACGGTGGTCCGGCTGGCCGCTTCGCTATCCCCAAGGGTTACCGTAACCCGGTAATTGCCCTCCCGGGGAAGATCCACCGAAAAAAAGAAAGGCTGTTCGCTGGTGCAAAAACCTCCCCGCACACCCGTTTCCCCCTCCCGGGACACCGCGGTGATGAGCGGTTGCAGCGAATCCGGATGAAAGCCAAAACCGGTCCGGGCGGCATAAACGGTCGAAGGCATAACGCGGATGTACCCCGGAGCCGGCTCACCCGATCCGAAATCGAATTTGTAAATGGCGGTTTCCGGCATATTGGCCTGCGCCGGTTTGGAAGAGCTGCAGCCGTTTAACAAAATGGCAGCCGACAATAGCGTTAAGAAGAGTGTCATGATTTTTTCCAACCCAAATGGAGATCTTTGGACCCCGGATCCTTAGATCTTTAGATCCTTGGATCCTTGGATCTTTAGATCCTTAGATCCTTAGATCCTTAGAGTTGTTTCACTGGATCTTAGGATCAAGTCTTTCGGTCTTAGGATCAAGTTTTTCTGTCTTAGGATCAAGTCTTTCTGTCTTAGGATCATTCTTCAGTCCCTCACAATCCTAACAATTTCCCGGCAACCTCCTCGGAGACCTCAAAAACCGTTCCGTGGCGCATTCCCTCCGGCATGTGCAGCTCCGCGGTGCGATCGGTCCAATTTTCCAGATCCGGCGAGGAAATTACCCCGTAATGATGGTCGATGTATTGATCAAAATAAACCAACCACTCACCGCCGATTTTGATAGCGGTGGGGCCTTCCGCCCAATAATCTCCGGTGATTTTCGCGGTCGGCGGACCAAAAGGCCCTTCGGCCGCCTCGCCAAAGGCCAGCCGGATATTTTTCTGCGGGGTGAACGGTTGGTTGGTTTCATCCTTCAGCAGAATGGCGTAGGGGGCCTTGCCCTCAAGGCCCGGCCTGAACATGAAGACATCGATAACGTTGAAGCCCTGATCGTAAAACAAGCGGGTTTCGCTGAAGGTCTTGAAATCCTTGGTGGTGATGTAATACATCCGGTGGTTCCACCCCGGATCTTCCCCGCGGGCATCCTGACCGTCCCCATCCGGAAATCGGCCGGGAATGGTGGTAGCCCAGAACATCAGGTATTGCCCGGTGGCTTCGTCGTAAAACAGCTCCGGCGCCCAGCAGTTGCGCGCCCCTTCTTCGTGCGCCATTACCGGGATGTCCTGCTGCTCCGACCAGTTGATGAGGTCCGGGGAGCTGGCGTGCCCGATGCTCTTTTCGTGCCAGCTGACTGTCCAGGTCATGTGAAAAAGGTTGTCCGGACCGAGGACGATAGAGGGATCGCGCATCAGTTTATCTTTACCGACCTGCGGGGTGATGAAGGAACGGTCGTTGTTGAGGGAGCGCCACTTAAGCCCGTCCGTGCTGTAGGCCAGGTGCAGACCGTCCTCCCCGTTGCCCTTGAAGTAGCTGAAAACATAATGTTTGGTGGGAGGCTCGCTCTGCTGTTTCGCACAAGACAACAAAATAGCCATTCCTAACAAAATAAGGAGAGTGGTTCGCATAGCAAATTCCTGTATGTGTTGTTAACCGCCGGGGAAGGGCCAAAGACGAATGATGATCCTTGGATCCTTAGATGTTCTTCATAGGATCTTTGGATCAGGCTTTTCGGTCTTAGGATCACAATTTTTAGTTCTATAGGTCTGGCGCTAAAGGATTATTTTATCTCAAATTGCCCCTCCAGGCGGATGTCCTCCGAAGAGCTGCCCACCATCACCCGAAAGGTTCCGGGTTCCACCCGCCATTCCTGATGTCGGTCGTATAATGCCAGATGCCCGGGCAGCAGGGTAAAGGTTACCGTCTGCGATTGGCCGGGCAGCAGGTGAATTCGCTGAAAGCCGCGCAAAACCTTGTCAAAGGTGATCACGCTGCTAACCTCATCGCGCAGGTAAAGCTGCACCACCTCGTCTCCAGCCACCGCACCGCTATTACGGACCGTCAGGCTGACCCGGATTTCCCCGCCGGGCCCCTGCTGTTCCGGCAAGATGGTCAGATTGGTATACGCAAATTCGGTGTAACTCAACCCGTGCCCGAAGGGATAAAGCACCCCGTCCACCCGGGCCAGGCCCTTTGCCTGGGAAGCCGGCTTGTAGGGAAAGTTCATGGGAATCTGCCCGACGCTTTTGGGGAAGGTGATGGGCAGTTTGCCGCCGGGATTGTAATCCCCGAAAAGGACATCGGCAATGGCATCTCCGCCGAATTCCCCGGGAAACCAGGCCTCCACAATTGCCGGTACGTGCCTGTCCGCCCAGTTGACGGTCAGCGGCCGTCCGTTGATCAATACCAGCACGGTGGGAGTTCCGGTGGCCTGGATGGCCTGCAACAGCTCTTCCTGGTATCCGGGCAAATTAAGGCTGACCCGGGTGGCCGATTCCTTGGAAATAGCCTCGGATTCGCCCAGCACCACCACCGCAACATCAACCGTTTTGGCCAGGGCGGCAGCGGCATCGATGCGGGCCTGCACCGAATCCGGCGCCGGGTATTTGTAGACATCGCTTTCGGGGAAATCGGCGTCCAGAAGCGCACAGCCTTCGGCAAATTTCACCTCGGTTTTGGCCCCCACTTTTCGGCGAATGCCTTCCAGAACCGAAACGTAGTCGAGATCCTGCGGGCCGTAACGGCTCCACCAGCTTTCCGTGTTGTCCCCGTTGGGACCTACCACCAGAAGGGATTTGATCTCCCGCGAAAGAGGCAGGGTTTTGGGGTTATTTTTGAGAAGAACAACCGCCTCGCGCGCCGCCTGTTGGGAAACTTTGGTATGGCCGGGAGCGCGCACAACTTTGTCGCTGGCGGCGGGATTTTCGGTGTAGGGTTTGTCGAATAAACCCAGATGATACTTGACCCGCAGAACGTCCCCAACCCGGCTGTCCAGCACGGCCATGGAAAGGCTGCCTTCCCGGACCAGCTCCCGCAGGGGCTCGATAAACATATCCGGGGGGGTGAATTCGGTGCGGATATTCAGGCCCGCTTCCACCGCCTGGCGCACCGCATCCTTGTAGGTTCCCGCAACCCGGTGTTTTTCCCAGATGTATTCCACTGCCCGGCTGTCCGATACCACGTAGCCCTTAAATCCCCATTGCTGGCGCAGAATTTCGGTGAGAAACAATTTGTTGCCCTGGATGGGAATACCGTCGTAATCGTTGTAGGAGCTCATCACGCCCAGGGCTCCCGCCTCGGTGATGGCCGCCTTGAAGGGCGCCAGATAAATCATCTGCACATCCCGCCAGGGCGCTTTGGGATCGGTGCGCGCCCAGCCGTCCCGACCACCCTTGGGGATGCTGTAAACGGCAAAATGTTTGAGGGTGGAAACCACCCCTTCCGTCTGCAGGCCGCGCACCTGCGCTTTGCCCAGCTCGGCGGTCAGAAAGGGCGATTCCGAGTAACTCTCCACCGTGCGGCCCCAGCGGGGATCCCGGCTGAGGTCCAGAATAGGGGAGTAGATGTTGGTATAACCCAGGGCCCGGGCTTCCCGCCCGGTGATATGGCCGATTTGCCCGACCAGATCAATATTCCAGGTGCTGGCGATGCCGATCTGGGCGGAAAAGCTGGTGGCGTGGTCGTGCATCAGTCCCCGGATTCCCTCGTTGGTGAAATCCACCGGAATGCCCAGCCGGGTCTTTTCGATGAAAAAAGCCTGGATCTGGTTGAGGGCCCGGGCGTGTTTGGACGGGGGCCAGGTGTATTCGGAGCTGTCCGAGGCGCGGTTATCCCGCCCGTTGAGCTGCTCGTCGATATTGCCGATGCCGTCCTTCCAGATCGCCGCCAGCCAGGCTTCGGTGGGGAGTTCATCCTGCAGCACGTTGCCGTAACCGTAGAGGGTGGCCATCTGGCAGGTTTTTTCCTCAATGGACATGCGGCTCAGCAGATCCTCGATACGTTGCTCCACTTCCAGAGCGGGATTTTCGTAGGGATCCATAACGCCGTTTTTGTTGAGGTCAATCCAGCCCTTGTGGTAAAGGTCGCCCTTTTGGGCATTGGCATTTGCCATCAAACAAAAGATCGTGAAAATGAGGGCCGATTTTTGTAAGAACATGAATGTGATTCCTTTTTTATCAACCACCAAGGCGCCGAGGCGCTAAGGAAGACCCAAAGCGATCCCGGCACCGAAAGGCTTGATCCTAAGGACCTAATTTGACAAAACTTAGTTTTTGCTTACTTGCACTTCCGAGAATTCAATGGCTTGATCTTATGATCATAGGATCTTAGGGATCGCCTTTTGTCTTCAGGTCCCTTTTCTCCCTGCGTCTTCGCGGCTTGGCGGTTTCCACCTACGGTTTCAAAAATATCCGGGTCGGCTCATCGCGATTACAAACCAGCCGGCCGTTGTCGTAAAACAACTCCACCACCTGGATGGAGCTGCGGCGTTTTTCATACCAATTGCTGTCCGGAATGGCTTCGATCCGCCCGGGATGGGTAAAGTAAAACAAAAAGGCCCGCTCCCCGCTGATCACCACATCGGGATGGCCGCCCTTGACGCCGTCATCAGCACCTTTACCGGGCTCCTTAACAAGATTCTCCGGAATCCGGACCCAGCCTTCCAGGTCGTCGGACTTATAGAGCCCCAGACCATCCCAAACATCGGTGACCATCCAGTAATCGTCCTTCCAGAAAAAAACTTTGGGCCCCTCGCCGCTCTGGTCGCCAACCGCCTTGCCCCGATCCTCCCAGTGGTAAAGATCCTCGCTGTCCGCAAAATAGATGGATTTGCCGTCTTTTTCGTTGTTATACCACATGCGCCAGGTGCCGTCCGGTTTGCGAAAAACGCAGGCGTCGATTACCTTGTCGTTGGCCAGGGAGAGGGTGGACTGATAATCCCAGTTGATCAGATTTTTGCTGGTGAGGTGCACGATGTTGCGGGGATGGTTCCAGTCCGCAAAAACCCCGGGCACGTAAGTGAGATACATGTGATAGGTGCCGTCGTGTTCAATTACTTCCGGGGCCCAGTGGGTATAATTTTCCACCGGCCGGTAGCGAATGTCGCAGGTGTCCCGGTATTGCCAGGTGAGCCCGTTGTCCGAGGACTCCGCGATCCCGATGCGGGTGCCGTGTACCCAGGTGACCCCGTCCAGTCCTTCCGCGCCGGCGCGGCGGTTGGTGTAGAACATGAACCACTTTTTTTCCGCCGCATTCCAGATGACCACCGGATCCGCCGCTCCGTCGAAAACCGGATCGCGAAAAAGCGGTTTGTCGGCGACCTGATTCTGGGCACATGCCGGAAGGGTCAGCATGATGAGGCACAATGCGGCAAATATTTGGCTGATTCTGGTGCGGGGGATTTTCATTATTTGATCCCGTGTTTGTTCAATCCCGTGATCTATTGATCCCGTGATCTAATGATCCCGTGATCTAATGATCCTATGATCTTGTAAATCTAATTTTCTTTGGATCTTCGGATCTTGGGATCTTCGGATCTTCGGATCTTGGGATCTTCGGATCTTCGGATCTTCGGATCTTCGGATCTTCGGATCTTAAGTCCTTCCCGGTCCCTTGCCTTCCCTAGTGCGGCTCGACCACGATCAGATACTGCTTCAGCTGGCAGTCGTCCAGGGCCTTAATGCCTTCCGTCAGGCGGGTAGCGTTGATCTGCGCCCCTACCGCATTGGTGTGGGTATTGTCCCCTTCATTAAAATAGAGGGTGGCCACCCGGTCCTGACCCACCGCGTCGTAATGATCGCAAATCCGCTCATTCAGATTGATGAAAAAAGCGCCCTCCTGTTCGGCGGCTTCCCGGGCCCAGATGGCATAACCGCCCAGGGTGCGGTTTACCTTGCCGTCCGGCCAACTGTTGCGGGGGATGGGCGAACACACGATCGGGATCGCCCCCTTCGAGCGGGTTTCCCTGATAAACTGTCTCAGATACCAGCCGTAAGAATGAACCACCTCATGCTCCCCGGTGAGCAGGTTATCGATCTCCTGAGTTTCCTCACCGTTGCCCTTGATGGTCCCGCGGGCGCGGCTGGTGTCGTTGACGGGGCTGGCATCGTTGTGCCCAAAACCCATGATCACGTAATCGCCGGCCTTCAGGGAATCCAGCACCGGCTTCCAAAGACCTTTGCTGCGGAAGGTGCGGGTGCTGGTGCCGCCCAGCGCCTTGTTTTTGACGTTGATGCGCTCGCGGTCGAAGAAGTCGCCCAGGGGGGCGCCCCAGCCCCACTGACCGTTTTCGCCGTTGCCCAGCCAACCGGTGCGCACCGTGGAATTGCCGATGGCGTAGAGGGTGGGGTGGGTGGAATCCGCTTTTGGCTGGACCTCGGGCATCCAGGGAGCGGTCATCCAGGTCATCACCGGTTCGACCATCCGGTTGGGGCGATAAGCGGAGAGGCTGTCTCCCATGGGGCTGAACAGGGTCGAAATCGGCGTTTCCATAGCCTTCAGCCCGGAAGCCACCAGGGCGGCATTCAGGTAAGCCCCTTCCGGGTTGGTATGGGTGTGGTCCTTGGGAAAAAGCTGGCGCACCCGAATGGGACCCAGCAGCTGGTACTGGTCGGCGATAATGTTGCGCAGATCGAGGAAGGCCACCCCCTCATTTTCGGCAACCTGGCGGGACAGGGTGCAGAAGGTGTTCTCCCGTTCGATTTTGCCTTCCGGCCACATGTCCCGGGTGGTCATGCTCAACACGATCGGAGTGGCCCCTTTGGCCTTGCTCTCCCGGATCATCTTGCGCATATACCAGCCGAAACTGTGCACCGTTTCCGGCTTTTTGGTGGTTTGATTGTCGATTTCCTGCGTTTCCTCGCCGAGAGTGGGGAAGGAGCCGCGGGCGCGCAGGGTATCGTTGATCAACCCGGCATCGTTATGCCCGAACTCGATCAGCACGAAATCTCCGGGGCGAAGGGCCTGGCGGATTTCCTCCCAGCGACCGTCGGTGATAAAGGTGCGGCTGCTGCGCCCGGCTTTGGCGTGGTTTTCCACGGTCACTTTCCCGGCGTCGAAAAATTGGCCGAGATGATCCCCCCAGCCGTTGGCTTCCCCGTTTTTAGCGGTAGAGTTTCCGGCAATGAAAATGGCCGGCAAGCGCGGTTCCATGGTTTGGACGGTTTCCTCCGAAACGCCCCGTTTTGAAGCGCAGGCGTTAAAAAACACCAAAGCCGGAACGCTGATCAACAAAATAAATTTGGAGAAACATCTTTTCATCGGAATACCCTTTTCAATTGTTTACGCCCCCTGACCTATCCGAATTTGTTTCCTCAGGTCCTCAGGTCCTCAAGTCCTCAAGTCCCCTGGCGGTTCCGCTATCTTAAATGAGAAAAACGCTCAGGCTCAGCGGCCCGTGGGCCCCGATTACCAGCGACTGCTCGATATCCGCGGTTTTGGAGGGCCCGGCGATAAAAACCCCGAAACCTTCCCGGAAGTCCTTCAGGCGCGGATAAGCCTCGTGCATGGTGCCGACAATTTGACTCCCGTCCATCACAATCGCCAGATGGGCGGTGATAAAGGGCAGCACCCGCCGGCTCAAAGCGGATTCCGGAACCCAGATGGCCCCGTTTTCCGCCACCCCAAACGCCCCGGGAATAATGGCCAGGTCGAGATCGTCCAGTTCCGCTGCCGAGGTGATGCTGTCCGGATCCACGGTGTTGAGGTCGATGCCCTCCACCCGGCAGAGAATTTTAGCGGCATCGGGGAATGCCGCCTTCAGGATCGGCAGGGCCGCTTCCGGGCTGTTTACCGCGTGAACGTTACCGCCGATGGCCGTGAGAACGGACGTAAAAGCCTCGCGCAGATTGCCCTCATCGGCAAACAGAGCCGGGTCAATTTCCGGCAGGGGAATGGCGCCCGGCTGATTTTTGCGGATTGAATCGAGAATTTTTGATTTGCTCATGGCCGCGTCAATTTTAAGTGAACAATTCTTTTTAGGATCATAGGACCTTAACAAGGTGGGATCCATCGGAACGCTGGGTATGGACCCCGGCCCAAAAGCTTGCCGGGGTGACGGTCACGAGGTCACAAATAGAACAAGCACGCTTGACAGTCTATTTACCTCGCTGTTTGTCCTCCATTTCTTCCGTCTTTTGGTCCATCAGTCTTCCGGTCCTTCCGTCTTCCGGTCCTTCCGTCTTCCGTCTTCCGTCCTATCCCCGCTCGCGCTTATACCATTCCGTAAAACTCTGCCCGGGGGGCGCCGGCAGCTCCCGCTGTTTGCCCCAGCTGTTTAAGCGGCTGTAGACCAGGAATCGCGGGGTGATCTTCAATAACAAACGCCCGACTTTACCGCCGAAGGCAAAAAGCCCCGGACGGGCAAAAACAAAGGCGGTAGCCTTCATCGCCAGGGTCTTGAAAAAATCCGCCCCTTCTTCCCGGACAATCACCTGTCGCCAGCGAAACAGCTGCTTGTGGATGTCTATTTTGACCGGACAAACATCGTGGCAGGAGCCGCACAATGTGGAGGCAAAGGGGAGGGAGGCGTGGCGGTGCAGATCCTTGCCCGGGGCCAGAATGGAGCCGATCGGCCCGGGAATGGTGTAGCCGTAGCTGTGCCCCCCGCTGCGCCGGTAAACCGGGCAGGTATTGATACAGGCCCCGCAGCGGATGCAGTGCAGGGAATTGCGGAATTCCGGCCGGCCAAGCTGATTGGAGCGCCCGTTGTCCACAATAACAATATGTATCTCCTGGCCGGGAGCGGGAGCGCGGAAATGGGAGGAGTAGGTGGTTATCGGTTGGCCGGTGGCGCTGCGGGCCAGCAGGCGCAGGAAAACCCCCAGATGTTCCTGGGCGGGAATAATCTTTTCAATTCCCATGCAGGCGATGTGCAGGGGGGTGGCGTGGACGCCCATGTCCGCGTTGCCCTCGTTGGTGCATACCACAAAACCGCCGGTTTCGGCAATGGCGAAGTTCACCCCGGTGAGGGCGGCGTCTGCCTGAAGAAAACGCTGGCGCAGGTGTTTGCGGGCTTCCCGGGTGAGGTAGAGCGCGTCGCCGCCGGAGCGCCGGGTGCCCAGATGTTCCTGAAAGAGGAGGTCGATTTCCTCGCGTTTTTTGTGGATAGCGGGCATCACGATATGGGAGGGGTGCTCTTTGGCCAGCTGAACGATGCGCTCCCCGAGATCGGTATCGGTAACCTCAATGCCCTGCGCTTCCAAATAGGGATTAAGGCCGCATTCCTCGGTGAGCATGGATTTGCTTTTGACCAGCTTCCCGACTTTGTGCTGCTTGAGGATCTCACAGACGATCCGGTTGTGCTCCCGGGCATCGGCGGCCCAGTGCACCTTTACCCCGTTTTGCAGGGCGTTTTTTTCGAATTGTTCCAGGTATTGGCCGAGATTGGAAAGGGTATGGGCTTTGATCTGCGAGCCCAGGCTGCGCAGGCTTTCCCAGTTCCGGACCGTCCCGGCCATGGTGTCCCGCTTTTGGCGAACCGCCCAGAGGGCCGTATCATGCCAATCTACGTGTGCTTCATCCCGGTTAAATGCGGCTGCCGCCTGTGGGTGACCGTTCAAATGGATACCTTGTTTTTGCTGTTCAAAATCTCCGCCACGTGTTTGATCTGCAACGGCAGGTTGCGGCGCCGCACCAGACCTTCCAGGTGCATCAGGCAGGACATGTCCGTGGCGGTTATCACCTCGGCGCCGTTTTTGAGATGGTCGCTCAAGCGGTCCGTGCCCATTTTGACGGACACCGCCTCCTCGGCAACCGCGAAGGTTCCCCCGAATCCGCAGCATTCGTCGGCGCGGGTTAGCTCCACCAGCTCCAGCCCCTCGACGCCGGCCAGCAATTGCCGGACAACCGAGGCATGCCCGGGGCCCATCAACTCGGAGGATTGGCCAAGCCGCAATCCGCGCAAACCGTGGCAGCTCTGGTGCAGCCCAACCTTGTGGGGAAAGCGGGCCTCAATCTTGTCAATTTTCAGAATGTTGACCAGGAAGTCGCAGAGTTCGAAGGTTTTTTCCCGGACATGGGAAACTTCGGCGCTCTGGGGAATAATGTCGAAATGATGGCGGACGTGATAAACGCAGCTTCCCGAAGGCGCCACGATATAATCATAGTCCTGAAAATTGCGGACGAACAGATCGTAGGTCCGGACCGCATCGCCCTCGAATCCGGAGTTGGCCAGCGGCTGCCCGCAACAGGTTTGGTCGTGGGGATAAAAAACATCCTGCCCCAGCTTTTCCAACAGCTGCAGGGTGGCAATGCCTACCTGGGGGTAAAACTGATTGATGTAACAGGGAATAAAAAGGGCGATGCGCATGATGCTTTTCGTTCGGATGGGCATTTTGCCGGAAGGCTGCGAAGGTCCGGCCGGTTTTACGGAACGGGGGCTTTCCCCGTTCGATCAAAGCCTTAATTATAAACTCATGTTACGCAACCACCCCCATGTTTGCTATTTAACCGCGAAATCGCGAAGGCGCGAAGAATTCATGTGTTTGGTTTTTGCCAGACAAAACTTCCGTGCCCACACCTGCTTGAGAACGGACACAAGCCAGCTATCCATGAAGGTCCGCGGATAACAGCAGGACGAGCAGATTCTCCGGTGCAGGGTCAGTTCAGTGCGGTTTCAGTTTTCGCGATTTCGTGATTTCGCGGTTAATATACTGGAAATCGCTTCTTGCGCGTAAGGTCAGTTATAAACTGATGTTTTGCATCCTGTCATTTTTTTAACTGCGAAATCGCAAAATCGCGAAAAAAGAAATCCCATTAGGTTCGTGATCCGCCCACCTGCAGCAGGGATAAAACCTGAAAGACTTTCGTGCTTTGGTGCTTGCGCGGTTAGTTTTCCGCAAACGGCTTCTCTGCGCGTAACGTCAGATTATAAGAAAGACGGGGGGATAGTTGCAAATTTTTGAACGATCCCGGACGCTTTTGCATCGGGGCAGGGAAACCGTCCCTGCCGCCGTCTTTTTTGGCCCGCTTTTTTTGGCCCGCTTTTCTGAGGTAAAACACCTACTTCAGGCGATAAACCCGGAATCCCTGAATTTCCTGATGGGATTTTACGGTGCGAAAACCGAAATATCCTTCCGTAAGGGGGGCGGTATCCTCATAGGAAAAATACGGCTTTCCATCCACATACAGTTCGGTTTTGCCGTTGTACACCACAATCTGGATCAGGTAGGTCCGGTTGGGTTGGAGCAGGTGCCCCTCATCCTGAAGATCAAAAATGAGGGTGCGTTCCCCGCCGCCCTGATACTTCCGAAAACGGGTGGTGCTGTTGGTGTTGCCGCCGATCCCGGCGTAATACTGGCGCAATTGGTGGTATTCCTCAAAAACGCCGCTGCGCGTGAAAAGATTTTCCTGAGCGGGATCGCTGGCCATCCAGAATTGATTGAGATCCGAAAGGCGATCGTTGGGGCCGTCCTTCATCACCACCGTGCGGCGGTATTCGATAAGCAGATTGCCGGATAATTTTTCCTTAAGCCAAACGGTGGCGCCGTTGTCGACATCGATGGTCAGCTTACCGCGCTCCGCCTGGACGGTGGAATTGGGTGACGAAGGCGTTTCCACCACCCAGTTGTCCAGATCCCGGAAAAAATAATCCTGATAAAGCATCTCCCCTTTGCGATAGTGGAATTTGGGGTTCTCTTCCGGCAGCTTGTCGCCCACCATCTGCAGCAATTCTATGGCGTTGAGGCACCATTGGGCGGTGGTGTTGGTGGACACCCCGTTTACCTCGTACACCGGCTGAAGGGTCTGAATGCCGTCGAATTTTTCCATATTGTATTCGGTATTGTAAACGCGGTTGCCGCTGTTCAGGAAAGCGTCCCAGGCCCTTTCGGCGTAGGATTGCTCTCCGGTGGTGAGGGCGTAGTAGGCCGGCAAGCGCGCGTACCAGGGGCCCTGTTCTCCGAGAGAAGCCTTGCGGCCGAAATCTTTTTCGATATCCTCAACCGGAGCGCCGTAAAGTTTGCAGAATTGCAGCCACAGTTTGTCCCAGGTGGGATTTTGCAGCAGATGGCTCAGCTCGAAGCCGACTTCCGGACCGCCCATCAAGACGGAGAGGTGCGCGGAGCCGATATGGTCCTCCGCCAGGCGATGCAATTCGTAGGTTTCCTGATTGTAGCCGAAGGCGGCGTTTTTGCCGGAAAAAAAGCCGTAGGGCATTTTGGCGAGGCTGTTAACCCCGGCCATGATGCGATCCCGGTAGCGTGCGTCCCCGGTGCGTTCCCACTCCGTCATCCAGTTGCCCACCAGGGCCAGCCAGTCCGGCCCCACCCGGGCGTGGGTGGGATACTCGCTTTTCTCCAGAATCAGGCGCAGGGGGTCCAGCTTCCCGATGGCCTCGTTGGAGGTTTCCACGGTGGCGCGCATCAGATCTCCGGTGCGCTCGTCGGTGGTCAGGTAATAGAAAAAACGCCCCAGTGCCGCCTGAGAAATGCGCACTTCCTTGGCGCCGTCGCCCCAGTGGACCACGTTGTGGCGGGATCCCAGTCCGTTGAATTTGCCGAGGTGATAGCAGTCTACCTCGCCGTTGTGGCGCGTCATCGCTTCCGCCATGCGGAAAATATCGGCGCGGCCGGAGCGCAGGAAACTATACCACAACCACATGTTGGGCATCAGTTCGGTATTGTCCCAGGCGAAGCCCCCGATGTCGTAGCGCCAGACGTGCCGCTGGGGATCGTAGGCGTGGCGAACATCTCCGTAATGCCAGAAGCCGTACCAGTGGCGCTGCTCCACCTCCAGCTGGTAATAAGCAAAGGAATTATCCAGTTGATCTTCCAGCCAGCGTTTTCCGGCGGTGCTTTTGTCCGGCAGGCTCCAGATCCCGAAAACGGGAATGGCGTGAATGTACTCCGGCGCGGCGGTGAGCAGTGGCGGCTGATCGGTCTGCTTGCTGAAAGCGGATAGCGTTTCGTAGGAGGGTACCGCGGTGTCCGCATAAAGGGTGATTTCGCTGGTGCGCGCCACCCCGGTGGCATAGCTGAAGCCGGGCTGCACATCTTCGTAACTGGCCCGCAGGTTATGACCCCAGGCCAGGGTGTCGTAATGGCGCATGTCCATCGCTTCGGCCTCGGGGGACCATAACCAGGCTTTTAATTTGGCCATTTCGGTACGCACGTCGCGGGCTTCCAGGGCGGAGGGGTAGGATTGCCAGAAATCCTTGACGCACAGGGCCAGGCCCCCGGAAACATCCCCGACAAAGGCCATTCCCCCGGAGCGTTTGCCGTAGCCGGCCCCAATCCAGGTGCTGGCCCCGTTGGTGCGCTTCTCGACCGTAAATCCGTCGGCGTTCAGCTGCTGCAATTTGAAGTCGTTCCAGCTGGCCCAGTGGTCCACCAGGAATTGGGGCAACTCTTCCAGGCTGTCCCTTTCGGCGATGCGTTCGCCGGTCAGTTGCCGGGGGTATAAATCCTCCCCGTCCACGATAAAAGGCACCCGGCCGGTGAGTGGCTGGCAGGGTTCGTCCCACAAGCGGCCGTCTTCCCCGGAAAAACGCACGTGGCGGTTGTAAAGCTGCTCGTCGAGGGGCACGTCAAATTCCAGGCCCAGCCCGCGGATAAAGTCTTTTTCCTGATCCCCGTCGTAAATGAAGGTATGCACCAGGCGAACGGATTGCTGGCCGGCGTAAAAATACAGGCGAACCGTGAAGGGCAGCCAGTTTCGCTGTCCGGATTCCGACTGATGTTTGCCTTCCACGCGGATTACCGCGCGGACCGGGCCGTCCTGTTCGATGGTCACCTTCTCCACATTGCCCACGTAACGTTCCCGGGCGGGTTGCTCACCCACTTCGCGATCCGGGCCGTTCTGGGCCAGGCAGATCAACCTGCCTCCGGCGGAAATTTCCCGACCGTCCATGCTCAGGCCGGCGATCAGCTCCGTCCCGCTTTTGGGGATTTCGCAGGTTACTTTGCCGGTCCGGACGATCACCGCTTTTTCGTTTTGGGTTACCTGGATCCCGGGTTTCAGGGCATTTTTGGCAGGTTTTTTTTGAGGCTGCAGAAACAGATCGCCGTCCGTTTCGCCTTCTACCACCGTGCTGAGGCCGACCCATTTCACCGAGCCGTCCGGCCAGTAGGCCATCGGCCAGGACTGGATCGGCAGGGCACGGCCTTTTCCGTCTGTTAAAGCATAGTGATGTTTGGGGGAAACCTTGCCCTCCGGCAGAGGGACCCCCCAGCTCACTCCCGCCGGGAGTTCCGGCGCCTTGCCCCCCAGCCAGGAGAGTTTGACCGGTTGGCTGAGCTGCGCCAGGGCAGTGTCTGGCAGGATAGCGGCCAGGGCCAGCAAAATTGCGATTGCGAACACTTGGGTTGGGAAATGGTATTTTTTCAACATGGCGGTGTGCTTGCTCTTAAAAGGTTGGCAGGATTTTTTTGATGAACGAAATCGACGAAATGAACGGTCCGGCATGGATGCCCACAAACCGGGCGGAGACGCGGCCCGGTTTGTAAGCTAATTAAGTTGGCCCATTTTTCAAAATGAATGCGGAGCTGTGCCGGGGAATTCAGGGCTGATGTTTCTTTCCCAGGGGGCGGGCCGCTACCCCTTCCACCGTTATTTGCACCGGGCGAATGGTGCCGTCCTCGTTGAAATACAAGCGGTCTATAGCGGTAACCCGATGGTCGCGTCCCTGGTTGGGAATGGGGCGACGGTGGTAGACGATGTAGTACTCATCCTCACCGGGAATACGGATCACCGAATGATGCCCGGCGCCGGTGGCGATGGGTGGGGCCTGCTCCAGAATGGTGCCGATCCGCTCGAAGGGCCCCAGCGGGGAATCGGCAATGGCGTAGGCCACCCGGTAATCATCGTCGCCCCAGCCGCCTTCCGACCACATAAAATAATAACGGCCCTCGCGCTTCAGCATAAAGGGGCCCTCAACATAATCCCGGGGGGTGATCTCCCGAAAAAAGGAGCCGTCCGGAAAGGGTAGAAATCCGGTAAAATCGCGGTTCAGGATCGCCACGTTGGCATGGCGCCAGCCGCCGTAAAAAAGGTAGTGGGTATCGCCGTCCCGAAAAACGAACTGGTCGATCGGCTGGGCCCCGTTGTGGAACCGGTCGATCAGGGGATGGCCAAGGTAGTCGCGGTAGGGACCCTCCGGCCGGTCGGCAACCGCCACCCCGATGCCCCCGCTTTCGCCGTCATTCTGGATATCGTTGGCGCCGAAAAAGAAGAAAAACCGCCCCCCTTTTTCGATTACCGAGGGCGCCCACATGGCCCGCCTGGCCCATGCCACTGCGCTGGTATCCAGAATGCGGGGATGTTTGGTCCAGTGCACCAGATCCGGCGAGGAAAAGGCATCGAAAAAGACCTGTTGGTCGTAGGCCGCCGAAAAAGTGGGGAAAACCCAGTAACGGTCGCCGAAAACCATGCCCTCGGGATCGGCATACCAGCCTTCGAAAACGGGATTTCCGGCGCGCGGCGTTTGGGCGTCCGGCGCAGCGGTGCAAGCCGCCAGCAGCATCAGCAGCAGGGAGAGGGCGGGGATCTGCAGCATAAAACGAAATGAAAAAGGTTTTCTCATCGGGGTGCGGCTGGGTTTGGGATACAAGGAACGTCAGGAGCTGTTGGTCAATACCTTTGATCCGGCGATAGTGCTTTCGCTCAAATTAACCGAAAAGAGCCTCAAAAAGAAGGGGGTTCCTTTTTTGCCGCATTCTGTTAAATTAAATGATTGATGTTGCGTTGCCTGACGCTTTTTAACCGCGAAATCGCGAAAATACATTGGCGTGTTGACAATGGGTAATCCAGCCCTGGTTGTCCCAAACTCGCTGATGGCACGGGTTTGCTAACAAATGCACTTTCGGATTTCGCATTTTCGCGGTCGGATATTCGGAAACGAATTACCTCGGATAACGATGCAAGGTTGGGGCGGAAAAGGGGTCTGATTTTTATGAATTCAACTTGTCTGAAAAAGGAGTAATAACTGCTATGAGTAAAAAAGTAACGCAAAAAATGCGGGTTTATCACCGCTACCTGGGTTTCTTCCTGACCGGGATTATGACCGTTTATGCGGTTAGCGGGTTTATCATGATTTTCCGGAATACCGAAACCTTTAAGGTGGAGCGGGATTACCAGGTGGTTCTGGAAAAAGGGCTGGGGGAAGAACAACTGGGCCGGGCTCTGCGCATGCGGGGGTTCAAGGTGCTGGAAACAAACGGTGATATCCTCTCCTTCGAAGGGGGGACCTATAACGCCGCCACCGGGGAGGCCAGCTACAATAAAAAGGAACTGCCTTATTTGCTGGACAAAATTGAGCGCATGCACAAGGCCACCACGGACAGCCCGCTATTTTTTATGAATATCTTCTTCAGCTTCTCCCTCTTTTTCTTTGTTCTGTCCTCCTTCTGGATGTTTGCCCCGGGCAAGGATCCCTTCAAAAAAGGGATGTATTTCGCGGCAGCAGGGGTAATACTGGTTTTGGTGATGGTTTTCTGGTGAGAATGACTCAACAAAAAAAATGCGGGATTGCATGATGGCACTCCCGCTCAGTAATATGTTCTAGCGCTGCTGCTTTCGCGGGGGATGGTCCCGAATCCGCCACCTCCGGCCAGTGGGGCAGAACAGCCTTTTCGCGTGCACACGGTATCGAATCGCATCAACCGTTAACTCTGCGAAGCCATGAACGCTTTGGACCACCATCGGGTGACGGTGCGGACCGCCGCCCTTACCGCAATCCTCGCCATGCTCTCCTTGGTGTGGTGGCTGGGCTATGACCCGACCGCCGCCTTTACCACCCATATTCCCGGAATGGACAACCGTCCTGCCGGCCTGGAATCCTCCGGCGATGGCGAATCGGTCCGGATCGGGGAAATCTTCGACAGCTTCGACGGCAAACCCGCCCAACTGCCCGGCTCCTGGCCCCGCTTTCGCGGCCTGGATCTGGACAATATCAGCAAAAACAATCTTAGCCTGGCCGAGCGCTGGGAAAGCGGTATGCCGTCGCCGCTCTGGAGAGTCTCCCTGGGGGAAGGCCACGCCGCTCCGGTGGTTTCCGAGGGCCGCGTCTATCTGCTCGATTACGACGAAGCGCGCAAGGCCGATGCCCTGCGCTGCTTTTCTCTGGAGGACGGCCGGGAAATCTGGCGCCGCTCCTATCGCGTCAAAATAAAACGCAACCACGGCCTCTCTCGCACCATTCCCGCCGTAACCTCCCGTTTTGTGGTCACCATAGGCCCGCGCTGCCACGTGATGTGCTGCGATGCCCGCAGCGGCGATTTCCTGTGGGGCCTGGATCTGGAGAAAGAATTCGGCACGGAGACGCCATTCTGGTACACCGGCCAGTGCCCCCTCATCGACGATTCCATCGCGGTGATTGCCCCCGCCGGCGAAGCCCTGATGATCGGGGTGGATTGCGCTACCGGGGCCGTGCGCTGGAAAACCCCCAATCCCAATCGCTGGCAGATGTCCCATTCCTCAATTATGCCGATGCGCATCGCCGGGAAAAAGATGTATGTCTATTGCGCGGTCGGGGGAATGGTGGCGGTTTCCGCAGAGGGTGAGGACGCCGGCGCTATTCTCTGGGAAAACAGTGATTTTGACGCCACGGTGATCGCCCCTTCTCCCATTCTTCTGGACAACGGGCGCATTTTTATGACCGCCGGTTACGGCGCCGGAGCCATCATGCTGCAGGTGCGCGAGGACCACGGGGTCTTTACGGTGGAAAAATTGCTGGAATACCCGTCCAGCGAGGGGCCGGCTTCCGAGCAACAAACCCCGGTGTATTTCAACGGTCGCCTGTATTGCATCCAGCCCAAGGATGCCGGCATCCTGCGCAATCAGTTGGTGTGTTACGACCCGGATAATTTAAGCGCGCCGCTGTGGGCCAGCGGCAAAACCACCCGCTTTGGGCTGGGCCCGTTTTTGTTTGCCGACGGCAAAATTTTTGTGCTCAGTGATGACGGGGTTCTGACCCTGCTGGACGCCACCGCCAAGCAATACCGGGAACTGGCTCAGGCCAGGGTGCTGGAAGGGCACGATGCCTGGGGACCCATGGCCCTGGCCGGCACGAGACTGTTGCTGAGGGATTCCCGGGAAATGGTCTGCCTGGAGGTAGGGCCCCGGTAAAGGCAGCCGGACCAGTTTTTACTTAAAAATGACGCAAAAAGCGCTATCGCCGAGAGTTTTTATGCGAAAAATGCTGACCTACATCGGAATCGCCCTGGCCGTTGCGGCGGTGTTTGCCGGCCTGTATTTCACCGAACGGACCCGCTCCGGGGTGGTGGACAAATCACCCGAAGCGGCGATACCCTATCAAATTGATCGCTACGAGGCGGTTGAGCCCGCTTTGATCGGCTACCGGGAAACCGGGCAGATCAAACCCGCCCTTTCCAGATTACGGGGCCTGGCCTGCGGCCCGGATAATGCTGTTTACGTAACCGGGGATGCCCGGCTGTTAATCTTTGATCCGGCCGGCACGCCGATAGCCGATCTGGAGCTTGGCAGCGAGGCCAAATGCCTGGCGGTTTCCCCGGACCACCTCCTCTATCTCGGGATGAAAAATGAAATTCGGGTGATCGACCGGCAGGGACAAATCCGGCAAAGCTGGCAAACCGGCTCAGAAAATAGCGTCATTACCTCCATCGCGGTCGGGGATAAGGACGTTTTTGTGGCGGATGCGGTGCAAAAGGTGGTTCTGCATTACGACCGCGCCGGCGAGTTGCTCAACCGGATCGGGGAGGCGGACCGGGAGAACGGACGGAGCGGGTTTATCCTGCCCAGCCTCTTTTTTGACCTGGCCCTGGACGACGAAGGTTTTTTGTGGGTGGTCAATCCCGGTCTCCATACCCTGGAAAATTACACCCGCGAGGGCGCCCTGCGCGCCTCCTGGACCCGTACCTCCTATGGAACGGACGGCTTCAGCGGATGCTGTAATCCCACCCACCTTGCCATTCTGCCGGACGGCTCCTTCGTTACCAGCGAAAAGGGTCTGGCGCGGGTTAAGATCCACGAGCGAACCGGAGATTTGCGCACCGTAGTGGCGGCCCCGGGGGATTTCCAAAAAGGAACGGTGGGGTTGGATCTGGCGGTGGATGCCCGCGGCCGGGTGCTGGTGCTGGACCCGCGTATGGGGGCGGTGAGGGTTTTTGAGAAGAAAGGGTGAGGGCGAAGGGGCGAGAGGGCGAAGGGGCGAGAGGGCGAAGGGGCGAGAGGGCGAAGGGGCGAAGGTAAAGGATCAAAACCAAATATCCTTCAAAGGATCAAATAAGGAATATCAGATGGAACAACCCCAAAACCGCCGGGAATTTTTGCGCAGTTGTTTGCGCAACGGTTTTC
>JAGRBF010000193.1:848-9787 GCA_020434205.1 Calditrichota bacterium | reverse complement strand
CGAACGGGAATGCTCCATCCAGCGTCGCCATCAGAAGATTGTCGAGGAAAGCCCTTCGCTGGCCCTCACCCCCGAGCTGCGCCGCGAAATGGGGGAAACCGCCTGCCGGGTGATGGCGGCGGTGGATTACACCAACGCCGGGACGGTGGAATTTTTGCTGGACCAGCAGGGCCGCTATTATTTTCTGGAGGTCAACGCCCGGATTCAGGTCGAACATCCGGTCACCGAAATGGTAACCGGGGTGGATCTGGTGCGGGAACAACTGCGCATTGCCGCCGGGGAAAAGCTGTCCTTTACGCAGGAAGATCTGCGTCAGACCGGTCATGCCATCGAATGCCGCATCTACGCCGAGGATCCCGAGAACAATTTTTTCCCGGCCACCGGCAAGCTGCACCTGTTCCGGGTTCCCGAAGGTCCGGGCATCCGCTGCGACGCCGGGGTTAGCAGCGGTCTGAGCGTCTCGCATTATTACGATCCCATTCTGGCCAAGCTGATCGTCCATGCCGGGGATCGCGCCGCGGCCATCGAACGTATGCATCAGGCCCTCAGCGATTTCGCAATTCTGGGGATCAAATCCCCCATTCCTTTTCTGAAGGCGGTCATCGCCCACCCGGCCTTTGCCCGGGGCGAACTGGAAACGGGATTTATCGGCCGTCATTTTCCGGATTGGCGCCATCAGCCGGAGCCGGAAAACCTGGCTCTGGCCCTTTTGGCGGCAAGCGCCAAATCGCCGAAGAGGGTAGCCGCCAACCCGGAAAAAGCCGCAGGCATCCCGAGTCCCTGGGAACTGCTGGGGGACTGGCAGGCCCTCTGAGCTTTTCAGGAGGACCATCGTAAGGGCAGGTTTCAAACCTGCCGCCCAAAAAAGGCGGGTCTCTCCGCTTCACCCTGAGGGCGGATTTAAAACCCGCCCCAACAACCCAACTTTACCTATGGCAAAAAAAATCTTCAAAAGAAACGGGGAATTGCTTACCCTCAATCTGGAATCGCTGGGGGAGGGGAAGGTCCGCTTTTCCCTCAACGATGATGGGGAAGCAGCGGAATCCCGCATAACCCGGATCGACGACCACCAACTGCTGATCCGCCTCGTCAGCCGCCAGATTAAGGCTTTTGTGGCGGAGGACGATAATACCTGTTACGTCTCCATCAACGGCGAGCAGTTTATTCTGGAAAAAGCGACAGCGGCCAATTTGCAGGGCCCGGGAAGTGACGGGGGAGAGGGCGATCTGAGCGGGGAAATTACCGCGCCCATGCCCGGGAAACTGTTGAAGCTGTTCGTGTCGGAAGGCGACGCGGTCGAGGCAGGCCAGCCCCTTTTTATTCTGGAAGCGATGAAGATGGAAAACGAGATCAAATCCCGACGGGCCGGAACGGTCGAAAAAGTGGCCTTTGCCGAAGGGGAACTCGTTTCCGTCGGACAAGTTGTGGTAACGCTAAATGATGTAAAATGATATGTTTGAGAGTTTTTTGTTTTGGTATCCCGCTCTGTGAAACGTGAAGTGGCGCACGGGATGAAGCGGCCCTTTCCCTATCTTTGTGGACAACCTGGAATTGACCTATTGCCGGAGTATCAATGAGCTTTAAACGCCTTCGATCTGTGTTGCCCGCCCTGCTGCTTCTGCTGTGGCAACCTGCCCACCCTCAGTCGGATCGTTTCCTGTTCGATCTCAGTCTGATAAACCCCGAGGCCCAGATTCTGAACCTGGGCGATCTGGGGCTGATCCAGAGTGGAAACGTTCCCGATTTTTTTCTGGTGAGCATCACCAACCTCACCAGCGATGCCATTCCCATGCTGATGCGCATCAATTACCGCTTTAACGGCCAGATTATTTCCACCGGCGAAAGCCTGCCCTTTGTGCTGCCCCCTCAGGATATGCCGGTGCCTCCTTTCACCAACGCCATGCTGGAAGCGGGGGTGATGCTGGGCAACGGCAGCACCATTCGCATCAACCACTATCAGACGGATTTGTCGGCAGTGGGCAATCTGGAAGGGCGGGTTCGCGCCACCGGCCGCATTCCCGCCGGCAGCTATTCGGTGCAGATGGTGCTCTTCGAGCTCGATGAAAACGGCAATCCGGTGGATCCCAACGGACTTCAGGATGAGGTAGATAACCACACCCTGACCATTTCCAATCCCACCACCCTGGATCTGCTGGTGCCCGGACAGTCTGTGGTAGTGCCGGATATCGATGAGGTTTTCACCAGCTTTCCGTTTTTCCAATGGTATAGCGACGGCGATCCCGGCAGCGCCAATTTCAACCTGACCGTTTATGAAAAACGCCCTGAGCACCTCACTGTTCAGGACGTGCTGAACAGCCCGCCATCCCTGGTTGTGGAAGGGCTTTCTCAAAATTTTATCCAGTATCCGGCTGATAACAACCCTCCCCTGATCTCCGGATCGGTGGTCGGCCCGGTGCGTCCCCTGGAACCGGGACGGGAATATTACTGGGAAGTGGCTTCCATTATCCAGACCACCGGCGGCCCCATCGCCCTGGAAAGCGATGTGTTTCGCTTCCGGATGAGCAACGACGCCTACAGCGGGGAATACGACCCGCGCCTGATCGCCTTTCTGGAACAAATCCTGGGTCCTCAGTATCGCAGCACCCTGGATGACCTGCTGCAGAGCGGCTTCCAGCCCAACGGGCAAATCAACCTGGAAGGCACGGAAATGGACATCAACGATCTGATGTTGCTGGTGGGCCGGATTATCCGCGGGGAAGTTAGCGTGAAGGGGGTGGAATATTATTAATCTCAGGCCAAACCGAATTTTCTCCGGGACTGCCGGCCATTTGTTGATCCGGATGCTGAGCCTCACCGCCCTGCTGTGGCTGTTCGGCAGCGCGGCCCAGGCCGACGACAATATTGCGGTGGTGGTAAAGGTGAACGGCAAGGTGTCCCTGACCGCCGAAAAAAGCACCGAGTCCGTCCCGGTTAAAAAAGGGCAAGTGCTCAAAAACCGCGATCGCCTGGAAACCGGCGCGGAAGCTTACTGCATTCTCAAGTTCCTGGATGACAAAAGTCTTCTGCGCATCAACGAAAAATCCAGCTGCATTATCGAAGGCAAAAAGGAAGCGGATGCCATCGACAAAAACATCTTTGTCGAGCTGGGCAGCTTCTTTGCCAGCCTGTTTCAACCCAAGGGAAAATTTGAGGTTACCACTCCCACCTCAGTGGCCTCGGTGAAGGGCACCCAGTTCTGGGTTATCCAGCTGGGCAAGGCCGGTCCCACCCGGGTGGTGGTTACCGAAGGCATCGTGGAAGTGCGCAACCGGGCCGGCAAGGCCCTGGCCAAAAAAGGACAAACCGCCTCGGTGGCCTCGCGGACCTCTCCGCCGGAGGTTCGCCTGACCCGCTCCGGGGATATCCCCGATGCCGGGGAGGAGGAGCTGGAGTCCCAGCAAAACCTGGAATTCGAATTTGAGGACAGCGACGGTCGTAAAAAAGTCCTGCGCATTAAAATCGAGGAAGAACGCTAGAGCATTATGACCCCCTTTCTGAGAATATTGATGCTGATTGCCCTAACCGGCACCATGCTGCTGGGGAACGAGCGGGCCCTGATCTCTCTGGCGGAAACGCCTTTCGTAGACGATCAGATGAACCTCAACGTGGAGCTCTCTCTGGCCAATCGCTCCCTGACCCCCGTTAATGAGGTGCGCCTGTATTACCGCGACCAGGGAAGCTTCGAATTTGAGAACGAGATTCTGCGCGCCCAGGGCTTTCGCTACCGGGGCAAGGTGGATTTGAGCAGTTACAGCGGCGAGATGGTGGAATATTTTTTCCGGGTGGAATACGCGGACGGCCAGTTTCAGGCTTTTCCCCGCAATGCGCCGGAAGAAGATCTGCTGAGCGTGGTGGCCAACCAGCAGCAGTCCTACGGTCAGGGCGAGGTGGTGATCATCAGCCCCGAACCCAACGAACGAATTGTCGCCGAAGAACTGGTGGTTACCGTTTCCTTCTTCGGGTTTGCCGAGCGAATCGACCGGGAACGGGTGCGCCTTTTTCTGAACGCCTGGGACGTGTCCCGCTATGTGACCGTTTACGACGAATTTTTGACCTTCAATCCCCGCCGGGTGCCGCCGGGGCGCCATCAGTTGCGCCTGGAGCTTTACGATACCAACGGCCGGCAAATTGCCCGCCGGGAGTGGAGCTTCTTCGCCTTCAAACGCAAAGGGCCGCAGGAAGTCTCGGAAGACTTCCAGGTGCGGGGAAATGCCTTCGCGCTTAACCGCTACGAAAGTATCAGCAACGGCCGCTATGCCAACCGCTTTACCCGCGGCGGTTTGAATCTGACGATGACCTCGGACTGGATGGCCATGGGCGGGCGGGTTTATCTCTCCAACCGTGAGGATTCCCGTTTTCAGCCGATCAACCGCTATACCGGATTTGCCCGTCTCAATTTCTGGGGCGATCGCTACCTGCGCCTCACCGGCGGGGACACCTACCCTCAGCAAAATCCCATGCTGCTGCGCAATACCTTTGTGCGCGGGTTTTACGGCGAGCTGCACCTGGGCGGCATCAATGCCGAATATGTGACCGGCAAAACCCGCCGCGGCGTTGAGGGGGAAATCCGCTCCGACACCAGCGGGGCCGTCATCGATACCACCCGGGGGACTTTCGAACGCCAACTGCATGCCTACCGCGGCAGTATCGGCGGGGGCAAAGAGTTTCAGTTCGGGATTTCCTACGTGAAAGGCCGGGACGATCCGCGTTCCATTCAATTCGGGGTGGCGCCGGAAGAAGCTGCCGCAATGGGCGCCGATATTTTTATCGCTCTGGATAAAAACCGGCTGATGCTGGAAGGGGCCTATAACTTCAGCTTCTACAACCCCAATATTCTGGATGGGGAAAGCATTCCCCTGGATACCCTCAATGAACTGGGAGTAGATATTTCCCGCCAGGTCTACGATATCGCCACCGATATGATCACCGTAAACCAGTATCTCATTCCCTTTCCGGCCCGCTCCTACTTCGGGCGCGCCCGCCTGCGCTACCTCAACAACAGCTTTTCCGCGGAATACCGCTACGTGCAGGACGAGTTTCGCAGCTTCGGGCAGCCCTTTCAGCAGCGGGATATCGAGGGATTGGTGATCAGCGATAATATTCGCCTGTTCCAGAACCAGGTGCTGTTTAACCTGCAATACCGCGCCTTCAAAAACAATCTGGCCAACATCAAACTGGCCACCACGGAAAACCGCACCCTGGGCGTCAACCTGTCCTATTTCCCGCTGCGCAACCTGCCCAGCTTCACCATCGGCTACAGCAACTACACCCGCCTCAACGATCTGGACAGCTCGGATTTGTTCGGTTATCCCGAGGACAACGCCACCAACACGGTTACCTTCACTTCCAGTTATCCCTTTACCCTGGGTGAGGTGCAAAACCGCATGACCCTCAACCTGCTGAATTACAACCGGATCGACCGGATCGACAACGGGTTCGACAATCTCTCCAACTCGGTCTCGATTAATCTGCAGACCCGCTATCGTTTTCCCCTCCGCCACACCCTGGAATTTTCCTTCCAGCAAAGTGAAAACGAAAACGCCACCGGCGGGCAGGTGGTTACCGGCAACAACCTGTTGTTCAATGCTTTCGGGGGTGGGCTGGAATACCGCTTCGATCGCCTGCTCAACCAGATCGATAACCTCACCATGGGCGTCAATACGCGCTTTGGCCGGGTTACCACCACCCGGATCACCAGTGGCACCGAAAGCGAAGATAAGTTTTCGCGAAACCTGTTTGGCGGGCGTCTGATGTATGATAACGGCTCCCTGGGGCGCCTCTCCCTCCTGGGAGACTGGATTGTTTACGGCGGAGATAACGGCTACGAAGACTATATCCTGACCGCCCGTTACGACGTTTCCTTTTAAATTCCAATCCGAACCCGGTCCGGACCGGGTTCCGGCACGGCGATCATTCCTTTCCGAGGCACATCCATGCAATTGAAAAGATGGGGCTTTTTGGGAGCGGTGCTCCTGTTTTCCCTTCTCCTGGCATATCTGCTCAGATTCTCCGTTCCCGCCCTGGCCGACCTGGAGCGCAGCACCCTGGACTGGCGCTTTAGCTGGCGGGGGGCAGAATCGGTGAGTGAGTCTCCCATCGTTCTGGTCGCCATCGATAACGCTTCCTTTGAAATGCTGCCGGAACGCTGGCCCTGGCCGCGTAATTATTACGCCCATGCCGTGGAAAATCTGACTGCCGCGGGGGCTAAAGC
Source organism: Calditrichota bacterium (assembly GCA_020434205.1). GTDB lineage: Bacteria > Calditrichota > Calditrichia > RBG-13-44-9 > J075 > JAGRBF01. The sequence continues at coordinate 3,576 of JAGRBF010000193.1, read as the reverse complement.
CATTGGGATCGACGTGATCTTCGACGTGCCCGATCCCGGCGATTCCACCCGGGATGAGCAGCTTGCCCGGATTGTCCGCGGCAAGCCGGTGGTGCTGGCCCGCAAACTGGAACGCAGTGAGCGGCTTTCCACCCTGTGGCAGCTAACCGATCCCATTCCCGTATTGCGGGAGGCCGCCGATCCCAATCTGGGGCTGGTCTCCATTTCCGCAGATCCCGACGGGATATACCGCCGTTATCCGATCGCCATGCCCTTTTACAACCGCCTGCTCAACTCCTTCGCCCTGGAAATGCTGCGGGTTTATCTGGGCATCTCGCCGGCTACCCAACCGGTGCCCCTGGAAGACGGGTTCCGCTTCGGGGAACGTTTTATCCCGCAATTCGGCGATGGGGGCATGATGATCAACTACGCCGGACCCCGCGGCACATTTCCGGTGTATTCCATGTCCTCCCTCCTGGACGACGGGCGGCTGGAAATGGGGCCGGACACCCTCAATGCCTTCAACAATCACCTTCTGCCGGATTCTGTTTTCCAGGACAAACTGGTCCTGATCGGCTCTACGGTTGCCGAGCTGCACGATAATCATCCCACCCCCTTTATGAATTTCGGAGGGATTACCCGGGAAATGTCCGGGGTGGAGATCCTCGCCAATGCCATTCGCACCCTGCTGGACCAAAACTACCTCTACCGTTTTTCGGGCTTCTGGCAGTTTGTGATCGTCCTGCTGCTGGCCGCCCTTGTTCTGCTGCTGGCCACCCGCCTGCCGGTGCTCCCGGCTATGGGGATCAGCTTTTTGATGGCCCTGCTGTGGGTGGCCCTGGCTTTCTGGCTCTTTTCCCATCAGGCTTTGGTGGTGGAAATGCTGCTGCCGGTTCTGGCGGTTTCCTTTACCTACGTGGGCGCCACGGTGTACCGGTATCTGGAAACCCAGCGGGAGAAGCGTCAGATTCTGGGCGCCTTCGAGCAATATGTGCCGCCGCGGGTGGTGGAGGAACTGCTGGCCCATCCCGAAAAGCTGACCCTGGGGGGAGAGGAGCGGGTGATGACGGTGCTTTTCTCCGACGTGGCCAATTTTACCACCATCTCGGAATCGCTGACCCCCCGGGATCTGGTTAACCTGATCAACGCCTACCTGTCCGAGATGACCGATATTATCCTGAGCTACGACGGGATCATCGATAAATACGAGGGCGACGCCATTATGGCGGAGTTCGGGGCGCCGGTGTATTACGAGGAGCATGCCATCAAAGCCTGCGGCGCCGCCCTGGACATGCAGGCCCGCCTGAAGGTGATGGGGCGTCAGGCTCGTCGCAAGGGCTTGCCGGTTCTCAACTGCCGGGTGGGCATCAACACCGGCAATATGATTGTGGGGAATATGGGCTCCCGCCAGGTTTTTGATTACACCGTTATCGGGGATGAGGTGAACCTGGCCTCCCGTCTGGAAGGGGCCAACAAAGCCTACGGCACCCGCAACATGATCAGCGAATCGACCTATCTGGCGGTTCGCGAACACTTTGTGACCCGGCCTCTGGATGCCCTGCGGGTAAAGGGCAAGCAGCGCCCGGTTCAGGTTTACGAACTGCTGGCCCGCATTGAGGAACCTCTCGAAGAGGATTTTAAGACCCTGCTGGCTGCCTATCAGGTCGGATTTCGCCAGTATCGCAACCGGGACTGGCAGGCCGCTGCGGAGTCTTTCCGCCAATGCCTGCGGCTGCGCCCGGACGACGGCCCCTCGCGGGAATACCTGCGGCGGGTGCTGGAATTTGCCCAGGAGCCGCCGGGCCCGGACTGGGATGGCGTTTTCGAAATGCGCACCAAATGATCCGGTCCCGATCATTCAAACGGCTGGCGCAAAACCGTTTTCCATTTTTCCGGTGCCGCACGGCGGATATCGCTCAGGTAAATTTCGTGATGTTTGCCCCGCAGTTTCCCGCCCTGCTCTTCGATATGCCGATGCATGCGCTCGATGGTCGGCCCTTCATCTGTAAACGGCCCCAGGTGCATGATCTGGGCGCAAAGCCCTTCCTCGTAGCTCTCCAGCCGCAACCTGTCGATGCTCTCCAGGTCCTTTTTGCGCAGGGCGGCCGCCTTCGCTTCCCCGACCATTTCCGCGCTAATAAAATCCGGCTGCAGGATCATCATTGTCCATTGCCAGCTCTCTTTGTCGCCGCTGGTAAACGCGCTCATATCCTCCGCCCACCACAATCCTTCCAGGGGCATAACCCCGTAGTCCAAAGCTGATTTGCCCTTTTTGACGGCGAATTTGAGGGTATAGGAAACGGTGAACAAGGCCTCCAGGGCCTCGCTGTAGACTGGCGAGGTGTTGGGATTGCCCCGCCCGTCGATCATCAGAAACTGCAGGGCCGGCACCCTCACTACCGACGGCGCTTTCGCCGACGGCAGGTAGAGATGCTTCAATTCTTTTTTGAAATCGATTTTTGCCATGATGTTCTCCTGAAGCTTAATGAACCAGGTGCTCTTCCCGGTTCTGTTTTGTTTTGTCCGCAGTGATGCCCTTTAGCGCTTCCGCCAGCAATTGGTTGAAGGCTTCCGGTTTTTCCAGCATGGGATAATGCCCGGTGGCCGGGATCTCCAGAAGCCGGAAACCGTTGGCGCAGCTTGCCTCCAGTCCTCCGGTAGCGGTGGGCAATGCGTCGCTGTTAATCAGATTCAGCGGAAAGGAAAGTTTGCCCAAAGCCCCGCCTTCCTCCATGGCCATATACTGAAA
>JAGRBF010000193.1:0-749 GCA_020434205.1 Calditrichota bacterium | reverse complement strand
AGGCTGTTTTGGGCGTACGCCAGCGCGGTCGTTTGAAAATCAGTCTTCAGATTTTCCAGAAACACCTGGAATCCCGCCATCATTTCCGGGGTTGGCTGCTCTCCCACAAATTTGAAGGTATCGATGCCGATAACGCCCTTAATGGCCTGGGGGTCCCGAACCGCGGCCTCCAGAACCACGTCCCCGGACATAGAGTGCCCGATCAGGATCACGTTTTTCAGCTTCAACGCGTTGATAACCGCCAGTAAATCGTCGGCATATTCGGAAATCGTCCAATTCCCCTGGCCCGAAACGGATTTGCCGAAACCGGGAAGATCGACCGCCACCACGGTATAGTTTTCTTGGAAAGCCTGCATTTGAGCCTGCCAGAAATCGCCGTTTATACACCAGCCGGCGACAAAAAGCAGGGTGGTGGGACCTTCACCGGCTTTCAGGCAGCGAATTTTACGTTCCTGTTCGGGGCGTTCTACCCACACTTCTTCACTCCCTTTGTCCCGGGCGATCAGCCCGCCCAGGCCCATGCTCATCATTACCGAAGCGTAAAGAAAATACGTGTAAACCATGTCGCTGTCTCCTTTGATGTTGTTGTAACGGAAAGATAACAGGCGCTTGTGACAACAGTTTGTCAGGAGGATGGCGAAAAAAATGCACCGGTTGTTTTTTTATCGACGGAAAGACAAAAAGACGGAAAGACAAAAAGACGGAAAGACAAAAAGACCGTAAGACGGAAAGACGGAAAGACAAAAAGA
>JAGRBF010000192.1:270-4156 GCA_020434205.1 Calditrichota bacterium | reverse complement strand
ATGCTCAGGAGCATGTAGCGGGTGGTGCTGGCGTTGTCGCTGTCGGTAACGGTGATGTCCAGGCCAAAGGTTCCCGCCTCGGTGGGGGTTCCGCTGAACTGGCCGCTGCTGCTGAAGCTGACCCCGGCGGGCAGGTTTCCGGAGGTAATCTGCCAACTGTAGGGCGGATTACCGTTGGCCGCTTCCAGTTGGAACTGGTAGGGCAGGCCCTCGGTGCCGGAGGGCAGGGAGCCGGTGGCGATGAAGATACCCCCGCCGTTCAACTGGCGGTATTCGTTCCACATCGCCCGGGCAAAATCGCTGCTGTTGAAGCCTTCGTCGGCATTTTCCCCGTGTTTGTTGGGGAAACGGCCGATCCCGTCGCTGGGATTGGTATCGCGGATACAATCGCCGTTGCCGTCCGGACCATAGGTGACCCCGTAATTGCTCCAGTTGCCGTCATGCGGGGCGCAGGGGTCGGGCTGGGTCCAGGCCCCGAACTCCACCCAGCGGTCCACGTAATCGAGGATCAGGGTATCGCCCCAAACCGGCTTCATCTGCGGCATAAGCTGCAGGGCCAGGATCATACTTTTCCAGGGCATGGACAGGCAGCAGTATTGGTAGCCGTCTACCGCCCGGCCGCCGTCGATATAGCCGTAGGGATCTGCCCAGCTAAGGTCGTAGGGCAGGGTTACCAGCGCTTCCCAATAGGTCCGCTCGTCCCAGGTGGTGCCCATCACCACTCCGGTTTTGAAGCCGAACAGGGGGCGGCCGGCGTTCTGGCCCCAGTGCACCCCTTCGTCCTCGCTCCAGAAATCGGTATTCTGGACCAGGCTCATCATACCCGGATCGTCCAGCAGGGTAGCGGCAAAAGTGAGGGGCAGCTTTTTGCCGGGGTTATGGCCCCCGCCGGCCCGCCAGTTCTGGCCGTTCTGGACGAAGGAATACAGGTCGATCCCGTATTGCACGTAGTAGATTAGCGCCGGCATTTTGGCGGAAAGCGGGTCGTTGAGCATCAGGCGCAGGGCCCCGTCTCCGATGTCCGGGCACAAATGGGGTCCGTAGGGATCGGTCTGGTGAAAATTGTCCACCGGACGCCCGATGCGGCCGGCGTAGCTGTTGATGTGGTCGAGCTGCACCCGCTGGAAGCGATCCTCGATGTATTGCAGGGTCGGGGTATCGGCAACCGGGGCCAGGCTGGGCAACAGTTCGGTGCGCAGGTCGTTGATCGAATACAGGGGCTTGGCGCTCCCGGCATAAGGCGGGCGAAACACCGTGGCGCCGCCGTCCGGGGGAACCGAGGCCAGCACGGTGAGCACCGCGGCGGTTTGATGGCAGGCCGGGAAGCAGTCCCCCCGATTGCTGGGGTTCTGCACAATGCTGATCACCTTGACAATGGATTGATTGGCCTGGGCGGTGTAAGGCAGAGCGGGCACCAGATTGGGGTCGAAGCTATCGCCGTCTCCGACGTCAAAGCCCTGGTCCTCCCCACCGCCGCCGCGGGTTATGGGATTAACTTCCCACCCGTTGTGATACCCGTTGAAGTCCGGGGTAATCCGGGTAATGGTTACCGGTCCCACCACCCAATAATCGCCGTTGGCAAACCGGCCGATCTGATAATCGCCGTCAAACTCCCAGGTTATACCGTATTGACTCACGGAGTTGGCCATGCCGATGGTCTGGGCAGCCATCGAGGCGCTCATCAGCAGAAACGCGAGTGCCAACCATTTTTGTAGGGAATTCATGATAGAAGTTTCCTCCCATTTGGGATGTTAATTTCGGGTTTCAAAGCAATTCCCACAGATGCAAATGCCATACCATCGGAGCAAAATGCACCGGTTTTGCAACTTTTTTAAACGGCCCCGGTACCTGTGTTTGAGGCCGGGAGGCCTATTATCCCCTTGTTTCTTCGCCGATCTGCCGGACGGTGCTGCTGCGCATAGCCGCGACAGGCCGGTGCCCGGAAATTCAAAATAACGAAAGGAAATTCAGTCCCGTATGATGGGGCTGTAAAATTTTTGACCAGAAATTTTAAACGCCGTGACCGCTATGCTGATGGGCCTTTTCGTGGTCTTCGATGGCTTCGAGGTGAGTGGTAACGTATGTGGGGCGGTCCATAGCTTCGGCGACGTAATTTTCCACCGCGGTGGCAATCCGGTGTGCTTCCTTAACGGACATTTCATCCGGGAAAAGCAGGTGAAATTCCATCCACAGGGTGTTGCCCATATCGCGGTGGCGCAGGGCGTGAAACTCCACCCCGAATTTTGCCGCGGCTTCTTCCAGCATCTCCCGGGCCCTTTGCTGCACCGCCAGATCCGCGCTGTCCAGCAGGCCGGAAGCGCTGCGGCTGATCAGGTTAAAACCGGAAACCAGGATGTTCACCGCCACGGCGATAGCGCAAATGGGATCCCAGGGCAACCATCCGGTGTAGAGGGTCAGCCCCAGCCCCACCAACACCCCCAGACTGGTCCAGGAATCGGTGAGCACGTGTTTGCCGTTGGCTTCCAGAATCAGGGATTTATTGCGCCGGCCCAGCCACAGCAGGTAGCCGCCCAGGGCTCCGTTTATGGCGGCGGCAGCGGCGGTAAGCAGGGTCCCGGTGCCCAGGTTATCCAGGGCCAACCCGCCCAACCAGCGGTTGATGGCTTCATAGATGATGTAAAACGCGGCCAGAACGATCATCCCGCCCTCGAATCCGGCCGAGAGGAAACTGATTTTTTCGTGGCCGTAGAGGTGGGTGGCGTCCGGTGGCCTCAGAGAATAGCGAAAGCTGTAAACCGCAAAACTGACCGCCAGCACGTGCACCACCGATTCGGCGGCATCGCTGAGAATGGCCGCGGAGCCGGTCAGGACAAAGGCGCTAACCTTGATGACCAGCATCAGCAGACCGATGCCCAGGGACCAATACATGGCGATGCGCATGGCGCGGGCGTCCTTGGGAGAGATATGCAGATTACTCATGGTGCAGGTCCGTTCTCGGTTGCGGAAACAGGGTTCCCTCAGCTTTCTTCGGCATTTCCATTCCCAAACTTAATACGGTTAAGCACCCCGGTCAATCAGGAGAATAAATACGAAAGGTTTGTCATCCGCTGCTAAAATCCGTATGTTCGGGCAAATTTAACCTTAAACCGGTTTACCGCACCCATGACGCACTGGCTTCAGGTCTTTATCGGCGCGCTGATCGCCCTCTTTCCGATCGTCAATCCCTTTGGGGCCATTCCCCTTTTTCTGACGGTTACCGGCAATCTCTCCGAAGGGCAGCGCCGTTCCCAACTGCTGAAAGCCTGCTTTTATGCCTTTGGGATCCTGGCCAGTTTTGTTATCGCCGGGAATCTGATTCTCGCCTTCTTCGGCATTTCCATTGCCGGTATCCGCATTGCCGGGGGGTTTATCCTCGGCCACATTGCCTGGGGGATGCTGCATGCCCATCCCAAGTACGAACCCTCCCCGGAAGAACGATCGGATGCGGTTCGCAAGGGGGATGTTTCCTTTACCCCGTTGGCCATGCCCACCCTGAGCGGGCCGGGTTCCATCGCGGTAGCCCTGGGCCTCACCCCCACCGCGGATGCCTGGTACGACTATGCCGCTTTGCTGCTGGCCATAGTGGTGATCTGCCTGAGCAGCTGGCTGGTGCTGCGCGCCTCCCTGCCGATCAGCAAATTTCTGGGGGTAACCGGGATGAATGCCCTAACCCGCATGATGGGGTTTATCCTGATGTGCGTGGGGGTCCAGTTTATCGTCAACGGCATGCTGAGTATCATCGCCTCCCAGATCATTCCCCTCCTCCCCGTCCCCAATTAGATCCTTCTTCCTAGGGCGTGTTGATAATTAGAAAATTTAGGGAATTTTAGGGAATTTTAGGGTCTCTAAAGGCGCTTTTTGAGAGGCGATGCAGCGTATCGGTCGA
>JAGRBF010000192.1:0-209 GCA_020434205.1 Calditrichota bacterium | reverse complement strand
CAAAAAGGCCCAAAATTCGAAAATTAAGATGATTATCAACACGCCCTAATAACCAACGTTACGCGCAAGAAGCAATTTCCGGCCCATTAACCGCGAAATTGGGAAAATTCTTCGCGCCCTGGCGCCTTCGCGGTTAAATAGCAAAAATGGGGTTTGATTGCGAAATGTAAGTTGATAGGGCGTATTGATAATTAGAAAATTGAGTGAAT
>JAGRBF010000191.1:824-28993 GCA_020434205.1 Calditrichota bacterium | reverse complement strand
GCGCTCCGCTTAATAGAGCGTCAATTATAATGTGGCTACTTCGTCATCCCGGTAAGTTTTGGGCCTTTTTGGGCCTCTATGCGTTGCTTTTTTCGACTGATACGCTGCATCGCCTCTCAAAAAGCGCCTTTAGAGACCCCTAAATTCCCTAAAATTCACCCAATTTTCTAATTATCAACACGCCCTAGCGCACCAGAAACATCTTATGCATCCGGGATTGGCCCCCCGCCTCCAGACGATAGAGGTAGACCCCGCTGGGCAGGTTTCCGGAATCCCAGTAAAACCGATGCGGCCCGGCCGCCATGGAACCGTCCGCCAGGCGGGCAACTTCCTGTCCGAGAACGTTGAAGACGGTCAGGCGCACTGTGCCCGGCCGCGCCAGATCGAAACGGATGGTGGTACCCGGGTTAAAGGGATTGGGAAAGTTGGGGTAAAGACGGAAAGTTTGCGGTTGGGCTGTGGCCAGCTCCTTCACTTCGGGATTTTCGCCCAACTCAAATGAGATGTTCGAGGCCGGAATAACCCCGCTGCGAATGGTTTTCCCCAAATTGACCTTCAGGGCCAGGTGCCAGGCTTTTAGCAGGCTGGCGAAATGGTCGGTTTGCAACAGTTGCGAGGTGTAATCCAGAACGTCGCGGATTTGCCGTCCGTCCCGGGAAATAACCTGGAACTGAGAGAGTTTCCCGGAAATCAGATTGAGCAGCAGGGCGGCAACCTGGCGGCGGGCCTGATGGCGAAGGAGAGGGTGTCCGTCCAGGCGCAGGACGGTATACCACGCCTCGGGAGAGGCGACCCCCCGGAAAAAGGGATAGTGGGGATCGTAGTGTTGCTGCACCGCCTCGGAAAAGGTTGCCAACTCTTCGGGGGAAAAGGTGGTGAGGGTGCTGTCCCCGCAGTGCTGATAGCGGAACTGGCGCATCCACCAGGTGGCGCTGCGGGCCCGCCCGTTTCCGGTTTGGGTGTCGAGATAAATGCTGATATCCCGGGTGGTATCGGCCAAAACCGCCACCCGGACCGGGTTTTCGGCCGCGCTAAGCCCCAGGGGTTCGGCGACCTTCAGCCAGTAGTCTCCCGCGGGAAGGCTATCCAGGAGGAACAAACCCTCCGGACCGGAAACGGTGCTGTCGAACGGAGCGCTGCCGGTGGAATCCAGCAGAATGATAGTGATGCCGGGGAGGGCGAAAATGCTGTCGCGCAGAACGGCGCCGCCAATAGCGCCGATCCCGCCGTCTGCCGTGGGAAGGGTGTCCGGAGCAGCCGGCATAAAAAACTGGGCCCGGTTTTGGGCGCCGAAGGTGGCGCTGTCGGGCGCTGCCCAGGCAAAATCCTGATAAAAACGCCCGCTCCCGGCCAACTGCAGGGAAAACCCCACCGGGGTGTTGGTGCCCTCCGCCACGGTCATGTCCTGACTGATAAGACCGGACGCCGGACCGTCGGTGGCGGCAAAGCTGCCTTCATAACTGATAAATTGCCACACACTGTCCGCGCTATCGACCAGGGCCAGGGCGTCCGGCCCGTTTTGCAGGCCCGGGGTGGGGAAAAACAGGAAACCGGTTCCGCTGCCGGCATCGGGGAGAACACCGGACAGGGTGAGGGAACCGTAGCTGCTGCCGTTGCTGCCGTTGTAATAAATGATCTGCCAGCCGTCCAGAACCGTTCCGGCCGGCCCGGCAATTTCCACCCCTTCGTCGATATCGCCGGAGACGTTGTCATAGTGGATTTCGTTGATAAAAACCGGGGTCTCCTGCGCCTGGCTGCGGGTCAAAAAAAACCACAGCATTGCCAGAATTAAAAGCTGAATGCGTAGATCGAAGAACATTTTAACCTCCCAAATTGAGCTGTTGAACTGCCTGCCGGATCCCAACAATCCGGCAGACCCTTTTCTTATAGAGTCAATTTGAGAGAAAATTCCACAAAACGTGTTACCGCACCAGCAGCATCTTGCGGGTTTGCATGAACTGGCCGCTTTGCAGCCGGTAAAGGTAGATTCCGCTGGCGACGGGCTTGCCGGCATCGTCGCGGCCGTCCCATTGCGCGGTGTGCCAGCCGGCAGGGCGAACCCCTTCGGCAATTGTCGCCACTTTGCGGCCCAGAAGATCATAGACGATCAGATTCACTCCTGCGGTTTCGGGTAATCCGAAAGCAATGCTGGTTGAGGGGTTAAAGGGATTGGGATAATTCTGCTCCAAAGCGAAGCGTGTTGGTATCTCTCCGTCGCCCCGTCGCCCCGTCGCCCCGTCGCCGAGTCCGGTGGCTTCATTGTTGACCCTCATGGAATCGTCTATGGTGCCGTCGTTGCCGTTGTCGATGTAGATGGTCACCGGGGTGTTTTCCAGATCCGCCCAGTCCGGCGCGACGAGGTGGGTGGTGTTGGCATCCAGGGCAAGCGCGGCATTTTCAAAAATCGCTTTTCCATTTTGCGAAACTTGGGTTAGGGATAGCCGGTAGAGGGTGGTCCGGCCGAAATTTTTCAACTCCCATTGTGAATCATTGCCCATCCTCATGGCGAGTGAATCCCCCCGGGCGAGGCTCAACACCGATGCTTCGGCACGGCGTTCCAGGGTATCGGCCCGCGATATGGTTTCCAACCGAACAGCGCGGCCATTGAGGTCCGGATTGCTAATCACAAGCCCCCGGTTAATCCGGATTTCTTCGGATTCGTTGGGCAGAACCCTGCTGCGGTCGTAGCTGTAGATCAGCGAATCAAAATCGACGCTGATCGCCAGAACAGAGTCAACCAGACGGGAAATCTCAAGCGTGTAATCGTTCTCCGGGAGGTCGTATCCGTATGGCGGGGCGAGGGTACTGGTGATGGGGATCAGCGGGAGTCCGCCGGGCAGGTTGTCCACCAGAACGGAATCCACCCAGCCCATGCTTTCCCCGAGCGTATTGGCAATCCGGGTATCGGCATTAACCGGGACATTCACCTGAAAATATCCTGTTTGCGGCGTATCTCCGACGGGGCCCGATCCGGGCCGGTAGAACACCGGGGTCTGCAAAAAATGTTCGACGGTCAGGTCCAGAAAACACTTTTTGTTGGAGCCGCCAAAATTGGTGCTGATGGAATCGCTCCAGGTATTGGCGGTCGAATCAATGAAAATAAACTGATTGGCATTGCCGGGGCGGTTGCTGTTGTAAACGTATAGTCGCCATTGCCCGGCATTTACCGGGTCGCGCCTCAGGTGGGTGGGCACAACCGAATGCCCCTGGGGGAGGGTGGGATGAAAATAAACCAATCCCCTGGGCAGGTGGTTATCGTCCAGGAACATTTGCCGGGCTTCCCGCAGCAAATCCCGGGGAGACTGGTTAATGCCCTGGCGGTATTTAGCCAGAAAGGTTTTGCCGAACTGATGGGTGAAGTGGCGGTTGATGATTTTGCGGATGGAATTGGTCAGGAACAGGGCATACAAACTATCGGCCTGGGGAATTTCGGGAAAATAGTTCAGGAAAATATCCGGAAACTGGAAGGCAAAGAGGCTGGAAGCGGAAAAGCCGTAACAGGAGCCGCCCCAGGTCGCCTTTCGGGTGCGCCAGCTTGTGATGGCGTCGATTTTGTAAAGGCGCGCCGTGGTGGACCAGTAGCACTGGCTTTCTCCAAAAGTTTCCACCCAAAGCGGCCAGTCCGGGAAGTCCTGGCTGCGGGCACTGACGGGGGCCTGGACCCAAAATCCGGGATAGCTGAACCCGGTTGCGGGATCGGTGCCGGTGCGGTAATTGAAGCGCTGCCACCAGCTCATCGGCCACATGTTGTTGGAACTGTTGCTGTAGGGCCAGCCGTTCCGGGCGGGTTCAAAAATCTGAATGGTGCTGTCCGGCATCAGGCGGGACAGGTCGTAGCCTTTGATGGTAAAGGGATCGCTGATGACAAAATGGGTCGTGTCGAATAAATCGCTGACCCGGATGCGGTAGGTGTTGTTGGTTAAAAGGGTGTCCGGAATCCGGTAGACCAGGTGGGAGTCTCCGGCAGTTGTGGTAAAGCCGATGGTCTGCCAGCTATGCCCGTTATTGCCGCTGAGTTCGATATTGACGAAGTCGGTTCCCGGAGCCTGCCAGCGAATAGTATCCCGGGAGTCCACCGTCCAACGATCTCCGCCAAGGGGAGATTTGATTTGAAAAGATGGCAGTTCTATCCGCCAGGCGCCACCCCCGTTAGCTTGGGTGCGTCCGAAACCGGTGAGGTAGCGCAATTGCCCGTTTTCAGCCACCATATCATAAACCGTCAGATAATCCCAGCCGGAAACGATATAGTTGTATTCGTTTGCCAGAGCGGAAAACAGCTCCCGATTGCCGTTGTTTTCATCCCACAAAAAATAGGTGGTGGTTTGGTTGACCCTTGCCTCATGCAAAATCACCGAACCATCCTCCGAGACACGGAGGGCCCGGCTGTTATCATAGCCGGTTGGGATGGGCAAGGTCTCCAGAATTCCGCCCACCCAGCGGCAGGCGGGAGAAAAACCTAAACTGCTGGTATATCCGACGATGATGTTGCCGTCCGCAGATACATCGTACGCGGTACTACTCAAAGCCCCTGAAAGCCCGGGCAAAAGAGTGGGTTGGCTGGTTCCGTTCCATACCGCGGCACGCGCAAAGTTGTCGACCACTATTGCACCTACTGCAACCTGACCGTCCGCAGAGAGACCATAAAGGACAGCCAGGGTCGAGTCGGAAGGAAGTGGCAGGAGGTCCACGGAACCGCTTTCCCACCGAAAAAGTCGGTTTTCCCCGGTAAGGTAGTAATATCCTACGATAATGTTGCCATCCGCTGAAATATCCACACAATGTCCACGAGGGAGCCCCAAGTCCATCATCCCGGAATCGGCCGTCCAGCGGAAAGGGAGTGCATCCGATTGGTTCGGGCCGGCCCATCCACAAACAACTCTGCCATCTCCCGATACGGCGCTGGCCCAACTCCAATCGGCCCCGGCGAGTATTATTAAAGAATCGGGTGTCCAATGAAAAGCCTGGAAACCGGCCCCGTTGTAGGCTGCGCCAACTACTGTCTGTCCATCCGGAGTGATGCTATAGGCAATTGCACTGGCAAAGCTGCTGTCAAGGCCTGCCAGTTTGGGCGGATTTTCCTGGGCGGTTGCGGCCAGGTTCAACAGAAGAAACGTTAGTCCCCAAAACAGGTTGGCAGGATGGCGGTGGTATTCCATGGAAATCTCCGCAGGGGTAAATTTGATGGGAATTTTGGGGAATCCTGAATCCGGGCAATCCGGGTCAGGTTAATGAGAATGGGTGAAATGAAGGTTTCAGGTATTCCTCAAAAGGTCATTCAACCATTTTGAGGAATACTAGCAAATCGGAAGGCGAAATGCACTGCATAGCGATGCGGTAATCACCACACCAGCAGCATCTTGCGGGTCTGCACAAAACCGGCGGCCCGGATCCGGTAGAAATAGATCCCGCTGGCGACCGGTTTGCCGAAATCATCGCGGCCGTCCCATTTCACGCTATGCCAGCCGGGCGGGCGAATCCCGTTCACCAGGGTGGCCACCCGCCGCCCCAGGATATCAAATACCGCCAGGCGCACCCGCTCCGCCTGCGGCAAAACAAAACCGATGGTGGTTTCCGGATTGAAGGGATTGGGGTAATTCTGAAGCAGACTGAGGACTTCCGGTAATGGACTGTCGGGATCTGCGAGGCTCAGGATCCGGGGGGTATAAAAAATGGCGGTATCCGAGGCGGTCACCAACTGCCCGTCCCCGGACAAAACGGTCCAGCGGTAGTGCCGGTTGAGCTCAAGAAATCCCTCTCCACCGAAATAGGCGAAGGTGTCGCTGATCGCGCTTAGCAAGGTGTCGCTTTGATCTTCAAAGATAAAAAGCTGATAGGTGACCGGGTCGTTTTCGACGTCCCTGGCCGCTCCCCAGCTGAACAGCAGCGGCTCGGAAAGGGATGCCAGGGTGTCGCCGGATTGAGGTTCCAGCAACGCCGCCGCTTCGGGGGGATCGTTTACCGGAATAACGGTCGCAAGGACCCGGGCCTGGGCGGTTCCGGTGATGCCGTCCCCGATGACGTAGAAAAAGGAGTCCGTCCCGAAAAAATTTTGGGCGGGGCGGTAGTGCAGCAGGCTGTCCCCGGCCTGGGAAAGGCTGCCATGCACCGGTTGGGTAAAGGAGATGATGCTCAGGGGATCGCCGTCCGGATCGAGGTCGTTTCGCAATACGTTGATGGAATCGTCGCGGTCTTCTTCCAGGGTAACGAAGTCGGGCTGGGCCAGGGGAGCGCTGCCCTGCACGGTGCCGATGGTCAGCATCAATCCGGTGGGGCGATAATCCGCCTGAATGCCGACCCCCGCCGGTCCGTCGATTGCCGAAAACTGGCCGGTGTGGCTGCCCCAGGTCATCACTTCGAAGGTATCGCCGGTGGCCGGGGTAAATCCGTTGATAAACCGAACCCTCAGGAGGCCGCTCAACTGGGCAACCGAAGAAATTGTCAGCCGGTCGTAGGCCGTGCCGGGCACATACCCTCCGATTTCGATGTCGAGAACCGCGGAAGGCCCCTGCGGGTAGGTGCCGTTGACGGTCAGAATACCCGGGGAGGTCCCGGGACTTACCGTGCCTTCGTTGACAAAGCTGTTGGCCACCGGGCTCAGGATGCCGGAACCCCGGATGGTACCGCTACTCTCGTTGTTGAGGGCAATGGCGATGGCAATCGTACCGCTTTCGATGGCCAGATTGCCTTGATTGATCAGGTTGAGTTCCATAGTAGTAATGCCGGTTCCTCCGGTTTTGCGGATGGTGCCGTGGTTAATCAGGTTGCCGGCGCTGAAGCCAAACCGGCCGTTTCCGGAAATTTCCAGGGTTCCCTCGTTGATGAAATTGGCCGGAAAGCCGGCATTCGTTCCAATATGCCCGTCGCTCCACTGGCAGACAGTCTGGTTCACCAGATTGCGATAGAGGGTCTTTTGGCTGGACCCACTCAACAAAAAGGTCGCCTGTGGGGCCAGGGTGGTGGTGCCGCTGCCGCGCATGGTGCCCTCCTGCCAGTCGAAGTTTCCTTCGATAACCAGGGGACCGTCTCCTTCCAGAAAAAAACCGTCGAAAACCAGGGAAATGCCCGGCGGCAGGGTTAGTCCGGCCCCGTTTACCACCATAATTCCCCCGTTGCGCAGCTCAATATGCCCGTTGCCGCCAATCCCGTTGCCGTTAAAGGTATGGGTCCCGCGCTCCATCAACAGGGTGGTACCGGCAGCCAGTTGGTAATTGCCCCCGCCATTGGTGTTTTCGTAAAGTTCGAAAATGCCCTGCTGGACAACAACCTCCCCATTGTTGGTAAATTGCGCCGGGGAAACCCGGGTTTGCACCGGACTGGTTTTCATGATGGTGCCGTGGTTGATCAGGTTGCCGGCGCTGAAGCCGAACCGGCCGTCTCCGGAAATTTCCAGGGTTCCCTCGTTGATGAAATTGGCTGGAAAGTTGGTATTGGTTCCAATGTGGCCGCCGCTCCACTGGCAGACGGTCTGGTTCACCAGATTGCGGTGGAGGGATTTCTGGGCGGAAGTGTGCATCAAAAAGGTGGCCTGGGGAGCCAGGGTGGTGGTGCCGCTGCCGCGCATGGTGCCCTGCTGCCAATCCAGGGTGCCCTCGATGCGCAGAGGGGCGTTTCCTTCGAGGGTTGCCGAACCGCTGATCCGAAGGGTGATATCGGCGGGAAGGAAAAACCCCGGTCCCTCGAAGAAAGTTTGTCCGCCGGCCAGATTGATGGTGCCACTGCCGTTGAAGGCGCTGTTGGTGAAGTAATGGATATTCTCCTGGATGCGCAAATCCGCGGAGGGGCCCAGGTAAAAAGCGCCGGCGCTGTCTTCCAGGGCGGCATCCAGGCGCAGGGTTCCGTCGAGAATGGTGACCTCACCGCGATTAAAAAACAGTTCGGTCCGGATAATGATATTGCCGGTACCGGTTTTTTCCAGGGTCCCCAGGTTGTTCAGGATGCCTTCCCTGAAGCCGAACTGCCCCTCGCCGCTTATGCGCAAACGCCCCAGGTTCAGAAAGACCGATCCCCTGTCGTTGTAAGTGCCGATTTGGCCCTCCGTCCAGTCCACCGTTCCGCGATTAACAAAGGTCCGGTCGAGGGTTTTTTGCGCGGAGCTGCTCAGCATGGCGGTGGCCCCGGAATCCAGCACGGTTACCCCGGCGCCGCTCATCGATCCGTGGGTCCAGAAAAGATTGGCGGTAACGGTTAGGGTATCCGTTCCGCTGATGGTGGCGCCGTTGCCCAGGCTCAGGCCGGCTATCCGGGTTGGCGTGTCTATGCTGACGTTTCCGGAATTGATGATCACGTTATCGAGAAATTCCGGAATGCCCGCCGGGTCCCAATTGGCCGGATCGTGCCAGGTGCCGATGCTTCCCTGCCAGGTGTAGGAAGCGGCGGCGGCATTTCCCAACTGGGTCTGGAAGGCGCTGCGACCGTGAGTGGCCGCCCGCAGCAGCCGGGAAGATTCCTGGTAGCTGAAATCCAGGACCGGCACAAAGGGCATATCCCCGCCCCAGCGCCCCCCCTGGCGAAACCAGGTTGCCCCGTCGTCCAGGCTTTCGTAAACCCCGAAATCGTTGGCGGCATACAAAACCCCGGGCACCTCAGGATGGATAAACAGGTCGTTATGGGGAACGGCCGGCAGGTTCCCGGTGAGGTTGGTCCAGTTCTGGCCGAAGTCGTTGCTGCGGAAAATGTAGCCGGTGGTGCCGAATCCGCTGAAAACCGCATAGAGCACATTACTCTGATTGGGATCCCAGACCAGGCGGCTGATCCAGCGGTCGGGCAGGTTGTTATCCCGGTCCAGCCAGGTCTGCCCGCCGTCGGTGGAGAGGTATAAATATTGGGTGGAGCTCAGGGCAAAATTCTGGGGCGCCACCGGGCTCTGGGCCATGTTGTGTACCGCCCGTTGACCCAGGATGGAATCCAGCCCGGTGGTGGCAAAAGGGGCCCAGTTACCGCCCTGGTTGTTGGAGAAATAGGGCCGGTCCGTGGCGGTGTAAAGCCGGGTCCGGGTTACCGCATCCATAAAAAAAGGCGCGGTCCAGGCCCGCGGCTGGATGCTGTCCGGCGGGAGGCCGTTTTCGATGGAAAAGAAGCTCAGGCCGCCGTCGTTGCTGCGTTTCAGGCCGCCGTTCTGGGTTGAGCCGTACACCACATCCGCCACCGCCGGGTCGTAAAAACATTCCATGCCGTCTCCGGTGCTGGAGAGGGTCCAGGTGCTGCCGCCGTCCCGGGTGTGGAAAATCCCGTTGTCCTGAGCCCCGCCCACCATGTGATTGGGGTTGAAAGGGGAGGAGGCCAGGCGGTAAAACTGGAGGGTGCTCAGCCCGGGGTTGCGGGTTTCCCAGCTTGGGATTCCCAGAATGTTATTGCCGACAAAAACGCCCCCGTCGCTGCCCACAAAAACCTGACCGGGATTGGCGCTGAAAACAATGCGATGATAATCCACGTGCACCGGGCTTTGCCAGGAGTTTACCCCCGGCGGCACCCGCACCGGGGAGAAATTCTGCCCGTCCAGGGTTTGGTGCAGCTCCACATTGCCGAGTAAAACGTGGTTGGGATTTTCGGGGTTGACGGCAATACACAGATCATAGCCGCCCTGATCCCGCCACTTAAAACCGTCAAATCCGCCCAATTCCACCCCCACCGAAATCTGGCTCCAGGAGCTGCCGTAATCGTCGCTGCGGAAAACTTTGGTGCCGATGCCGTTGGCAAAAACCACCGCGTACAGGATGGAGGGGTCGGATTCGGCGATGGCAATTTGCATCCGGCCGATTTCATCGCTTGGGGGAAGGCCGGTGCGGATATACTCCCAGGTTGCCCCGAGGTCGGCGGAGCGGTAAAACCCGCTGGAGTCGCTTCGAGATCCCCCGATTGCGGCGAACATCCAGCGGTTGCGCTGGGTGTCCTGGATGTCCGGAAAGGCAAGAACGTCAAAGCCATCAGGGCGCCCGATTACCTGGGTCCAGGTGATGCCGAAATCCGCGCTGCGCCAGATGCCTTCGTTGGAAAGGGCCCCGCGGCTGCTGTTGCCGCTGCCCAGGGCCGCGAGAATCACCCTGCGATCGAAACGGGACACCGCCAAAGCGGCGAAATGGGTGATGTTGCCAAAACCATTGGTAATGTTGATCCAGTTTTCCCCACCGTCGAATGAGCGGAATAAACCCCGGCCTTCATACGTGTTATTGCCCGCCCCCAGGCGCGCTTCGCCGGTGCCGGCGTAAACGGTGTCGGTGTTGACGGGGTCGATGGCGATGGCCCCGAAGGTCAGGGACTGCAGGTCCTCTCCTATCGGGCGCCAGGGGGTGCCCGCCGCCAGGTTATCGGTTTTCCAGATGCCCCCCGCCGCCGCTCCGGCATAGGCGGTAAAGGGGGAATGGCCCCGGGTTCCCAGATGGCGGTCCACCGCCAGGGCGCGCGCCCGGCCGCTGACGCTTTGCCAATGGCTAACGATTCCGTTCTGGAAAATCTGGTCCGGACCGATGGGTGTCCAGACCACGCTCTCGCTGGGAGGAGTCGCTTTGCGGCGTTCCTTCTCCAGGGCGGTCTGGTATTGCTCGACCGGCAGGCGACTGTGGGGATAGGTGCGCGGTTGGTAAAAATTTTTGCTGCGGAGGAAATACTTGGCCTTACTTACGTTTTCGGGAACCGTTTCCCACCAGGGAGCGGATTGGGCCAGCAGGCCTCCGCCGGTCAATGTCAAAAAGAAAGCACTGGCAATTGTAAATCGGGCAAAAAAGCGCATGTCGGTAACCCTGCAGGTTTGGGGAAAGCGGGACCGGATCGAATGCCGGCAACAGGTGGACCTCCGGGAGAAGTCGACGGTCGCTTTCCGGGTAATTGGGGTAAAAATGCGATTGGTTAATGATCAAAAGAAGAAAACCGAAAGCCGCTGCGGTTGGCGGGTCCGGGATGCAGGGGTAAGCTAAAGAGAAGCGGGAAGGGAAGTACCACATAACAATGTGGTCGAAAAAAATCCGTGGCCGGTAGATGCACGGCGCGCCGTGCATCTACCGGGCGCCGTGCATCTACCGGGGAAAAAATTACCTCACCAGCAGCATTCTGCGGGTTTTGATAAAACCGGCGGCCCGGATCCGATAGAAATACACCCCGCTGGCCACCGGGACGCCGTTCCGGGCTCGGGCATCCCAGCGGATCTGATGATACCCGGCCGGGCGAAGCTCGTCCACCAGGGTGGCCACCCGGCGTCCCAGGATATCAAAAACGTCCAGGCGCACCCGTTCCGCCCGCGGCAGGCCAAAGCTGATGGTGGTTTCCGGATTGAAGGGATTGGGATAGTTCTGGGACAGGGAAAAGGTGCGTGGCAGGGCCGGGTCTTCGTGGTCGCCCTCAGCAATGCCGGTAAGGGGCAGGCCAAAGGTCAATTCCAGAGACCAGGCCTCCAGCATGCCGCTGTTGCCGCTGCCGTTGTCCAGAATGGTCAGCTCCCAGTCTCCGGCCGGGTCCAGCCCCTCAAACTGCGAGAGCGGCCGCGCCGGACGAAAACGCCCGCTAAAAGGCGGTGTGCCCTGGGAAAGGTCCTGGGTGGCGCTGTCGTCGAAAACGGTACCCAGGAAATCCTGGCCCGAAATTCCCGGCTGGTAAACCAGGGTGTCGATCACCCCGTTGTGGCTCAGCCCGATCACCAGATCGGCGATATTGCGGTGGGTCAGGGTGTCCAGAATTACGTTGACGTCCTGCACCAGCCAGCCGTCCTCGGTGGTGGGAATGGAGAAAGAAACGGTGATGGGGTCGCGCAGCAGAAGGCCCGGCACAATGGGCCGCCGGATGGTGCTGCGGCGGAAAAGCAGCACTGCCTGCGGGACGGTAAAACTGTCCTCTTCAGCGAATGTGGACCCGGCAAAGTTGTGGTCCAGACTTTGCACGCTCCAGAAATAGCGACCGGGAAGCAGACCGGTCAGGGTGTGGGTGGTGTCCAGCTGGGCATTGCCAGGGCGGGCGATGCGGCGCAGACCGCCGGCGGAAGCCATCGGGGAAACGATCTGTTGCCCCCCCGGAGTGGTGCCGATGCGCAGGTTGTAACTGAGGGCCGGGGTCGGGGTCTCCACATCTGCCCCCGGCGCCCAGTTGAGAAACACGCCGCCGCTGAATCCGGCCGCGCTCAGGGAAGCCGGGGCTTGCGGCGGGTTGTTGGCGAGGGAGGTGTTGTTCCTGAAGAGGATGGTCTGGTAGGCAAAGGTGGAGTCCTGCCCGGAGGCAAAAAGATCGAGATCGCCATCGTTGTCGTAATCGCCCCAGCTCAGCGACCCGTTGGCCAGTGCGGGGAAGTCAAAATCGTCGGGAGTAAAGCTGCCGCCGCTGTTGCGGAAGAGCCTCATCTGGAAAAATCCCTGTAAGAAGGAGCGTCCCCCGTAAATCAAATCAAGATCGCCGTCGTTGTCGGCATCTCCCCAGGCGGCCTCGGCCCGTCCGGTCGCTGGCAGATTGGCGTTGATGTCGGTGAAGGCGCCGCCGTCGTTGCGGTAAATGGCGGCAAAATCCTGCGACGGGTTCTGAAGCTGTCCGGCCAGAAAAAGGTCGAGATCGCCGTCGCTGTCGTAATCCCCCCAAATCATGGAAGAGCGGACCAGCCCTGGAAATCCGGCGTTGATGTCGGTGAAGGCCACCTGGTCGTTGCGCAGAATTTTGGTGATTAATTCGATATCCCCGCTGTCGGTGGTATCCACCCCGGAGATGGCCAGATCGAGATCTCCGTCGTTGTCGTAATCTCCCCAGGCGGCGTGGCTGAAGTGGGCTCCGGGAATTTGGATATCGGTTTCGGTGAAGCTTCGCTGCCCGGCGATGAGGTCGTTGCGATAGATGCGGGTGTTGGGGGTGTTGATGGGCTGGTAGGCGCCGGTGAGCAGGAGGTCGAGATCCCCGTCGTTGTCATAATCTCCCCAGGTGGCGTCGCCGTAACCGGTGGGGATAAGGTTGGCGTTGATATTGGTGAAGGTTCCGGCGTCGTTGCGGTAGATGTGGGACTGGTTATCGTTGGCGCCTCCGGGAAATCCGGTGATCACCAGATCGAGGTCTCCGTCGTTGTCGTAATCTCCCCATTCCACCGAGCCGCTGGTGAGGGGGATGAGGTTGGCGTTGATGTTGTTAAGGGTTCCGGCATCGTTGCGGTAAATACGACTGTAATAGGCGTTGCTGGTGTCGGTCCCGGTGATCACCAGATCCAGATCCCCGTCGCCATCGTAATCCCCCCAGTCGCTGTCCCCCCGAAATTGGGGAATGGTGGTGGGAATCTCGGTGAAGGTTGGAAACGGGGTAAAAAAGGTGGCGGTGTCCGCCGGGGTGGTGTCCGGCCCGCCGGTGGCGCGGACCGTCCAGCGATAGCTGCTTTCCAGTTGCAGGATCCCGGCCGCATCGAACAGCCAGGTGGTATCGCTGATGCCGGCTGCGGTGGTGTCCACCGTCCCGTTGAGATGATCCCACAGGCGCAGGGTGTAGGTCACCGGGTCTCCGTCCGGATCTACCGAGCGCTCCCAGCGGAAAGCAATCGGACTCAGAACCTCCAGGCGCTGGTTTTCGGCGGGGAAAATCAGCGAAAATGGCAGGGGGGGATCGGCGAGCTGGCTGAGGTGGACCAGGAAGGTATCGCCTACCGTGAACTGCCCGTCGCTGGCCCGGATCCGGATTTCGCTGATCCCGAAGGCGTTGGGAGCGGCGGAAACGGACAGCAGGCTGTCGGTGAGGCTTACTGCGGTATTACCGTCCCCGACCACCGTATAGTTGAGGGTGGGATTATCCACGTCGCGGAAACGGGTGCTCAGGTCGAAGCGCATCGTGTCCGGAAAATCTTCCTCGCGGAACTGATCGGCGATGATGGCGATTTTCTCCGGGGCGTCGTTGACCGGATTAATGGTGACCGTTACCCGGGCCTGATCGCTGCCGCTTTGCCCGTCGGTAATTACATAAAAAAAGGTGTCCGCCCCGAAGAAGTCGGCAAAGGGGGTGTAACGCAGGTTTCCGCCGTCCTGAAGCACCGCCCCGTGTTGGGCGGGGATGACGCGCTCGATGGTGAGGGGATCGCCGTTGGGATCGCTGTCGTTGGCCAGCACATTGATGGCCACGCTCTGGTCCTCATTAAGGCTGGCGTTGTCGTCCACCGCGGTCGGGGGCAGATTGGTAACCGCCGTGATGGTTACCCGGGCGGAATTCCCGGGATAATCTACGGTAGCGGCCAGCCCGGGTGGAGTGTGGACCTGGGTAAACTGCCCGCTGCGGCTTGCGGCGGTCAGGATGGTGAAGGTGTCTCCCACCGCCGGCTGGAAATTGTTGGTGAGGCTGAGGTTGAGGGACCCGTTGAGGGTGGCGGTGCCGCTCACCGTCAGACGGTCGTATTCCAAAGCCGGGGTATGGCCGCCCAGTTCGATATCCAGAACCGCCGGAGCGGCCGGCTGATAATTCCCGGAGATCCGAAGCTGACCGGCCGAATTGCCCGGGGCGAAGGCGCCGTTGAAAATATAGTTGCTATTGGGAATGATGAAAGTGCCCTTTCCGCGAATCACCCCGTCGCTGCGCACCTGGCCGTTGTTGGAGAAGATCTGCATCAGGGCGTTTTCATGGATGAGGGCCTCTCCGCCGAAATTCAGGTTGCCGCTGCCGCTCAGGTCCAGAAGTCCGCTTTGCACCTCAACCAAACCGTTGTTGGTGAGGATCCCGAAGGTGTAGGACAGGACGGAATGCCCGTTGCCGGCCGACTTGCGGATAATCCCGTCGTTGGTGATGGAAAAGCCCCCGTCGGCACGCAAAAATCTCTGGTCGTTGCGAATTTCAAAAACGCCGCTGGCCTCGTTGTAAAGGTGCCCGCCCAGGGTGTAAATGTCCCCGGCATCCTCCCAGATCAGGTGGCTGTAATTGTGAATATTACCGTTGTAGAGGTTTTTGCGGTTGTCCCCGTAAATGCGGCCCCCGCCGTTGATGTTGAAATTCCCGACGGTGTTCAGGGTTCTGCCGAGAGTCCCCCCGTTCCAGTCCAGAAAACCGTTGATATCCACCACTCCGCTGCCCCCCAGCTCGCCGCCGCTCAGAAAAACATCTTCAGTTGCCGCCTCGCCGGGAGTGAGGTTGTTGAAGTAAATACTGCCACCGCTAATCCGGGTGGGACCGCTAACCTGGTAGCCCCCGTTGAGGTAGATATTCCCGAAGGCCATCCGGAAAGTTCCTCCCCCGAAAATCCGGCCCGGGCTGTTGAGGGTGTAGTTGCCATCCCCGTAATAGAAACGGGCAAAGGGGGCGATCTCGATATCCCCGGTACCGGTGCCGCCGCCGGGGCCGTTCACCAACAGGGTGCCGGTTTCGACAATGACTGAACCGTTGTTGTTGAATTCCCCAAATGTGCGGGTCAGGTAGGAGACCCCGTAGCTGTCCCGCTTGCGGAGGGTGCCTTCGTTGGTGAGGATGAAACCGCCGTCGATGCGGTCGATCCGCTGGTCGTTGATAATGTCCAGATTGCCGCCGGGCAGGATGGTCAGGCGGCCCCCGTCAAAACGCATATTGCCGGCATCCCGCCATACCGCATCCCCGGAAATGGTGACCGTGCCCCCGGTAAAATCTTTGTTGGCGGTGCCGCGGATTTCCACGATCCCGCCCAGATTGGCCCCCCCGCCGCTGCCGTTGTTCAGGGCGATGGAGCCGCCGCTCCAGGAGGTGTAGCCGGAAACAGCCAATTGGCCGCTTCCCCCCAGCCTGCCGGCATTGAGGATCAGGGTGTCGCTGGCCATGGCCCCGGATGCTGCGTTGTTGAAGTTGGCGGTGCCTCCGGTAACCCGGGTGTTGCCGACCGAATAGGCGCCGGCCAGGTTTACGACACTGCTGCCGGTAAAATAGACCGTTCCGGCCCCGCTTACCGAAGAGGTGCCGGTGAGGGTGTGGTTCCCGCCGAGATACCACAGGGAGGCCCCGTCGGAGATCTGAAAGCGTCCGCTGCTGCTGGTGGCGATCAGATTGTCGCCGCTGCGCAACTGACCCTCCAGAACTTCCACCACCCCGTTGTTGTGAAAGCTGACCCCCTGCGCCCCGCCCATAGTGGTGATGCCCGGGCCGGTTTTGCGAAAGGTCCCTTCGTTGAAGAACTGGCCGCTGCCGTTTTGCCAGGGCACCTGCATCACCTGGTCCCCACGCACTTCCCAGGTTCCCGTGGGATGGTTGACGAAGGTGCCCCCGGCCGCATTAATTTCCGCTGCATCCGCTTCCCAGATGGTGGTGCCATGGGTGTTGATGGTGCGCGAATTGCGTTTGATAAAGCTGTCTTTGATGAGCAAAACCGCCCCCGGGAGCACATTTGTGGTTCCGCTGCCGCTAAAATTGCCGGCCCGCCAGATCAGGCTGTCGCTGACGGAAAGGTTGTCCCCGGTGATCACCCCATAGGTGATCAGCTTGGCGACCGCGATATCGCCGGTGAGGGTTACCGATCCGGCATTAACCACCGCGGTGTCCTGGGCGCCGGGAACCCCGGTGGGACTCCAACTGGAGGGATTGATCCAGAATCCGCTGCTGTTATTCCAGGTGTAGCGGGTTTGAGCAGTGGCAAAGGTGGTGAAAAGCTGGCAGAGAACGAGAAAAACAAGAGCGGTGAGCAAGCGGTGCTTCATATAGCTTCTCCGGGAAATCGGTTGAGCGTCAAGCGGGCCGGCACCCTCCGTGAGCGCCGGATTTACCCATGGGAAAGGTAAGCATTTGGGCCGGGTTCCTCCCTGCATGATTGTGTAGGGAGCTTTGGTGATCAGGGTTGTCCGGACGATCCTTTTCCCAGGGCGACCTGGCGACACACTGTCCGCCATTTTGACCCCCGCCCTTTTTTCCGTAACCTGAATCTGCGAAAATTGGACATTCACCTTCCAGACATACGGCAAACATCATGAAAAATTTTTTCCGGCTGTTTACCATCCTGCTCATCGGGGGCGTTGCCCTGGCCCAGAGCGGTAACTTCGAATCCTACGGGGAGGAACCCCATCGGATCATGATCTCTTCGGACAACGGGACCCGCCTGCGCCTGAGCTTTTATTCGGACGCGGTGGTTCGCTTCCAATGGGCGCGCCCGGGAGAAAATTTTATCCCGGATGATCATTATGAAATGGTGGCCCGGCATGTGCTAAACGGCCGCTATCAGGTGGTGGGCGATGGCGAAAAACTGCAGGTTTTGCTGGGCGGGGAAAATCCGGTGCGCATCGAAATCGACAAACATCCCCTGCGCTACCGCATCTACGCACCCTGGCAGGGAAAGCCCCTTCTGGCGGAGAAACTGGGCACGGTTTGGGAGGGCGGCACCATCGCCAGCGACTTTGCCCCCGATCCGGACGAACATTTTTGCGGCCTGGGCCACCGCTCTTTCGGGATGGTGGAATCGCTTGATCTGCGCGGCAGGACGGTCAGCAGCAATTACGGCGAGGGGATGAAGGACTGGGGCGCCCAGGGGGTGTTGACGGTCCCTTTCTACCTTTCCGGCAAGGGTTACGGGGTTTTCCTGAACAGCACCTTTCCCCATCGGTTTTGCTTCGGGGAAAACGGAGAATACCGTTTCCGGATCGACAGCAAGGGTTTTCCCGCCCAAATGGACTATTTTGTAATTCTGGGACCCGACTTCCGGAGCATCCTGGACCACTACACCGCCCTTACCGGACGGCCGCGCCTCCCGCAGAAATCCATTTTCGGCCTGCAACTTTCGGACAAAGGCAGCCCTCAGCATCGGGGAGCGAAATGGTGGCAGGAGAAGATCACCGCCCATCGCGCCGCCGGATTTCCCTTCGACCATATCGTTAACGACAATCGCTGGCGGGCCGGCTCGGGGGCCTGGTCCGGTTCCTGGTTCGAATGGGATGCCTCGCGTACTCCGGACCCGGCCGCCTTCGGCGCGTGGTGCCGGGAGCAACACCTCACCATGACCCTGGACCTTAACCGCAACGTTACCGCGGCCTGCCAAGGATGGGACCCCGCCTTCAACCTGCCCGGGGCGGAGCAAGTGGTTAAGGAGGGGTTCAGCGCGCCGGACTACAGCAATCCCGCCATGCGCAACTGGATCTGGGAAATGTTCTGGAAAAAGTCCTTCGATCCCGCTCTTGGCTACCCCGGGGATGCCTTGTGGATCGACGAAACCGATGAGATGTGGCCTCTCCCGGACAGCACCGTCTGCGCAGACGGACGGAGCTGGGCGGAAAATGAAAATTACTACCCCTTTCTGATCGCCAAAGCCATTGTGGCCGAAGGCTGGGACAACAGCAATAACAATACCCCGCCGGGCATCGGGGAGAGCAAAAGGCCCTATGTCTGGATGCGCAGTATGGTGGCCGGCGCCCAGCGCTACGCCACCTACTGGACCGGGGATACCCCGGCTAACTGCGATTTTATGCGCTACGCCGTTCGGGCCATGCAGGTGGCCGGGTTGGGCGGGTTTCCCTTTTTTAACCACGATGCCGGCGGCTTCCGCGAACCCGGTCCGGCGGACTTTCTGTATATCCAGTGGGCGATGGGCCTGGGCAGCTTTTCCCCGATCTGGCGCCCGCACGGCATCGGAGAAAACCGGCGCTGGCCCCTGGATCGCGAGGGCGCTGCCCGGGAAGCGGCCCGCCAATACGGAAAAATGCGCTACGAAATGATGCCCTACCTCTA
The DNA here is from genome assembly GCA_020434205.1 of Calditrichota bacterium. Classification (GTDB taxonomy): domain Bacteria; phylum Calditrichota; class Calditrichia; order RBG-13-44-9; family J075; genus JAGRBF01. The sequence goes on along the minus strand of JAGRBF010000191.1, from coordinate 10,396 downwards.
TAGCATGGCCCATCAGGCCCGGCAAAGCGGTTTGCCCATGGCGCGGGCCATGGTGATCGATTACCGGGATCAGGCGGAAGCCTGGGCGCGGGACCTTCAGTATATGTGGGGGGATGCCTTTCTGGTGGCTCCGGTGTGTGCGGAGCAGGACAGCACCGCGGAGGTCTGGCTGCCGGGAGGTGCGGATTGGTATGACTACTGGACCCGGGAAAAAGTGCCCGGCAATCAGGTCTTGAGGGGTCCGGCGGCGGTGGGGAAAATACCGCTGTGGGTGAAGGCCGGGGCGATTGTACCCACCCATCCCTATGCCCAGAGCACCGCGGAACTGGACCCCTCCCAATTGATTCTGAACCTTTACACCGGGGGAGAGGGAACCTTTACCCTTTATGAGGACGACGGGATCAGCGAACGCTTCCGCACCCGCGCCGAGCTGCGTAGTACGACCCTTACCTATCGTGAAAAGGAACGCCGGTTGACGATCGCTCCCGCTTCGGGAACCTACCCGGGCGCCCCGGAAGGCCGCAGTTACACGGTGAGGGTATTCGGTTTGGACGAACCCCGGACCGTTACCCTGAACGGCCGGAAGCTCACCCCCAATCCGGCGGAAGGGTACCAATGGGATGCTGTCGGCGGGCAGTTGACCATCCGCAGCGCCCCAATTCCCGTTGAGCAACCGGTGACGATCACATTCTAAAAGAAATGTTGTCCTTAAATTCGGCCGGAAATGAAATGAAATGAAATGAAATGAGGATGAGTGATGACCACCAGCGCCAATACCCGGGAAACCCTGATTGCCAAGATTCGGGAAAAACGCAGCGAGATTAAAAAGTTTCTGGAACTTACCCAACCCCGCTACAAACGCCTGATCAACATCGGCATTATCGGTAGCGCCGTGGCCGCCGCTGCGGCAGCCGGACCGGCCATGGGCGGCAAGGATTTCTCCGACTGGCTCACCGAAGCGCTGGGGTTGGATTTCCCGGTTTGGCAACTGCTGTGTATCCTGGCGGCGCTCTGCTCGGTTGCCGCGGCCATCGCCGCCGGCATGTCCAAATCCGGAGAAACCCAGGGCCAGATCACCAAAGCACAGCTTGCCGACGCCCGGCTGGAAGGCCTTCAAACCCTTCTGGAGCTGGAGCAGATCGAGGTGGAAAAAGCCTCCTCCATTTTCGTTCAGCATCTGGATGACGTCTCTTTTCTCTAAATAACTGACGTTGCGCGCCAGAAGCGATTTGCGGCCCATTAACCGCGAAATCACGAAATCGCGAAAACTGAAACCGGACTGATCTGACTGGCCCTGCACCGGAAAATCTGCTCGTCCTGCGGTTATCCGCGGACCAGTTGGGTAGGTGGTTTTCTTCCGCTCCACAAAGCAGGTGTGGGCAGACTGGTTCTGCGTCTGGCAAAAACCAAACACATAAATTCTTCGCGATTTCGCGGTTTCGCGGTTAAATAGCAAAAATGAGTTTGGTTGCGTAACATCAGTAAATAAGCCGTCCAGGAAAAAAGAAAAGGGGTGATACGGTCGGGAATCCTCCGTACCTTTGAAGCCAGGCGCTATTTCCAATGACCATCAACAGCGAGGTTACCATGAAACGCACGCTGCTACCGTTACTGGGCCTCCTTTTTGTAACGGGCCTAGTCCACGCCAATACTCATCACGTTCCCGGTAATTTTGCCACCATCCAGGCGGCAATAGACGCTGCGGCCCCCGGCGATACGGTGCTGGTGGCGGATGGCAATTATACCGAGAACATCAACTTCCGGGGTAAGGGAATTGTGGTGGGCAGCCATTACCTGACCACCGGAGACAGCCTTCATATTTTCAACACCGTGATCGACGGGAGCCAGCCGGCCAATCCGGACAGCGGTTCGGTGGTCAGCTTTGTCAGCGGGGAGGATACCACCTCGGTGCTGAGCGGGTTTACCATCACCGGGGGGAGCGGCACGGTAATCCAGCCGCCCTTCATGCATTCGGTGGAGCGCGGCGGGGCTGGTGTCTACTGCTTCCGGGCCGCCCCCAAACTGACCCGCAACATCATTCTCAACAACAATCTCAACAATACCGAACTGGCTCTTGGAGCGGGGGTTCTGTGTTATACCGATCGTCCCGGCGACCGCATGGTCATCGAGCATAACACCATCCGGCTCAACCGCGCCAATTCCGATTCCACCACCCTGGGCGGAGGCCTGGCGCTGATCGTCAATGCCGTGGTCCGGGGCAATGATATCGTCGAAAACACCGCCTTTTCCCAGCAAGTCGCGGTGGGTGGGGCCATCTTCTCCGCCACACCGGACCTGAGCAGCGAAAAACTGGAAATCCGCGGCAACCGCATTACCCATAACAAATCCACTTCTCAGGGCGCCGCCTACGCAGTGCTGCACATGGAACACGCCCGAATCGCCATTCAGGACAATGAGATTTCCCAAAATACCGTAAGCAGTCCCACCCGGATCTTTGGCGGAGGCCTGGCCTGTATTTTTTCGGAGTCCGGCAGCGTGGTGTCCGGCAACCGGATTACCGCCAACCAGTGTTTCCCGGGTGAGGGTTACGGCGGCGGGGTGGTGGTTTTGTTTACCTCTGCCTTGAACCTGCAGAACAACCTCCTTCGCAATAACAGCGCCACTTACGGTGGAGGCCTGGCCTGCTATTACGCCAGTCCGGTGGTGCAGGGCAATGTGCTGGCCGCCAACCAGGCAGAGAGCGGTGGCGGGGCCTGGTTAAGGTGGTTTCCCTTTGAGGAGAATCCGGGGGTGGAAAACCCCGTTCTGGAATCCCTGCCCGGCCGGCGGATGCGCAATGCGGTCATCAAATCCCTGGAGAAAGAAATTCAGGTGGGTCCGGTGCAGTTGGTCAACAATACCGTGGCGGATAACCGGGCTTCCCGCGAGGGTGGAGGCCTTTCGGTGGCTCTGGGGAGTAGCGAGATCGTCAACGGCATTCTGTGGGGCAATACTGCTCCGGCCGACAGCCAGATTGCCGGGCTGGCGGTGGTTAACTGGTCCGATGTCCAGGGTGGGGCAAGCGGAGAAGGCAACATCAGCGCGGATCCCCGGTTCGACGGCTCGGGACAATATTACCTGAGCGATCCCGGTTCTCCCTGCATCGATGCCGGGCATCCCAACCCGGCTTACAATGATGTCGAGGACCCGGGCAATCCCGGTTCCCCCCTTTGGCCGGCTCTGGGCACCCTGCGCAACGACATGGGGGCCTACGGTGGCGAAATCGGCACCATTCCCAACCTGCCTACCCTTTTCGGACCCATGTTCCGCGCTTTTGCGACGCGGGTGGAAGGAGCTCCCATAAACGATCGCTCCGCCGTTGTGGACAGTTTTATGGCGGCCAACCCGGTGGCTCCCTTTGTCGAAGAGCAAACCTTCGCCTATTTCCTCTACCGCGGCTCCGCCAATTCCGTGAACGTGCCCGGTGATGCCAACGGCTGGAACGGCAGCGCTTTTCCCATGACCCGCCTCAGCACCACAAATCTGTGGTATTACCAGGCCGTTTTGGAACCGGACGCCCGCCTGGATTACAAACTGGTGATCAACGGGAGCAACTGGATCCTCGACCCCCTCAATCCGCGCCAGGTTCAGGGCGGTTTCGGACCCAACTCCGAACTGGCCATGCCCGGATATGTCGATCCCCCGGAGATCCTCTTCAATCCCAATATTGCCCATGGAACCCGGCGGGATACCACGGTCGCCAGCGGCATTCTCGGCAATTCCCGGACGGTCAGCGTTTACCTGCCGCCCCAATATTATTCTGCCGCGGCGGACAGCTTTCCGATCATGCTTTTCCACGACGGGGGAGAGTTTATCAACCTGGCATCGGCCATCAACGTGCTGGATAATCTGATCGCCCAGCGGCGCATCGATCCGGTTGTCGGGATTTTCGTGCCCCCGGTTAACCGCGATGCCGAGTATGCCCTCGGGCAGCGTTTCGGCTACGAGCAATTTATCGTCAACGAATTGATGCCGGCTCTCGATGCCCGCCTCCGCATCCGGCGCTCCCCGGACCAGCGGGCCATGCTGGGCATTTCCTACGGCGGGTTGATCACCACCCAGATCTGCTATAACCGCGCCGAGGCCTTCGGGCTGAGCGCCCCGATGTCCCCTTCCTACTGGGCCAATGACGGCGCCGTTTACAACAGCGTGATCAACGGACCGGTCAAGGATATCAGCTGGTATCTGGATTGGGGCACTTATGAGCCGGGAATTATGATTGATGCCCAGGCTTTTCAGGAAAACCTGGCCAATATGGGATATGGGGTCACCTGGAACGAGTGGCATGAGGGGCATAGCTGGGGAAACTGGCGGGCCCACATCGACCTGGCTCTGGAGACTTTTTTCCCGGGTCCCGCCCTCAATATTGTTGAAAAACCGGTGATCGCCCGGGACTTCGAATTGATGCCGAACTTCCCCAATCCCTTCAACCCAACCACTACCATCCGCTACAATTTGCCGGTGGGGGAACGGGTGGTCATCAAAATCTACAATATTCTGGGCCAGGAAGTGCGCACCCTGATAAACGGGCGGCAGCCGGCAGGTGAGCGGCGCACCGTTTGGGACGGACTGAACAACGCCGGTCAGCCGGTGGGCTCGGGAATCTACATCCTGGCCATCCGCGCCGGACATTTCTCCGCCCGGCAAAAAATGATCCTGCTGAAGTAATTGCGAGGCACGATTTTAATGAAGTCGTTGCGAGGCGTGCCTCGCAACGACTTGGGATCTGAACCTGCCAAATCTCTCCTCAAGTAATTTCCTGCCGTTGTCGAAAATAGTGAGAATCCGGATTTATTACCCTGGTCTACCGGCTTCATCTTTGCGACACATCTGCAACACCTATAAGGAGGGATTCTTATGCAGGCTCATCGCTACCACCCTTTTTGTGCCTTTCTGGCTTTTTGGGCGGTCTTCGCCTTACTGCAGTTTTCGGTTTTAGCCACCACCTACAACACCCCGACCATCGACGGCGTCATCACTACGGATTGGGATGCCGACGAAAACATGGGCGGCGCGGTGGGTCAGCCGACCTGGATTCTGCACGTCACCTGGGACGAAAACTACATCTATATCGGGGTGGACGGACCGGACTGGACCCCTTCCAATAACGATGCGGTCTGGATGTTCATCGATAGCAAAGCCGGGGGAACCAATCTGAGTGTGAACGGGGAAACCATCGGGGTTACCGCGGATTACGCCTTACTGTTCCGCCAGAACAGCGGCGCTTCCGGCTATTACGTTTACGACGGCGGCTGGCCGGGGGCCCTGACCAATTTCGCGGTGAGCGACTGGGCGTGGACCAGCTCGGGGCAGAATGAACGGACCGAAGTGCGGGTTTCCTGGAGCACTGCTACCAACGGTACCTCCACCACCCCGGTGCCTTTTAACCTGGTCGGTTACGTCCAGAAAAACAACGGCACCTACATAGCCGCCTGGCCCTCCGCCAACACCAATTTCGCCAGCGGGCAGTTTACCTTTGCCTTCGAAAACACCGGGGGAGCCGGTGTTGCCCCGCAAACCGCCACCGTTAGCGAAAATCCGCCCGATCAGCCTTTGCCGGTCAATCTGACCACCTTTTTTGCCCGTTCCCGGATCGGCTATGTCGACCTGCGCTGGTCCACTTCCTCGGAAAACGAAAACCTCGGTTTCGAAATCTACCGCAAAAGTGAGGAAAAACCCTGGTTTCAGCGGATTTCCAGCTATGAGGATAATCCGGACTTAACCGGCCAGGGCAACGCCAATGTGGATATCAACTACGTCTTCAAGGATCGCGATGTCAGTATCGGGCAGATGTACGAATACCGCCTTGCGGACGTCGATTTTAACGGGAACCGGACCTTTCACGCCACCATTCAGATTCGTTTCGAAGATGTTTACGTGGCCCCCGGGGATTTTATGCTGTTCCAGAATTATCCCAACCCTTTCAACCCCGGGACAACCATAGATTTCCGCCTGCCCCAGGCCTCCCGGGCCCGGCTCTCCGTATACAACATTGCCGGACAGGAAGTGCGCTGCCTGGTGATGGGGCCGATGCGGGAGGGGAACCATTCGGTGGATTGGGACGGTCGGGATGAGCAGGGCAATCTGCTGCCATCCGGGATCTATTTCTACGAACTGACCACCCCGCAATTCAACTACATGCGAAAAATGATTTTGGTGAAGTAGGTTTTTGCCGGAAAGAGGGCGCTGCCTGATGGGTAAATCGGGCGGCGACCTCTCCGTTGCAGACTATTTCAGGAGCAGCATTTTTCGGCTTCCGACCCAATTCCCCACCTTTAACCTGTAAACGTAAATCCCGCTACCCAGATTCCCGGCATCGAAAAGAACCTGATGACGCCCGGCCTGCCGGATGCCACTGGCCAGATTGGCGACTTCCCGCCCCAGCAGGTCGTAAACCTTCAGGCTGATCATCGACCTTTCGGGCAAATCAAAGGTGATGGTGGTGCTTGGATTAAAAGGATTGGGATAGTTCTGCCCCAGGGCAAACCGGCCGGGAATCGCCCCATCACCCGGTCCACCGCTGTTCCCCTCCTCAAGGCCCGTCAACTCATTGTTGACCCTCATGGAATCGTCCACCGTGCCATCGTTGCCCAAATCGATGTAGATAATTACGGGGGTGCTGTCCAGACCTGCCCAGTTCGGGGCTATGACATGGGTGCTATTGTCCGCCAGCTGAATCTGCTCGTGGTAAAAAACCGCCGCTGCGCCAGCACTGCTTTCCTGAAGGGTGAGCCGGTATGTTTTGTTTCCCCCGAAATTTTTTAGAAGCACCTGTTCTGCGTCGATCATTTCCAGATTTAGCGAATCGCCGCCTTGCAGCGCCAGTTCTGCGGCCTGGGCCTGGCGTTCCCGGGTATCACCAATGCTCGAAGCCCCCAGACGAATAGGGCGTATACCGGCATCCGGATTGGTAACCGAAAGGCCCGCTTGCAGGGTGATGCGTTCCGTCTGGCCCGCAGCACCTCCGATCCGGTCGTAGCTGTAATTAACCGAGTCGAAATCGGCGCTGAAGTAGACCAGCGAGTCCGTTAAATTGCTCATCTCAATCGTGTAGGGTTCCCCGGGCAGGTAATAACCCAGGGGTGCGGCCGGCCCACCTACCTTGGGTATGATGGGAATGGCGCCGGGAATCTCTTCGATGATGGAGGAATCCACCCAGCCCAGGCTCTGCCCCGGGGAATTGCGAATAACGGTATTGGCAAATTCGGTGGCGGAGAGTTCGACATAACCATCGGTGAAGCTATGCTGCCGCTTGCCCGGCAAGGCGCTGCCCAGAACCGGCGCCTGAAGGAAATTGTCTATGGTAGGTTCCAGATAACATTTTTGGGTGCCGGTTCCCCAGTTCAGGCCGACAGAATCGGTCCAGGTATTGGCGGTGGAGTCGATGTAAATAAAACGGTTCACATCGCCGGGATTGTTGCTGTCGTAAACAAACAGCCGGAAAGAACTCGCGATGGTGGGATCCCGCCGCAAATGGGTGGGCACCACGGTATGGGCCCCGCCCCCGGGACCCGGATTAAAAAAGGAAAGGGCTCTGGGCAGGCGGGTATCGTCGAGAAACATCTGCCGTACCTCGAAGAGCAGATCCCTGGGGGTTTTATTCCGGCCGACCACATCGTTATCAAGCGCTACCCGCCCGTATTGATGGACAAAATGCCGGTTGATAACCTTGCGAATCGAATTGGTCATATTCAGCCGGTAAATGCTGTCGGTCTGGGCCACCACCGGAAAGCGATTGCGAAATTCCGCCGGATAAGAAAATGCCAGCAAGCTGGATGTGGCCAGCCCGTAACACGAGCCGCCCCAACGGTGTTTGCGGGTCCGCCACTTCCCCACCGCAGCGCCCCGGTAAACACCCGCCGTGGTGGACCAGTAGCATTGGTCCTCGCCGAAAGCCTCGACAAAAACCGGCCAGTCGACGAAGTTCCAGCTCCGGGCATTGACGGGAGTCTGAAACCAGTCCTCCGGGTAGTGCTCGTTGGTATAAGGGTCGGTGGCGGTAAGGTAGATAAATTGTCGCCACCAGGCTTGCGGCCACATGTTGGTGGTGTCATTGCGAAAAAACCAGCCGTTTTGAGGGGTTCGGAAGTGTTGCAGCGAACCGTCGCTGAGGATGCGGCTATGGTCGTAGCCTTTGATGGTAAATGGTTCGCTAATGGCAAAACGGGTAGAATCGTAGAGATCGCTGACCCGGATGCGGGCAGTGTTGGTGGTAAACAGGGTATCCGGCACCCGGTATACAAACTGGGTGTCGCCGGGGGTGGTGGAAAAATCAATGTTCTTCCAACTGCTGCCGTCGTCGAGGCTGAGGTCGATGCTGAAAAAATTGACCCCGGGTGCCTTCCAGCGGATGGTACCCTGTCCTTCGCCTACCCACCGATCCCCGGTTTGGGGCGCGGCAATGGCAATGGCGGGCAGCACCACCCGGAAAGCTTCGGAATTGCCCTGGGGGTTTTGCCCATAGCCAACGATAACCCGGCCGTCGGGTGAAATGTCGTAAGCACCCAGCAAAGTCCAACCGCTTAAGTCTACCCCGTAATCGTCAGTCAAAATCTCACTCAGCGCGCGCATCCCCGTTGCCGCGGTCCAGACAAAGACAGGACCGGATGTTCCGACGATTACCGAACCGTCACGGTTGGCTGCCCAGGCCTCGGATTGGGGCCGTCCGTCCAGGGTTCCAAGGTTTACCATTCCCTCCCCGGTGGTCCAGCGAAAGGCTTGAAAGGACCCGTTTACCGCCTTTCCAACCACCACGTTTCCATCATCGGATACCCCGTAAGCATAGCTGGGGGGATTGCCGGTAAAACTGCCGAGGTTGGTCAAACCGCCGGCGGCGGTCCATCGGAAGGCCCAGCTGTCGCCGGCGCCATCGGTGCTATACCCAACGAGGACGCTACCATCCTGGGAAACGTCCCAGGCGGTACCGCCGAAACCGATCCCGGAAAAACTGCCCAGACCAACCATACCCCCGGATGCGGTCCATCGAAAAGGTTCGAAAGCGAAAGAATTTGCTGCCTGCCCCACGATGGTTGAGCCGTCTTCGGAAATTCCTCTGGCGACGGAATTAGAACCGTCAGGAAGTTCGCCGATGCCCGAGATGCCGTTTCCGGCGCTCCAGACAAGCGCGGAATCGCCCCCAACGCCGCCGTCGCCGAAACCAACCGCAGTAGATCCGTCGGAAGAGACATCCCATAGGAAACTTCTTACCTGTTGACCCGGAAAGCCTCCCACGCTGACCATGCCCTGACCTTCGCGCCAGATAAAACCAAGGGTTCCCGAACTGCCCTGGCCCTCTCCCACAATGACCGTCCCATCGGCCGAAGTGCCATAGGCTTTGCTGTAGACGCTTCCCCCGGGAAGATCTCCCAACGGCGTGAATATGGGCTGCTGGCCGGGAAGTTGGGGGACGGCAAGTAGTAGGGAAACCAGGATGGCGATGAGCACTCGGGCAGGCATAGGGCCTCCGGGGTGAAAAATGGGTGTTTCGAGGAAATGGGGGCTGTTTAAAATCCCCCCGGTATACTAAGGGGGAAAGTGAGGGGAAAAACCCGCACAAAAATGCGGGTTTTAAT
>JAGRBF010000191.1:0-764 GCA_020434205.1 Calditrichota bacterium | reverse complement strand
CCTTATTTCTTATTCTCTGAGGTCTTTTGGTTCCTGGACTTTCGGTTTGTTGGAATAGCCGTCTTATCGACTTTTCCTCTCTTTGCGGATCCGGTCCCGGAATTCTCCGCCGGTTTCGTTTTTTTTGCTGCCGTCTTTTTGACGGGCTCTTTTTTTGTCGTCGTTTTATCCGCCTTCTTAGGGGCAGCCTTTGCCGGCTTGAGAGCCCCCAGCAATTTGACCACCTGATATTCCGACTTGCCCAGGGCTTTTTGCCACCGGCCCAGGAGGGCGATATCCTTCGACAGGGCGTCTTCGCCCGCTTCGGTAAAGGTGGCGTTGGCCAGCGCAGAGGTTAGCAGCAGCCAGCGCAGGGCGCTTTCGAAACGCTCCTTGTTAAACCACAGTACTTCCTCGTAGCGATTCACCTGAACGTAATGCTGGAAGGCCGGCTGCCCCAGCAGGTGTTCCAGAATCCGTTCGGGACGGCTGCGCACCGGCTTGCGATCGGCGTGCCAGTCGCCATACAACAGGATCAGTCGCACCGATGCCCACAGTTCTTCCGCCTCCCCGGGGCGCATACCCAGATCCTTGTAAATGCCCAGGACCAATCGTCCCAGCATCCAGCTGTCGATAAAGTCCAGTGAGGCGGGATCCTGCCCGTTTTTGCCGCTAAAAAGACGGGAAAGCGGTCTTAGCAGGGCGTGGGTTACCAGGGCCAGGCGAATGTCCCGGGCGCTTTTTTCCGTTTCCGGATAAAGCCCCTTCAGGTGCTCGTCGAATCC
>JAGRBF010000190.1 GCA_020434205.1 Calditrichota bacterium | reverse complement strand
CGCTGATCGCTAATCGCTGATCGCTGAATGAACAAGAGCGCCATCTTTCTAAGGACTTCTATGAGCATTTCGATCGACCTCAAAGGTAAAAACGCCGTGGTGTGCGGCAGCACCCAGGGAATCGGACGGGCCACCGCCACCCTTCTGGCCGAAGCGGGCGCAAACATCATCCTGATGGCGCGAAACCCGGAAGCCCTCACCCAGGTGAGGCAGGAACTGCCGGCCCAAAGCGGGCAGCATCATACCCATATTGCGGCGGATTTCCGCCAGCCGGAACAGGTGCGCCTGGCCATCGAGGATTTTGCGGCGCGCCAGGGCCCCGCCCATATTCTGGTCAACAATACCGGAGGCCCGCCGGGGGGACCCTTGCAGGAGGCCCTTCCGGAAGATTTTTTGCAGACCTTCAACCAGCACCTGATCTGCAACCAGATCCTCGCCCAGGCCCTGCTGCCGGGGATGGCCGCGGAAGGCTACGGCCGGATCATCAACATCATTTCCACCTCGGTAAAACAGCCGCTGCACGGGTTGGGAGTTTCCAACACCATTCGCGGGGCGGTGGCCAACTGGGCCAAAACCCTGGCCAATGAGGTCGCCGCGAAGGGAATTACCGTCAACAACGTGCTGCCCGGGGCCACCCTGACCGGACGGCTGGAGAACATCATCAATGCCCGCGCCGAACGCAGCGGGAAAACCACTGCCGAAATCGTCCGGGATCTGCAGAAAGAAATTCCCGCCGGCCGCTTCGGTCGCCCGGAAGAAATCGCTGCCGCCGTCCTGTTTCTGGCCTCTCCGCAGGCCGGCTACATCACCGGGATCAACGTTCCGGTGGACGGCGGCCGGACCGGCAGCTTGTAGGAACCCAGGATGAAGACCCTTCTCAATTACATCGGCGGCGAACTTTGCCCGCCCATTTCCGGCAACTATCTGGACAATTACGAGCCGGCTACCGGCAAGGTTTACGGGGCCCTTCCCGACTCGGATGCCGAAGATGTTGAGCGGGCGGTGCGCGCCGCCCTTTCCGCACGAAACGCCTGGTCGGGCAGCGAACCGGCCTTCCGTTTTCAGAAACTGAACGCCATCGCCGCCAAAATCCGCGAAAATCTGAGCGAACTGGCCGGGGCGGAAGCCCGGGACAGCGGCAAACCGCTGCACATGGCCACCAGCGTGGACATTCCCCGGGCCGCGGCCAACTTCGAGTTTTTTGCCACCGCCGCCCTGCACTTCGCCAGCGAATCCCACCCCATGGGGCAAACGGCGGTCAATTACACCCTGCGCCAGCCGGTGGGGATCGCCGGCTGCATCTCCCCCTGGAATTTGCCGCTGTATTTGTTCACCTGGAAAATCGCCCCCGCTCTGGCGGCCGGCAACTGCGTGGTGGCCAAACCTTCCGAGCTCACCCCTCAGACCGCCTTTATGCTCAGCGAAATCTGCCGGGAAGCAGAGCTGCCCCCGGGGGTCCTGAATATCGTGCACGGGCTGGGCAGCAAGGTAGGGGCAGCGATTGTCCGGCATCCCGCCGTTCCCTGCATTTCCTTTACCGGCGGCACCGCCACCGGGGCGGAGATTGCCCGCGTTGCGGCCCCCATGTTTAAGAAGCTCTCGCTGGAATTGGGCGGTAAAAATCCCAATATTGTGTTTGCAGACTGCGACTATCCCAACGCTCTGGAAACCACCCTGCGCTCCAGCTTTAACAATCAGGGGCAGATATGCCTGTGCGGATCCCGGGTCCTCATCGAAAAAAGCCTTTACCCGCGCTTTCGAGACGAGCTGGTGGCCCTCACCCAAAGCCTGCAACAGGGTGATCCCCAATTGCCGGAAACGCGCCAGGGAGCAGTGGTGTCCCGCGAACATCAGGAAAAAATCCTGCGCTATATCGCTTTGGCGCAAGAGGAAGGCGGCACCGTTTTGTGCGGCGGCGAGGCGTTCCGGCCGGAAGGGCGCTGTGCGGAAGGCTGGTTCGTGGCCCCCACTATCATCGAGGGATTGCCGCAGGCCTGTCGCACCAACCGGGAGGAAATTTTCGGCCCGGTGATCACCCTGCAACCCTTCGAAAGCGAAGCGGAGGCCCTGGCTATCGCCAACGACACCCCCTATGGGCTGGCGGCCATGGTGTGGACCTCCGATCTTTCCCGGGCCCATCGCCTGGCGGCGGAGCTTCAGGCCGGGATCGTGTGGATCAATTGCTGGATGCTGCGCGATTTGCGGACCCCTTTCGGCGGGATGAAACATTCCGGTGTGGGTCGTGAGGGCGGGGTTGAGGCGCTGCGGTTTTTTACCGAGCCCAAGAACGTTTGCGTGAAGTATTGATTTATGATTGGACCTTTCGCAGTCCTTTGATTAACTCATGTTACGCAACCAAACCCATTATTTGCTATTTAACCGCGAAAGCGCGAAGAATTAATGTGTTTAGTTTTTGCCAGACACAGAATTTCGCTGCCCACACCTGCTTTGGGGAGCGGATGTAAACCAGCTATCCATGTTGGTCCGCGGATAACCGCGGGACGAGCAGGTTTTCCGGTGCAGGGTCAGATCCATTCGGTTTCAGTTTTCGTGATTTCGTGATTTCGCGGTTAATGGGCCGGAAATTGCTTCCTGCGCGTAACCTCAGTAATTATGTGACCGCGAAGACGCCAAGAATTTTTGAGTGTGGTTTCGCGATTTCGCGGTTCGTTTGGTAAGAATAATAGAAGGTATCGGGGTCCGGAGAATTTGAAGAGAACGGGGGGAAGATCGGGCGTGGCCGCAGAGAAAACAGATTTGTCGATATCGCCCCAGGAGGCCAATACCAAAGCCTTGCCGATTGTTTTGTTTCTCTTCGCCGCGATGTTTCCCCTCTATTGGCTTTTTTGGGGCAAGCCGGGCGGCGGGGGCTTTTTTGAATTTCAGTCCCTGATACCGGCATTCCTGGGCGGTATCTGCCTGCACGAATTTCTGCACGGGATAACCTGGAAAATCGCCGGCAAAACCACCTGGGAGAACATCAGCTTTGGGGTGTACTGGAAATACCTGACCCCCTACGCCCATTGCAAGGTCCCGGTTCGCAAGGATGCCTACGTACTGGCGTTGCTGATGCCCCTCTTTCTGCTGGGCATCCTCCCCTATCTGGTTTCCCTGCTTACCGGAAGCGCCTGGTTGCTGTGGTTCGGGATCATTTTTACCCTGGCCGCGGCGGGAGACATTCTGGTCTACCGGCTGATCCGCCAATTGCCCGGCGAGACCTTGCTGGAGGATCATCCCGAGCGGGTCGGTTGCCTGATTCTTGAAAACGAAAATACCCATCACGGAGTCTGAGATGTCCTCAACCTCACATCATTCTTCCCGCGCCCCCGAACCGGTGGGCCTTTACCCCCACTCCCGGCGGGTTGGAAATTTGCTTTTTTTAAGCGGGGTAGGTCCCCGGGAACGCGGCCAGAAAGCCATCCCCGGAGTTACTCTGGACGAGCAGGGCAATATTGCAAGCTACGACATCGCCACCCAGTGCCACAGCGTTTTCCGCAACGTGCGCTACATTCTGGAAGATGCCGGGGCGCGATGGGAGCAGATTGTGGACGTCACCGTTTTTTTGACCAACATGAAGGCCGATTTTGCGACCTACAATCGCATTTATGCGGAATATTTCAGGGACCATCAACCCTGCCGCACCACGGTAGAGATCAGCGCTCTGCCCACCCCCATCGCCATCGAACTTAAGGTGATCGCCGCTTTCGATGAAAATCCGGGGGTTTAGGGCGAGCAAAGCGTAATAGGAGTATCATGGCTGCAGGGTATTCGCAAACACCGCTGCTCAGGAAACTGGGATACAAGCCGGGTTTCCGGGTTTTTTGGGGAAATGTTCCCCCGGAATACCCGGAATGGTTGGGAGATCTGCCGGACGGGTGTGATTGTTTCCGGGAGCTCGGCGGCCAATTCCACCTGCTCCATTTTTTTACCGATTCGCATCGCGGGTTGGTGGAGCTTCTCCCCGCCCTGCGCGCGGCGATGTATCAGGACGGCATGCTGTGGATCAGCTGGCCCAAAAAGGCTTCCAAAGTACCCAGCGACCTCACCGAGGACATTATCCGTGCGGAGGCCCTGGCGGCCAATCTGGTCGATGTAAAGGTCTGCGCGGTCAGCGAGGTTTGGTCCGGCCTGAAGCTGGTTATCCGCAAGAAAGACAGAATTGGGTAGTGCGGCGCCCGGGGGAGAAACCCGGCAGCGATGGGACTCAGAATTATCAAAACTCTCCGGAGAAGTCATGCTTTTTCCAAGACACAAATATATGTTTTTATTTTTGATGGCAGCTGTTATCAGCGCGGCGATCTTCTGGCAAATCCCGGGGAATAACGGGGTTCCCGCCGCAGCCATCCGGCACGATCCCAAAGCGGAACCGGGGCCGGACAGCCGTCCTTCGGACTGGGCCTGGCAACAGCGCACCTGGCCCTTTGGCACCGCCGACCGCGAGGCTTTCCGCGAGGCCGCCTCCCAGGCCCGGGAAATGCGTCGCGAAGCCGCCAAAACCCGGCGCCTGATGCCGGTGTCCTTTGCGGGACCGTCCAATATCGGCGGCCGGGTGGTGGATCTGGAATTCGACCCCCACAATCCCGCCAATATTTATGCCGCTTCCGCCACCGGCGGGGTGTTTAAATCGGCAGACGGCGGCTTGAACTGGCTCCCTGTTTTTGACGATCAGGCCAATTTGACCATCGGTGATATCGCGATGGATCCGGTTAACCCGGGGGTTCTCTACGTGGGAACCGGAGAGGCCAATGGCGGCCACAATAACTTTCCGGGCGGCGGGGTTTACAAATCGACCGATGGTGGCCAGAGCTGGACTTTTCTGGGTCTGGATAACACCGTTTCCATCGGGCGAATTCTGGTGGACCCCCTTAATCCGGACCGGGTTTTTCTGGCCGCGGTGGGATCCTATTTTGCGCCCAACCCGGAGCGCGGTATTTACCGCAGCACCAACGGGGGACAAACCTGGGAGAGCTCCCTGTTTGTCTCCGATTCCACCGGCGCCATCGACCTGATTATGGACCCTCAAAATCCCAACCGCCTGATAGCCGCTTTTTGGGAGCGGGTGCGCACCGCCAACGGGCGTTCCCATCTTTACGGCCCCACCGGCGGGGTTTTCCGCAGCACGGACGGGGGCGACAGCTGGGAGAATCTGAACAGCGGCCGGGGACTTCCCAATCCCGCCGGGGAGCGGGTGGGGCGGATCGGCCTGGCCCTTTGCCAAAGTTTCCCCGATGAGGTATATGCGATTTACAACGACGGCAGCACCTATACCGGGCTATACCGCAGCAGCAACTTCGGAGATTCCTGGACCAATGCGGATCCCTACAATTACATCTCCAACGGGGTCAGCACCTTTAGCTGGTATTTCGGACAGGTGCGGGTTCATCCCACCAATCCCGAACGGGTCTGGGCCCTGGACGTTTCCTACATGCGCTCCACCGACGGCGGACGCAACTGGCCGATCATTTACGGATACGGCGGTCCTTCCGAGTTGCATGTGGACCATCACGCCCTGGCGTTCCACCCTACCAACCCGGATATTATGGTTGAGGGCAACGACGGCGGCATCAACATTTCCAGCGACGGCGGGGTAACCTTCACCAAGGTGGCGGAGCTCCCCAACAACCAGTTTTATGAAATCGGCCTGGACGCCAACAACCCCGAGCGTATCTACGGGGGTACCCAGGACAACGGCACCCTGCGCACCCTTTCCGGCAACACCAACGACTGGCAGCGCATTTACGGCGGGGACGGTTTTTACGTTCTGGTCGATCACACCGATCCCAATGTCATTTACGCGGAAAGCCAGAATGGCGGATTGGGTCGCACCCTCAACGGCGGGGCCACCTGGTCTCCCGCGACCACCGGGATCAACGGTCCCAGAAACTGGTCGACCCCGGTGGCGATGGATCCGATTAACCCCAGCATCCTGTATTACGGCACCAACGCCGTTTACCGAACCGTCGACCGGGCCCTGAACTGGTCCTCCTACAGCCCGGACCTCACCGACGGGCCGGGGCAAACGCGCCTGGGCACCATCACCACCATCGCAGTTTCGGAGGCCAACAACCTCATCATTTGGGCGGGGACCGATGATGCCAATGTTTGGGTCAGCAGCAACCGGGGGGCTACCTGGACCCGCGTGGACCGCGCCCCCCTGCCGGAACGCTGGGTTACCCGGGTGGTGCCGGACCCCATCAATCAGGATGTCGCCTACGTAACCTATTCGGGTTTGCGCTGGGTGGATCCCCAACCGCACGTTTTCCGCACCGCCGATCGTGGCCAAACCTGGACGGACATCAGCAGCAATCTGCCGGACGCCCCGGTTAACGCCATGGCCGTGGACCCCACGGACAACAACTATCTCTACCTGGGCACCGACCTGGGCGCCTATTTAAGCGCCAATCTCGGGCAATCCTGGGAATACCTCAGCCCGGACCTCCCGATGGTTACCGTGGGGGATATGAAAATCCATCCCACCGCTTATTACCTGGCCATCGGCACCCACGCCCGCTCCATCTACAAGCTCGACCTTTCCCTGGTAACCGGGGTCAAGGGACCCTCCGATGGGCCGTTGCCCGGCGATTTTTCCCTGGACCAGAATTATCCCAACCCCTTTAACGGGGAAACCCGGATCCGCTTTTCCCTGCCGGCCCGGGGTGAGGTGCGCCTGGCGATCTTCGATGTGCTGGGACGGGAAGTCCGCTCCCTGGCCGGGGGCGAGTTCCCCGCCGGCGCCCATCAGCTTAGCTGGGACGGCCGCGGGGCCGGCGGTGCGGTGCTGGCCAGCGGGGTTTACATTTATCGCCTCAGCGTTTCCGGGGAGCAGCCTTTTACCCAAAGCCGCAAGATGCTGCTGGTTCAGTAACAGATGGACTGATGGACTGATAGACTGATGGACTGATAGACTGATGGACTGATGGACTGATGGACTTCGGTCAAAAAGTCCAACGGTCCTTCGGTCCAGTGGTCCGCCGTTCACGATCTCCCTTGCGAATGTCCCCTTTTTGCAATAGAATAGGGATAGCCAAACCCAATTT
>JAGRBF010000189.1 GCA_020434205.1 Calditrichota bacterium | reverse complement strand
CCGGGTTGCGCAGGCCGATTTCGACGGCCACTTTTTGGCCGGGAAGGTCCGGAAAAACCCGCATTCGGGTAATGTGGGTGTGCGGCATGGCAATCAGGCCGATTTCCCCCAGAATCCCGTTCCAGTTGGTCTGGGTTTCGTCGGAATAGATGTGGACGTTGCCGTAGGGGGTGAGGTCCAGGCGATTGTCGATGCGAATGGCAATGCTGTGTTCCCCGGGCGTCAGCAGGGCGGTGAGGTCAAAAACCTGGGGGGACTGGAGAATCCGGGAGCCGCCCACCAGAGTGCTGTCCACCCAGATGCGGGAGGTTTTGGTGCGCTCCATCTTCAGGACAATTGTCCGGTTGACAAAGGATTCCGGGATGGTCACCGATCTGCGGTACCAGGCCGCTCCTTCGTAGCGATAGACCCGGTTGAGGTGCAGGGTGGTGGTGTCCCGGTTGAGAAAACCCTTGCCAGCTGCGTCGGTGGTTCCGGGAAGGGGAATGCTATCCGGCAGGGCCGTTTTAAACCACCCCCCGGAAATGCCGGTATTGGCGGAATCCAGGGCAAACTGCCAGGTGCCGCTCAGATCGAGATAAGAGCGTTTTTCGATTTTATGTTCGCCGGAATGGCAGGCAGCGACAATCAGCAATAACGCCAGGGCGGCCAGGTATTTCATAAACAGGTCCGATGGTTTGGTTGGTGGAAAAAGGAACGGGTCTGCCCAAGGTTAGCCATTTTCGCTTTAAAAGGAAACCTTTGGCCGTAACTGCACCGGAGCCCTCAACCGAAACTTTGCTTTTACCGATGCCCTTTTTGCCGTAATTTTGTTAAAACGGGGGTGCTGCTCCCCATTCCGTTCATCCTTTTCCTTACCGAAACCTACGCCATGTCCGCAACCCATCGTTTTTTCCTGGGTGTGCTGCTCGGGATAATCCTGAGCGCCTGCACCGACCAAACCCCTACCGACAAAGCCCTTTTGGGGGTTTGGGAACAACAGACCGAAGCTCAGGTCACCTATTATCTGCACTTCGCCCCGGGACAGGAACTGCGGATGTACATCCTGCATGAAGGGGAACCCTGTTATAATTTTATCATGGCCATGCCCTTCCGGATGGCGCAACCCGGGCAGTTGCGCTTCGAAACCAATGGGGTGGAAGCGGTGATGTTTTACGAAATTTCCGGGGGCATGCTGCAGATGCGCTTCGATGAGAAGACCCAGGAGGTTATGGGCCATGCCGGCTTTATGAAAGATGCCTACCGTTTTGTGGGAACGGAACTGGGGGGATGCGTCAACGACCCGCGCCAACCGCCGGGAGAGCGGCGCTTTACAAATCTTCAGATCCGGGCCAGAATTTGAACCTCAGGCCCAGGATTATTTGGGCAAAATGACTTTCAAACCCGCAGGGACTTCGGGCACTTCCGCCTGCCAGGCAAATCCGATCGCCCCCTCATGCTCAGTGATATAGGAAATCAGTTCCTCGATGCCAACGATGCGCTTTGGCACTTCCCCGCCTTCGGAAAAAACCTTCTGTTTCCAGTAGCTGGTGAAGGATTTATCCGATTTGCCCGTGTATTCCTGAAAAAATGTCTCCCGGAGCTCGCGTTCCTCCCGGCTGGTCAGGATAATCCGCACCCCGTTGCGAAAGGTCATTTTCCCCAGATAGATCTTTTTGAGCTCTTTGGCCGATAATTGTTCCCAAATGCCGGATTGTGAATTTACCAGCAGCACAATACCACCCTGGTCGGTCTCGGCCGAAGGTTGTTCACTTTTTCCGGATTGGGCCCAAAGAGAGCATAACATCAGCATGCCCAAAAGCAAGGCGGTTGCTTTCCAAAATTTCATACCACCAATCCTTCTTTCATATTTCCCGGTTATAGGGCGTCTGACAATCATCCCAACTCACCCATTTTCTAATTGTCAACTCGCCCGAACATTTAGCGGCCTCACCAACGGACGACCAAATCAGAAAACGACCGCCCATTGCCCGCCCAGAATGGAAATCCGGTCCAATGCGCCGATTTTTTCGGAAATCAATTCAAATTTCAGAGAGCTTTCCGGAGAAATGTTGAAGCGAATTCCCGCGGTAAAGCGTTTGGCATCCTCATTTCCGAAAAGCAGGGTGGCATAGGGATCCTCATCATCCGGGGAAACCTGCTCGATCCGGGCATAAGGGCGGAACATCTCGCGAATTTCGTAGGCCGCCTGAACAAAAAAGCCTTTGGAGGAGGATTTGGCGGAATTGTTGAGAAGGTCCGCGGTGTCAAAAATAAAAAGCTCCCCCATAAACTTGAAGGGCAGTTGGTTGTAGTAAAGATGGGTGCTGTAAATGGTTTGGTTAATGCTGAGGGTGGGAGCGGTACCGCCCGCTTCGCTGTAGCCGTGCACTTTGCCCCGGTAAAGGCCGGCCCCCAACCCCAGCCCGCTCACCGCCTGGGGTTCGAAGTTCAGTTTGGCCACCAGGGTTTTATTGGTATCGTCGTCCTTGTTGAGGTTGAGCACCAATTCCCCCGTTGTCCGTATCGACTTTCTGGCCGTTGAGGATCCCGATGGTATAGTCAATGGTTCCGGCACTTCCGCCGGCAAACCCCCGCAGCCAGGCGCCTACAATATGAGCGGGCACCAACCCCCCTTCATCCTCAAATTCCAGAATCAATGGACGCCCGATTGCGGATTCCAAATGGCGTCCGTGGTGAAAGGCGTTGCTGTAATATCCCAACGGGGTATGGGCCCGTCCGGCTTCCAGGGTCAGCCAATCCCGGAAAGTATAAGCCAGCAGAAGGCGCTCCAGATCCACCACAAGCTCCCCGTCCGGCGCCTCGAACACCAGTTCCGCCAGCACTTCCAGATGGTCGTTGATGTTATACGAGGTGAACAAATCATATTGTCCGATAACAAACCCTCCGTTGCGCAGTCCGGCATCCGCCGAATCGCTGATCGACACCTGATACCCGACATCCATGAAACTCCACCAGGTCCACTGCGCCCGGGCTGTCTGAAGAAAGAGGGTCTGAGCTGCCAGCATAACGGACGCCATGTATAAAAATTTGCTGGCGATCGCTTTCATAACATTCTCCTGTTCGGTTCACTTTTGGGTGAAGGTGAATCACCTGGTTATTGTTTGAAAATAAACTCTTCGCTGGTTTTGAAGCGGGTTGGTTTTCCCCGAAAGGTGGCCGGGCGATACTTGAATTGGCTCACCTTCTCGATCACCAAATCGTTGAGGCGCGGGTATTTGGACGGAACCACCAGCTTTACCTGGGAAACGCTGCCGTTTGCCTCGACGATGTATTCGGCTTTGACTTTTGAGAACCCGCCGAAATTCCAGCTGCGCGGCACCTCCAATGCCGGACCCTGCACCAGGGTCTTAACGCCGCCGTCGATCTGGGATTCTTCCATCAACAAAATGGGGCTGGCGGCTTCTGCCGCCTGTTCGGCCGGTTTCCGGGAAATCGAAGTCGCGTTTTTCCGCTGGTTGGCCGCGTTCAGGGATCCCGTCTGCGCGGGTGAGCCCGGAGGGGCTTCCACCGGTTTGGGAGCGGATTCTGCGAGGGCGGGATTCCCCTTATCGCCCTGCTGGTCGGTGGAGAGCTGAGCCTGTGAAGAGGGGGCCGGATCCCCGGCAATGGTTTGGGAAACCGCGGGTGGATTGGCCGGTGGGGAAGTGCTGCGGGAAGCTATCCCGGATGGGCGCCCTTTGCTGCTGCGGGTGCTTTGCTGCTCTTGCGCCATGGCCCGTTCCACGGCAACGATTTTTTCCCGAACCTCCGGGTTTTCCGGGATAAGGCTGAGGGCGTTTTCAAAATAATCCCGGGCGGTTTGGTAACGCCGTTGGTCAAAAGATGCCTGTCCCTGATTCTGGTAATAAGCGCTCATCAGGGTGGTTAATTCCAAAGCGCGCTGGTGAGATGGGTCTATAGCCAGGATCTGGCCAATGTAGCCCAAGGCATTGTCCTCCTCCGGGGTGAGGAAATGCTCTTTTTGATAGGCTGCTTCCGCCTTGCTTAAGAGAGACTTAAGGGTGAACTCTTCCCTGAGCGCGTCAAATTCTCTGGGGAGATATTCATTTTCTATGGCCTTTAAGCGCTCCCGCGCGGAGATGGTTAACGGGTGTTGGGGAAAGTCTCCGATGAGTTTATTAAACAGTTTTTTGGCCCCGTCATAATCCCGGCTGTTCAACAATTGTTCGGCTTGTGCATACAGCTTTCCGGCTTCTGTTTGTCCCCCTGTGGAAGAGCCCAAAAGGGCAAAAGCCAGAATACTGCCGGCTACTGCCAGAAAAGCCACCAGGAGAATCGCCCGGGGAATGGGAAAGACGGATTTCTCCGGGTTGGGCAGATTGGGCTGGGGCTCGGGCTCACGGCTTTTAGCCACCGGTGCCGCAGCGGTTTCTTTTGGAGGAACCTCCGGCACCTGCAGAGGATGCGCTTGGGGTGGGTTAAAGGCTTTTGGGGGCGGGGGAGCCGTTTGCGAAACGGATTTCCGGGTTTCCTGCGAATCATTCCTCACCCGAAGCGGGATATAACCATTACAATGTTGACAAAAGACCTGCTTCGGGCCAACCTGAGCATTACATTTCGGACAGTTTCTCAATCCATTGCCCCCCTGTGGAAAATCCCTTTTTAACTGGAAACCGTATCGTTTTGCCGATACATCCGGTTTTATACTGCGCTGGGCGAATAGAAATGACGTTTCAGACCGGAAAGCAAAGTCGGACCCGCAAATACGAGGAGGAGAGGCAGCGTAACCGTATTTTTACTCGAATACTTATGATGTTTAAGACCATTGAGCAGTATCGTTAAATAAATTATCAGAAGGTTCGAAGGGGTGTGATTGGTGTCGCAATATGGCGACTGATAAATTTTGGACCAAGTTTTCCAAAAAAAACAACCGACCCCCACTGCCTCGGCAAATTCCTGAAAATGCGGTAATTTTACCGAGCTACGGCGGACCAAAGTGACGAGTGGGTCGAAAGCTTATTAACCCATGTTATGCAATCAAACCCGTTTCTGTTATTTAACCGCGAAGCCGCGAAGAATTCATGTGTTTGGTCCTTGCCATACACAGAACTCCCGTGTCCCCACCTGCTTTGGGGAGGGGACGTAAACCAGCTATCCATATTGGTCCGCGAATAACAGCAGGACGAGCAGATTTTCCGGTGCAGGGTCAAAACGGTCCGGTTTCTGTTTTCGCGATTTCGTGATTTTGCGGTTAGTTTACTGGAAATCGTTTCTGGCGGGTAAGGTCAGGTATTAAGAAGTCGCCGGCCGGAAGTGGGAGACTCCCTCGGGAAAGGCATTCCGGGCTCCGGCACAGACTTTGCACCGGGGTGGGCAGGGGCCCTCAAAAAAATATTTTCATTGAAACGGATTTCACAAAATTGCGAATGTTAAGTGAAGGCTGCCTGAAAAATAACCTTACCCCCGATCTCATTCAAAGAGGATGTCATGACGCGAATTAAAACTATTGTGATGCTCGCCGCGGTCGTACTGATCTGCGCGCCGACCCTTTGGGCACAAAATCTGCCATCGTATTATTCCCGCACCCGCTTTCTGATGGGCGGTGCGACCAGTTACGAAAAAGGTCTGCTGGGGCTGGCCAATCCCGCCAACGCCGGCATGTCCCGCTCTTTTAACGGAAGCTTCGCCTGGCGGGCCAACAACGGGGACGGCCCGGATATCTCCGATTGGGCCCTGTTTACCGGCGGTCAGGGAATGGGCTTCAGCATGTTGCAAACCAAAAGCGCCGGCTTCCGGGTGCGCGATTACAACCTTTCCCTTGGCGGGGGAGACCCCAGCGGTGGTTTCGGGATCGCCTACAACTGGTCCGGTGGGGATGAGGCGGCCTTCGGCCGGAAAAATTTCTGGAGCGTGGGGTTTATTTCCCGCCCCCTGCCGTACCTCTCCGTGGGGGTCACCGGGAATTTCGCCTCGGGCAGCAAGGCTCGCGAAGGTGTTGCCGAGGTGGGAGTGCGCCCCTTTGGAAATCCCCGATTTACCCTGTTTGCGGATATGGCCATTCAGCGCAAGGAACGTCTCGACGAAGCGCCGTGGAGCGTGGGCGCCGCCGCCGAGGTGCTGCCGGGGCTCCATATTACCGGCCGCTATTTTGAGTCGGAAGCCTTTACCCTGGGGCTTCAGCTTTCCCTGGGCAAGGGACGCCTGAGCGGACAATCCCATTTCGATAGCGACCAGGAACGCAGCTACGACACTTACAGCGTGGGTTTCGGCGATTTCCGCAGGTCCTTTATGAACGACGTTTTCCCGCAAAAAGGCAAATACGTATCTACCAACCTCAAAGGAACGGTGGATTACCGGACCTACCGCTTTTTTGATGATAACAAAAACCGCTTTTTCGACCTGCTGGTGGAAATCCGCCGGGCGGTCAAGGATCCGGATGTCTCGGTGCTGGCCTACAACCTCTCCGGACTGCGCGTTTACCCCGAGCACGCCTGGGAAATCCGCGAAGAACTGCGCAAGGCCCGGGAAGCCGGCAAAAAGGTGATCGTCTATATTGATAACGCCGGGATGACCGGCTACCACCTGGCCAGCGTGGCCGATGTGGTGGTGATGGATCCCGAAGGCATGCTGGAAATGCCCGGCTACCTCCTGGGGCGAACCTACCTGAAAGGCACCCTGGATAAAATGGGGCTGGCCTTCGACGAATGGCGTTTTTTCAAATACAAATCCGCCGCGGAAGCTCTCTCCCGGGAATCGATGTCCGATGGCGACCGGGAGCAGCGTCAGGCGCTGGCCGACGATTGGTATGAGCTGCTGCGCCGGGAAGTGGGGGTTTCCCGCCAGCTTAGCGACGAGCAATTCGACCGCATCATCAATGAACAGGTGATGCTGATGGCCGATGACGCCCTGGAAGCCGGACTGGTGGATACCCTGGCCCGCTTCCACGACCTGGAAGATCTGGTGAAGCACTATTTCGGTCCCAGCGGCGGCAAGATGAGCAAAACCGTGCTGGCCGAACGCGCCAATTCCGGCGATTATTGGGGAAGCGCCCCGCAAATTGCGCTGGTCTATGCCCTGGGCGAGTGCGCCATGGACAGCGGCATCAAGGCGCGCTCCCTGAGCCGCCAACTGCGCGGACTCGCCAAAAACAAATCCGTCAAAGCAGTGGTGATGCGGGTGGATTCCCCGGGCGGCGATCCGCTGGCCTCCGATCTGGTGGCCGAGGCCATCCAGGAAATCGCCGGGGAAAAACCGGTGATTATCAGCCAGGGACAGGTGGCCGGCTCCGGGGGATATTGGATTTCCATGTACGGGGATAAAATCCTGGCCGGACCGGGAACCATCACCGGATCGGTGGGGGTGATCGGCGGATGGATCTACGACAAAGGCTTTAGCGGTAAGCTGGGGATGACCGCCGATTACGTGAAGGTCGGCGACCATGCCGATCTGGGTTTTGGAGTTCGCCTGCCCTTACTGGGGATTCAGGTGCCGGCCCGCCCCATGAGCGAGCAGGAGCGCGCCCGGGCCGAGCAGTGGATCCGGGAATTGTACGACCGTTTTCTGGTGAAGGTGGCCAGTGGCCGCAACATGAGCAAGGAAGCGGTCGGTGAGATTGCCCAGGGACGGATTTACTCCGGGGTGGACGGTAAGGCCAACGGTCTGGTAGACGAGCTGGGGGGGATGATTCCCGCCATCGAGATGGCGCGGGAAATGGCCGGGCTGGGCGGAAAACGCTACACGGTTCGGGAAATGGGGCGCTACAGCGGCCTGTTTGCCAAAGATGCCCTGGTGCCCATCGGGATCGAGAGCAAAATTGCCGCAGATCCGGTGCTCAACTTCGTCAAAACCATGACGGAAAATCCCGGCAAACCCCTGCCGATGCTGATCCCCGGGGATTATCCGGTGGAGCCGGCGAAATAACGGTGAATGCGCCTGCGGCGTTACGACGCAGGCGCGTGTCGGGGGGCGGAGTATCGAAGTGTTTTACCCCATATCCGCCCTCCCACACCCTCATACGTATTTGGCGAAGCCGAATTAACATTCAGCCATTCAACCGCGGCCCGGAGCAGTGCCAGGGGCGGCAATTTTTTAACCCAGTAACCCGGATGCCCATGAAAATCCGAATCTATCGCAAATCCCCCGATATCCCCCTGCCGGTTCGCCAAACCCCCGGATCGGCCGGACTGGATATATACGCCGCCGAACACACCGAATTAATGCCCGGGGAAGTGGCGATCATCCCCACCGGCCTGATAATCGAATCCCCACCGGGCTATTATTTTACCGCGCACATCCGCAGCGGCTTTTCGGTGAAAAACGGCATTTCATTGGTGAATGACGTGGGCATTATCGATGAGGATTATTGCGGTCCGGAGGATGAGCTGC
This sequence comes from Calditrichota bacterium, assembly GCA_020434205.1. Taxonomy (GTDB): domain Bacteria; phylum Calditrichota; class Calditrichia; order RBG-13-44-9; family J075; genus JAGRBF01. The sequence continues at coordinate 1,392 of JAGRBF010000189.1, read as the reverse complement.
GCATCGCGGTGATCCGCCACTACAATCCGCGGGACCCGCTGGGCAGCGAGCCCTTCGTGGTGGAGCGGGGAACGCGTTTCGCCCAGATTATATTTCACCGCCACGCCTTTGAAAAAATCGAGTGGGAAGAAATGGAAAACCCCGATTTTGCCGGCCAAACCCGGGGTGGATTCGGCTCTACCGGAAAAAAATAAGACACCGGATTTGTATTTACGCATTTCGCCGCAGGATGATCAGCGATAGGTCATCCGCGGGGCGGGCTTCCCCGACAAAACCATCCACCGCATTGATGAATTGCCGCCCCGTTTCCGAAGGGGAAAGTTCCCCGCAGCGCTTCAGCAGGGCGATCATACGCTCATCCCCGAAAAAGGCGCCCTCTTCATTCTGGGCTTCGGTTAACCCGTCCGAATACAGAAACAGGGTTGCCCCGGGTTCCAGGGAAAGGCGCTCCTCCCGGTAGTCGCTGTCCGCCACCAATCCCAGGGCCCGTCCCCCCTTGTCCAGCTCCCGGACCGTTCCGTTGTGCAGCAGCAGCGGTGGCATGTGCCCCGCGTTAACCAGGCGCACCGACGGCGAATTGCTTTCCACGCACAGGTAGATCAGCGAGGCGAAGCTGTTGGGAAGACCGTCCCGGTTAAAAATGCGGTTGACCTTTTTCGCAAACAGGCCCAGATCGTCAAAGTCTGAGGCCAGAGCCCGCAGGGTTGCCTGCAGTTTGGCCATAAACAAGGCCGCCTTTAACCCCTTGCCGGCCACGTCCCCCAATGCCAGTCCATGGCATTTGTCGGTGAGTTGCAGAATATCGACCAGATCTCCCCCCACATCGTTGGCGGAGCGGGTAAAAAGCCAGATTTCCCAACCGGGCACCCGGGGGTTGGCTTCGGGGGCCAGGGCCAGTTGCACCTTGCGCCCGTCCGCCAGTTCGGAATGGGCCAGCAGCTTGTCCTTCAGTTCCAGAAGCAAGAGCAGCAAAATGGTGATGGCCCCGAAAATGGTAAGGTCCCGCCCACCGTTGCCGTTTTGGGCCAGCAGCATGTACAGGCTGGCCACCAGTAGCAGTCTGCGGAAAGGAGAGAGTTTGAAGAAGAGGATCTTGAGCAGCCACGTCCCGGTGAAAAGCCAGCGTTTCAGCCAGTTCATGTTCTCCAGGCGATCTTGCTGCTCCCGGGTAAGGTAGAAGGCCTTGAGCTCCTGGAAATTGCGGCGCAAGGAAGCCCGGATAGGGGTGCTTTGCCAGTCCTTTTTGAGGGTTGCCCAAAAACCCGGAGGCTTGTTGTCAGCCATCAGAAACCTGCCTGGTTGAGATTAACCCTCAATTATACGGGAAAGGGGGCAAAGTGTTGGTGACTAATTATTTTTGAAAAGGCGGGAGGACTGATGGACAAGAGGACT
>JAGRBF010000188.1:3133-19793 GCA_020434205.1 Calditrichota bacterium | reverse complement strand
GATTGCCGGGATGACGAACAGGACATACCGCATGCCCTAAATTAGGTTGGCAACTTCGGCCGAACGCAGGTTTAACGAAAAACGGAAAATGACCATGGCTTCACCCAAAAACGCACCGCCATCCCCCTCAAAAAAGAACGGCAAAGAAATGCCCGGATCCCCTCCGCCACCGGAACCGGAGGTTCGGCGGGAATCCGCCGGGGAAGAAGAGGGAAAGGTGGATCAGATTGAGGCGATATTCTCCAAAGGGCTGGACCTGGCCGAGGCCGGGCTGTCCCTGGGGATCAATTTGCTCAGCAAAATCGGGGCGGTGGCTCAGGATACCCTGCTGAGTCAGTTTAGTCCCGGAGGGGAAAACGGCCCGGCCGCCGCCTACCCTCAGGGTCAATCTGGCCCACCCCAACCCCGCCCTCAGGCGCCCCCGGAAAGGGAGCAGGCCCCGGAGGAGGCAGAACCCGAAATGCCGGTGGGGGTGATGAACCGCCTGGCCCTGTTTCCGGGAAGTGCGGTTAAGGTCTCCTTTTCCATCAACAACGATTCCCCGGATGCGGCCAAGAAGGTTAAACTTTGCGTCCAGGGTTTTCAGGGCCAGCATCGCGGAGCCGCCCTGGACGGCAGCGGCTTTTCTCTTAAACCGGCCGGCAAAACCATCGAACCCATGGATTTCGAAAAGTTTTACCTGATCGGCGAGATCCCGGAAAACCTGCCCTCGGATCTTTACCACGGGGCCATTGAGGTGCAGACCGACGAGAGTTTTCACATCCCGGTGGTGTTGGTGGTGGAATCCCGGCAATAAGATTTTATCCGGCAGAATGTGACGCTGCCAATTACCGGCCTTTGGTGGAAGATTAGTAACTGATGTTAAGCGCAAGAAGCAATTTCCGGCCCATTAACTGCGAAATCGCGAAAACTGAAACCAGTTAATTCTTCGCGTCTTTGTGTCTTGGTGGTTAAACAGCAAAAACGGGTTTGGTTGCGTAACGTGAATGATCAAGCTCTGAGGAGAATCGGACGTGGACACCTTTGATGTGGTGATCGTGGGAAGCGGCCCGGGGGGCAGCAGCGCGGCAACGTTTTGTGCCCGCAAAGGCCTCTCCACCGTGTTTCTCGATAAGGAGGATTTCCCGCGGGACAAAGTGTGCGGCGACGGACTGACCCCTCAGGCCATTTATTGGCTGGACGAGCTGGGCTGCGTGGACGAGGTGCTGGGCATTACCAAAAGCTGCATCAAAACCTGCGATCTGTATCTGGACGGCCAATTCCTGCTTACCGGGGGATTCCCGCAGGAGAGCAAATATCCGGACTTTGTGGTGCTGCTGGACCGGCGGCGCTTCGACCATCTGCTGATGCTCAATGCCTGCCAAAACGGGGCGGAATTCCGGCCCCATCACAAGGCGGTGGCGGTGGAATGGGAGAAAGACGGGGCGGTGGTGGTCTGCCGGAGCGGCGACAAAACCGTGCGCGTCAAAGGGCGGGTGGTGATCGGCGCGGACGGGGTGAGTTCGGTGGTTTCCCGCGCCATCGGGAATACCCTCAAAAACGGGGTTACCGCGGTGTCCCTGCGCAGCTACTACAGCGGGGTGAGCTTCGAACGCTCCCCCATCAAAGTGTATTTCGACCGGGAATATTTCCCCGGCTACGGCTGGATTTTTATCGATGATGAAGGTTTCGCCAACGTCGGTCTGGGCTACGCCTTCGACAACAATTTCCCGGTGATGCCGGATCTGCGCAAGATGTTCCGCAAGTTCATTGAGCGGGATCTGGGCGGGATGCTCGCCGGGGCCAGCCAATGCGGCCGCATCTCCGGCGGATCGGCCAGCTTTTACAAACCGCGCTCGATTGTCGCGGACCGGGTGATGCTGATCGGCGATGCCGCCAATCAAACCGATCCCCTCAACGGCGGGGGAATCCACAAGGCCATGGAAGGGGCCTATGCGGCGGCCGAAGCCGCGGCGCGGGCCCTGGCCACCGGGGATTTCTCCCGGCAAACCCTGCAGCTCTACGAAAACCTGTGGAGCGATGAGTTCGAACTGGACCGCCGCTCCGGGGAACTGCTGCTGTCCATCGCCAAAAACCCCCATATCCGGGAATTCAGCCTTTTTGTGCTGGAAAATATCGGCAAACTGACCGTTAACGACCGGCGCTTTCAGGATTTCTGCGCCGGGGTTTTCAGCGGGGTGATCGCCCAGAGCGCCTGCCTTTCTCCGGCTGCATTGATGCAGGTGATCCCCCGGGATGTGCACGCCTGGTTTTCGCTCCTCAAAGAAGGGGAAAAGGGGCATTTTCACTCCCCATTGGGCATGGCCAACACCGCTTTGAGCGGGCTTTCCAGGGTCGGCTACCGAATGGCCGCCGATCCCCTTACCAACCTGGACTGGGGACTGGAAGTGCTGACCAAGGCGGTGCAATGGGTCGATTACCGCCTGGGAGCAGAGGGCAATTCGCGGACCGTAAATTCGTTTTATCAACAACCCTTTTAACGAAAGTGGTGATGCGTTATGGCAATCTCAATTTTGGGTCCCCTGAACAAAATTATCAATCAGGCCGCCTCGGAAATTCTGGACAGCCAGATTACCGACAAGATGAGCGATGTGCTCAACACCGCCGTTAATACCGGTTTTAAAGTGGTGGTAGACGCCCTCGGAGAAATCAAGGAGCTCACCAAAGACGAAGAGCCCGCTCCCGAGGCGCGCGCCAAAAGTAAATCCAAATAAAGGAGAACGAGATGTATTATCACGGTTCACCGCAATCCGCGGGCGGCTGTAATGCCCAGCCGCTGGCGCCCTGCTGGGTTTTGGTGCCGGTGGGGTATCCAGAGCGGGAAAGGCACCATCATCCCGAAACCGCCTCTCAGGTCCGGGAAATTGCCGCCGATCCGGAGGTCGCTTCGGCAACCGGCTTTACCGGCGGTATCGCCGCAGCTCACCTGACCCTGGATTACCTGACCGTCCCCGAGGGCGATACCGTTCCCCTGGTTCGGGTCACCATTACCGATTCCGATGGGGTGGCCTCAACCTGGGAAAACAGCGCCTTCGAGGGGGATTATCACCTCAAGGACGATTTTCCACCCGTTGCTCCGGGCAGTCGCCTGCTGCTGGAGGTCGAGGGGGTGGTGGCGCGTCTGCGCTGGTGCGAAAAAATCCATTGTTGCTAACCCGAACGAACCCAATCCGCCCCGAAAAGGAGGTAGAATTATGTATCAATTTCCCCAGGCGCCGGCGAGTTTTACGCACCACCATCACCATGCTCACGGCGGCCATTTTTGCCATTCCTGCTGCCACCCGGCTTCGGAATGCTGCTGCCACGACCGCTCCTGCCGCAAAGAATCCAAAGAATTGCTGGTGGTGGCCGACCGGGTTCTCGGCGATCAAATCGCGGTGGGCCGGCAATTGCTGACCTACATGAGCATGGCCGAAATGAATCAGGCTGCTTTCGAAGGCGAAAAAGCCGGAGACAAGGAGGGGATTCAGCGCATTGAAGAAGCGGTGATGGTTTCCACCCGCAAAAATATTCAGAAGGTCACCACCACCATCGGTTCGGGCAGCGCCTTTGTGGGCGGGGGATGCTGCGCCCATTTGTCCGTGGAATACATGCCCCAGGTTCCCACCGCTCTGTCCACCGTTTTTATCGGGGGTGTGGACAGCGAAGGCCACATGCTTTTGTGGGGACTGTGGCCGGATATTTACACCGGGTATAAGGTGAAGGAATGCATCATCTCCACCAAACCCGGGGCGCGGCTGATGGCAATAACCCTCAACATGACCGCCCGCATTCGCTGGTGCGAGGTTTTCAGCTGCTAGCAGAACGGACGTTACCCTAAGGAGCAAAACATGGCAGAGAAAAAAAGCGGCGCTTCCGCCAAATCCGCTAAGGCAGAAGCCGCCAAACCCAATTCGGCCCAACAAGCCTTTGCGGATTACAAAAAGCGCATGGACGAAAACTACCGCAAGGCTATGGCGGAAAAAGCGCCTCCCGGGGCGAATCCCTCCCAGGGTCAGGTTTACATGCCGGTCCCCGGCTTTATCCCTGCTCCGCCGGGGAATCCCAATCCCTATCCCTGGCACCGCCAGTATCCGGATATTGCCGCTCAGGGACCCAATCTGCTGGACCAGGTAGGCAGTTTATTGAACCTCGGGCTGGGGATTGTCAACGTCAGTCTGGAAGGTGGGCTGCGGCTGATGGAGCGCTTTTACGGCATGGGCGGTGGCTATGAAGAAAGCTACTGCGGTGGGGACTATTACGGCGGCTGCCACCATTGTGGCTGTGGCTGCGGCGAGCATTCGCATTATCACGAACATCACCACCACTGCCGCAGCGGGGTAAGCAGCTGCGGCTGTTGCTGATCTGAGAATTTATGCCCCGAATTTTAACCTCGGGGCATGACTCTTTACTTCAACAAAATCATGCGTTTAACGGACTTGAAGCTCCCGGCTTCCAGGCGGTAGAAATACACCCCGCTGGCCAGGGGCGCCCCGTTGATGCTGACCTCGTGTACCCCGCCCGGCAATACCTTCCCGTCGTATACCCGCATCACTTCCCGGCCCAGCAGATCGGAGACGATCAGGGTTACCGCTTCGGAGCGCGGCAGGCTGAATTTGATGCGCGTTTCCGGGTTGAAGGGATTGGGATAGTTCTGGCCCAGAACAAAATTCTCCGGCAGATTGGCGCCGGGTTGGTCGGCGATACCGGTGGGGGGAATGCCACCGGAGATCATGCGAATCTGCCCGTCGTCGGCCGCTCCCAGGATCTCCACCAGCCCGTTGCCATCCATATCCGGCAGGGTGTGGGTCAGGGTAACCCCCTGCAAAAAGCCGCTGTTGAAGGGAATGGTGGTGATGGTAACCCCGTCGCTGCCGTCCAGAATGTAGAGATTATCGTCCCGGCAGGCCACCAGCACCTCATCGAAGCCGTCTCCGTTGATGTCGTCGATCAGGTCGGCGCTCCAGCTGAAGTTCCCCAGAGAATTATCCCACACCACCGTGCCGTCGGCGCCGTCCAGGCAGTAGAAAACCGCTGAGAAGCTGCACACCAGCACATCCGGTTCCCCGTCTCCGCTAACGTCCGGGATCACCCGGGTCATATTGACCCCCGAAAGGGCAAAGTCAATATCCCACACCGTGGCGCCGGTGGTGCCGTTGATTCGGGCCACGCTGTTGAAGAAGGAGCCGGAGATCACATCCACGTCGCCGTTGGTGGCCTCGTAAACCTGCAGATCCCGACCGCCGCCGTCCGCATTGGTATTGTCGTGCTCCCAGATTTTGAGCGGGGAGGAACCGGCCCCGATCGGATCGATGCCGATGGTCTTGTTGGCGTTGGAAATCCCGTCCCCGGTGGTTACCGCAACTTCGATGGAGCCGTTGTTGTTGACGTCCCCGATGGGCACCACGTCCCGCAGAAAAGCCCCCACGAAATACTGCCAGATGATGCTGCCGTTGGTGCCGTCGAAGCAGTACACGGTGCGGCGCCCGTCTACCCCGCTGTTGGTGGCGCTGCCCACCGCCAGAATGTCGTTTATCCCGTCCCCGTTGAAGTCCTTGCCGGCCTTTACCGCGGTAATGTCGCCCAAGCCGGTCTGGGCGGGATCGTCGGTGCCGAAATCCCAGATAATGCTGCCGTCCGCTCCGCTGAGGGCGTAAACGCGTTCGTTGCCGCCCCCGGTGCCGATCACCACGTCCTGCAGACCGTCACCGTTCAGGTCATTGGCGATGGTCATGGCGCGCTGCTGCGGGGGCAGGTCGTTGGTATTGCCGATCGCCCCGGCGCTGGTATTGGCGATGTAGGTGGTAAAACGCCACAGCTCGATGCCTTCATTGGCGGCAGCGCCGTCCAGAGCAATAATCCAGTAATTGCGGGTGGCGATTACCACATCCGGGAGACCGTCCCCGGTAAGGTCTGCGATCGGCTTGATGGCCAGGGGCCGGTATTCGTTCAGGGAGGTGCGCGGATTGTCCGGCACCTGGTATTCCCAGAAGCTGGTGCCCAGGTTGTAGGGCCCGGTAACGCCGGTGCCGCCCAGGGCAATGGCCGGGGGAAGCTGGATTCCGGGATCCCCGGCGCTGAAGATGGCTTCGCCGCTGGCGGTGCCGGGAGCGTTAGGCGAGAAAAAGAGGCGAAATTCCAGGGTGTCGTTGGCCGGGACCGGGAACATCAGGGTCAGATCTTCGGAGAAAAAGCCGTCCCCGCTCACGTTGAGGCTGACGTCCGTGGCCACCTCAATACCCTGATTGATGAGCAGAATTCGCTGCTCGGCTACCCCGCCGGGGGTCCAGACCTCCCCGAAATCCAGGGTGGTGTCGCTAACCGACAAAACCGGATTGGGAAACAGCCCGAATCCGTGCACGGGAATGGAAAGGGCGGGATCCAGCGGGTCGTTGGAGGAAACGGTTACGCTGCCGCCGGCATCGCCAAAAGCAGCGGGAGAGAACAACATCTCCACAATGGCGCTGCCGCCCGGGGGAATAACCACCGGAAAAGCCTGGTTGCTGCTGAACGCCGCATTGCTGAAGGTCAGGGTGTCGACCTCCAGGGGGCCGTCGCCGATATTGCCGATTGCCAGCACCGCGGTGGTGTTGCCCCCAATGGCGGCTACCCCGAATTCCACCTCCGTTGCGGCAATGTTGATGTTGGGCTGGGCGCCTCCCGCCAGGTCGTATTTAAACAGGGCCCGGTTGGCGGTTCCGGTGGGATCCCCGATGATCCACAAAAACTGGCCGTCGTACGCCACCCCGCGGGGGTTCTGGGAAAAGGGATCCAGCAAATTGATGTGCCCGGTGGTGTCGAAGGTGGCCGGATCGCTGATAAAAAGCCCTTTGTCGTCCGCGCTGAAGTCGTCCCCGGACCAGTAGAGCGAGGTACCGTCGTCGGTGATGCCGTGGGGTTGTTTGTGAAAGGTCAGGAAGGTGTCCACCACCGCGCCGGTGGTGACGTCCAGCTTGTAATAGCCGGCTTCCGCATCGGGAAAATAGAGGGAATACCAGAGGTAGGAACCGTCCCAGTGGCAACCGGACACGTAGTTGGTGCCGGTGAGGAGGGTATCCACCACCGAACCGTCCGTTGCTACCCGGTAAAATCCGGAGGTGGCGGTGGTGGCCCGCCAGAAATACCAGAAGTGGGTGCCGTCCCAGGCCAAACCCTGGCTACTGCCCAGCGGGGTGACAATACTCCCGGTCTGGTTGCCGTTGAAGTCGTACTGGTAAATGGTCCCCGCATCGGAGGCGCTGGTGGAGCTGCTGCTCACGTAGAGCGAGGTGCCGTCTGTGGTGAGCCCCCACAGGGAATTGTTGTAGGTGTTGTTGGGCAGTTCGAAATAATCTGCCAGGGATTGAGCGGATGCCAGCTGCAGGCAAAACAGCCCCGCCAGGATACCCCAACGAAACATGCGGTAAGAAAGCATGGTGTTTCTCCCTAAATGGTGTGAAGTGTACTTCGGGTGATTTGTTCGGATCGAGGTCACTTTGCGCCTTCGCGTTTTCGGGGTTAATACCCGAAAATGGGTTTCGGCGCGTATTTCAGGCAGAAGAAAACCGCGGCAGCGGTCGTAACGGCTTACTGGCGAATAAACAGCTTGCTTAAATATTTCAGTAAAGGATCATATTCGATGCCGTTGCCCGGGTTGGTGAGTTGAAAGGCCATGTTGTAATACATGGCTTCCAGGCCGTCGTCGCTACCCAGTTTCAGGCGGTAGTGGGCTTCGGTCATCAGTGCGATATAGGATGAGAGCTGATCGAAGCGGTCGTTGAGGTCTACCACCAGATGATAGCCGGCGTCCCGAAGGCGATCGACAATCTCGGGGCGGGGCAACTGCATGCGATTGAGGTCGGTTTTGTTCAGTTTGTCCACGTCGAAAAGTTCGATGCGCCAGGTGGGATAATTTTTACGCATGGACTGCACGAACAGGGAGGCCCGGTCGATCAGATTGAGATTGCGCGGCAGGATCACCAGCACCTTTTTGATGGAACTGGCCGTGATGGGGAAGGCCAGCGACTGGTTGACGCGCCTGGCAACGGGTTCCGCCTTGGATTTGATCCACAGGTTGGTAACCCTATCCTTGATGGTCGACATCGTTTTTTCCGGAGGTTTTTGATTGCTCATTGTCATAATCCTTATGATTGGCCCACAGACGCTTTAGATGCTCCCTAATGCGCCGTTCTTCCCCCGAATCCGTGGGTGCATAATAAATACGGCCCTGAAGGTTATCAGGCAAGTACTTTTCGGTAATAAAGTGTTCCGGGTAATTGTGCGGATAGCGGTAATCCTTCCCGTAATCCAGGTCCTTCATCAGGCCGGTCGGGGCGTTGCGCAGGTGCAGGGGCACCTGAACATCCGCGCCGGATCGCACGGTGTGCATGGCCTCCCGGATGGCCATGTAGGCGGCGTTGCTTTTGGGCGCCGAGGCCAGGTAAACCGCGGCCTGACCCAAAACGATCTGCGCTTCCGGCATGCCAATATAGGTAACCGCGGAGAAACAACTTGTGGCGAGCGTCAGCGCCTGCGGATCGGCGTTCCCAATATCCTCCGAGGCCAGGATGATCATGCGCCGGGCGATAAACTTGGGATCCTCGCCGCCGGCCAGCATCCGGGCCATCCAGTATACCGCCGCATCCGGATCGCTGCCGCGAACGCTTTTGATGAAGGCGGAGATCAGGTCGTAGTGAAATTCCCCGCATTTGTCGTAATAAAGCACCTTCTGCTGGGCGGCCCGTTCCAGCACCGCCGGGGTGATGGTATTGCCCCCCGGGGTATCCGCCAGCAGCATGGAAGCCTTTTCGATGGTGTTGAGGGCCCGGCGGGCGTCGCCACCGGCCAGAACAAAGAGGGGACCCCAGTCTTCGATCTGGATCTCGCTGACGGAGAGAATGGGATCCTCGCTGATGGCGTGGGAGACGATGCGCTGGATCTGATCGTCCGCCAGCGGCTTGAGCTGGTAAACCTGGCTGCGCGAAAGGAGGGGGGAGATCACCTCGAAGGAGGGATTTTCGGTGGTGGCCCCGATTAAGGTGATGGTGCCGTCCTCCACCGCATGCAGGAGGGCGTCCTGTTGGGATTTGTTGAAGCGGTGAATCTCATCGATAAAAAGGATGGTGGCCTTGCTGTAATACTTGCGGTCCCCGGCGGCTTTTTCGATGGTTTTGCGGACGTCCGCCACCCCGGCGGTTACCGCGCTCATGGAGACGAAGTTGCCCTCCACGTGCCCGGCCAGCAAACGGGCCAGGGTGGTTTTGCCCACTCCCGGGGGACCCCAGAAGATCATGGACGGCAGGCGCTTGTGCTTCAGGGCGTGGTGCAGGGGGGTGCCCGGGCCGATCACGTGGTCCTGACCGACGTAGTCCTCCAACCGGTTAGGGCGCATCCGTTCGGCAAGGGGGGACAGGCGGTCCGGTCCCTCCTGACCCTCAAACTGTTGATCGAAAAGATCCATGATGGGAATGTAGCGCTAAAGGGAAAGAAAAGAAAGAAGTATGGGAGTGTCGGAGTGTCGGAGTGTCGGAGTGTTTATGGAAAATTGGTGATTTTTGCATCTATTGATAAAGAGGGACAGGAGAATGCTGGAAAAAAAACATGAGGATCTGGAAGTCTATAAGATCGCAATGCAATTGGCTATGGCCATATTTCATCTGACCCAAACTTTTCCAAAGGAAGAGAAATACGCATTGGTGGATCAAATGAGAAGATCCTCCAGATCGGTGGCGGCAAACCTGGCCGAGGCGTGGTTCAAACGCCGCTACAAAGCGGCCTTTGTTGCCAAACTTAACGATTGTTTAAGCGAGTCTTGCGAGACACAGGTATGGTTGGAGTTTGCCTTCCTTTGCCAATACCTCTCTGAGCCCCAAATGAAAGATCTGAAGGAGGAATACTCACGTCTTCAGGGAAAGCTGATCAAAATGGTTAACCAGGCAGATAAATGGTCATCGCGGCGGGTGTAATTCTCTTGTTCATTTTCCGGGTTGAAAACAAACTTCCATACCCCGACACCCCGACACCTAATTCCGTATCTCAACTTCCTTCAGGAAATAGAAGACGTTGTTGTCCTCGGTGGTGAACAGCTCGAAGGTGTTGGAGCCCGGCCGCACCAGATTGGAGATATCCCATTCCGAATTTTTCAGCTCGCGGCTTTCGTCCCGGTTGTTGGGATTGTAGTAGTAGCTGAGCACCTTGCCGTTGAACTTGATCTTGATGTCGCTGTTTTTGGAAAGGCTCAGGGGGTAGCGCTCCCCGCTGGATACCCCGGCAATACGCAGGGAAAAACGCTCGCCGCGCTGCAGGTTCTGAGGCAGGTTGAAGGTCACTTTGATGGCGTCGTTGCCCCGCGGGTCGCGATAGGCGAAGGCAAAGCCGAACTTCCAGAAATACTCGTTGAGCTCCTTGTCAAAAACGATCTCCGGACCCGCTTCGTCGCTGGCGGAAAAGCCGCGATTGTTGAAGGTATAGCCGGTCAGCACTTCGCAGTTGTTGGCGGCGCTGATGCCCTTGTCGGTAACCCGGGCGATCAGGTTGATGATGGGCACGTAATTGAAGGTCAGGTCGATGGGACGATTCTCGGCCACGCTGATGGTTTGCTCGCGCGGGGTACGGTAGCCCGGGACATCCGAGAAGGAAACCTTGTGAGAGCCCAGCTTCAGGTCCCCTTCGAAAACGCCGCTGCCCACCAGCTTCCCGTCGATCAGGATTTTGCCGGTGGCGGGAACGGTTTTCAGGATAACCGTCTGCGCCTCTTTTTTGAGTTCAAAGGTAAACTGACCGCGCGGTTCCCCGGTGGTCAGATCCACGCTGTGTTCGGAGGGAAAGGACTGAAAGCCGTTGCGCACCACCTGAATGGTGTATTTGCCCAGGGGTAGGTTGGTAAAAATATGGTCGGCTTCCTTGCCGGTGTCCTGACCGTTGAGGAGAATCCGGGCCCCGTTGACGCTGGCGCTGATCTCCAGAGATCCGATGGCGCGGTTGCCGGTGGTGCTGCTACTGGCGGCGGCTACCGCGGGGGTCAGGGTAAAGTTCACCGCGGCGGTATCCCCGGCATTAACCTGGACGGTGCGAATCCGGGGAGCAGTCACATAGCCCTCGCGCTCCAGCACGATGCTGTGTTCGCCTTCGGGCAGGGTAATCAGAGGCACCTCGGCTACCATGCCCTGGAACTCGTCGTTCACAAAAACTTTGGCGTCCTCAAAGTTGCTGCTGATCGAGAGAAAACCCTGCTTGTCGTTGGAAATGGGCTGAAGGTTGAAGTTCAGCTCCAGCAGGGTGTCCCCGGCGACGTTGATGTCGATGTAAGGGGGGGAAACCAGGAAGCCGGGTTTGCGAACCGAAATGCGGTGTTCCCCGGGGGTGATGTTATTGATCATGCGGTTGAAGTCTGCATAACCGCGCTTGGCTTCATCGACGAACACCCAGGCGCCGCGCACGTTGGCCTGGATCATCAGGGCCGCGGAGGGGGCTTCGCTGCGGGTCAGGAAAAAGACCGAAGCGGCCGCCAGCAGCACCAGCAGCACCGCTGCGGCGATCAGCAGGACCGGCTTGGATTTGCTCACGCCGATCACGTCCAGGGTTACCGGAATGTGCTCGATTTCCTGCTCGGAGAGGCGGAAATCCGGGGTGCGGGGCAGCAATTCTTCGGTAGTGGGCCGCAAACCGCCCAGGTATTTCTCTTCCAGATAAGCGCGGATCTGAAGGCGTGCTTCGCGCTCCGGAGCGGGCAGCTTTTCCAGGCCTTCGCCATTGGTGTTCAGGCGTTTGTGAAAGCGCTGCAGGGCATTTTCGGTGTAGAGATAAAATTCGTGCTGATCTTCCGCCTCGGCTTCGCGCATCCACTGGATTTCGCCAAGGTGATTCAGATAAACCTGGTAGTCGTTTTCGTAGGATTCGAAAAAACGCTCAAATTCTTCAGCTTTTATACGCTGTAAGGTGGAGTAGCTCAAGGGTTGTCCGTGTTTCATAATAAAAATTAAGCGCTCTGTCTATGTCGATGATCGTCGTTGATTCGTTCTCAGCTTAACTGCCGGCCGAACGGATCGGTTCCCGGGAAGCGAAAGGGTTCTGATCAGTGCGCAGGGGATTTACCCCGGGACAGTAAAAATACGTTCTGATAACGAATCATCGGTGATTTGGATTAATTTTTTATTTTTTTTGAAAATTCTTTTGGATGGCAACTTACGCAGAATTCCCGCCGATGTGAATAAAAATGCAAAAACCCCAACTGGTCCCGAAGTTTAGCTTCGGGGCAGGGGCTTTTTACGATACGCGCTGGAAAAAGACCTTCCCGATGCTTATGTTGAGGGCGAAAGCAGAAGCAGGAACGCAATGAAGTGGTTTCGCCGCCGGCATTTTCAGATTGTTTACCGTTTTGAATACCTCTCCGCTGCCCAGGACTTTTCCGAAGACAAGGGCTTTGGTATCATGAAATTCAAAAAAATCCGCGATCGCCTTCGCGAGGAAAAGGTGGTGCGCCGGCGGGACTGGCTTAGTCCGGAGCGTCTCGGGGATGAGGATCTGCTGCTGGTCCATACCCCGGCCTACCTGGATTCCCTGAAGGATCCGGCGGTGGTGGCCCGCGAGCTGTTTCTGACCCAATATCACCCCTGGGACAACGAAGTTTTCGAATATTTCCGCTACGTGGGCGGGGGAACCTGTTTGGCCCTCGAGAAATCCCTGCAGAGCGGCAATACTATCTTTAATATGGGAGGTGGGTTTCACCACGCCCAGCCGGACCGGGCGGAGGGCTACTGCCTGATCAACGACGTGGCGGTCGCCATCGAGAAAATCCGGCGCAGCGGCCATCGCCCCAAAATACTGATCGTGGATCTCGATTTTCACCAGGGCAACGGTAACACCCTCTACTTTGAGGGAGATCCCACCGTCTTCACCTTCTCCATCCACAACGACTCCTGGGTTCATATCGACGATCCCACCAATTTGGATATTACCCTTCCGGAAAATACGGACGATAATACATATTTAAAGGTGTTGAACGTAAATCTGGAGTCGGTTATGGACAGCTTTCAACCCCAAGCGGTGATCTACCTGGCCGGTAGTGATCCCCATATTCACGATCCGCACGGGACTTTTAACATTACCGAGGCGGGACTGCTGAAGCGCGATTTAACGGTCTATAACATGGTTCAGAAACGCAAACTGCCTTTGGTCGTTCTGGCCGCCGGCGGATACGGAGCACACAGTTGGCGATTTTATTACAACTTCATTCGGCACGTGGTGCTGCATGGAAAGCGAGGCTGGCTGTGAACTGGCTGAGCCATTTCCGCCGCCTGGCCAGTTTTTCCCGCCGCCTTTCCGAGCACCAGCTCCGGCATCTTGAGGACTGGGAGATGGAACTGTCCGAGCAGACCCTGTTCGGAGATGGGTCCCTGGAAGCCCCGGGCCTTTATTTCCTCGGTTACTACTCGCGCTCCGGCCTGGACCTGGTCTTCAAAAAATACGGGTTCTACGAGGATCTGCGCGAGCTGGGCTACCGCGATCTGAAAATGGTGATGAAAACCGACGATCCCTTCAGCCACCGCCTGGCCCTCTACAACGAGCGGGAAGATCCCGAGCACCTGCTGACCGATCTGGTGGCGCGCCGCAAAACCATTACCCTGAATACTCCTATAGATTGCGAAATCAGCGGTCGCCAGTTTGAGGTGCTGTTCATCGAATGGCTGACCCTCCAGAATTACAAGGGTAAATTCAGCGGAGAGCGGCCCCGGCTTCCCGGGCAAAAATATCCCGGGCTGGGTCTGGGCTGGGTGGTGCTGGAATTTCTGCTGATGGCCAGCCGGCGTTTGGGATTTCCGGCTATTCTCAATATTCCCGAGTATTTTCACAACGCCCAGATCTACGCCTCCCATTTTCATTTTGCCGATCCGGTTATGGAAGGGCGGCGCCAGGCCATCGAACGGGATCTGCTGAGCGTGCATCCCTTGGGCGACGTCGCCTGGGCCATAGACCAGCACTGTGTCCTGGAAAACGGCAACCCCTTCCAGTGGTCCATTTCCGGGCAATTTCTACCCCTGTCTGCTCCGGTAAAGGCCTATTTCAATGACCCGCGTTACCGCCGGATGGTTGCCGAGGCCCGGGAAGGGCATCGTTATATGTTGGACCCGGACGCCTGGGCCCGCTTTCAGGCCGCGCGTCCGGCGGATACGGTCTACATTCGATGAGGGTACGAGGGCAGCAAAAATGTTTCCTCCCCTCGTACTCTCTTACCCCCGTACCCTCGTTTTCACAAACCCGTTGCTTTTCTCTTCCGCCACCTCTAAATTTTCGCGCATTTTGGCAATTTGTGCTATATTGATTGTGGTGATAACGATTTACCGTTTTTTGACGAGGAGTTTTTGGAATGAAGATCAAGGCGATTCAGGTTCGCAAAGGCATGGTGATAACCTTTAAAAACGATCTTTACCGGGTTTATGAGGCCACCCACGTAACCCCCGGCAAGGGCAATGCCCTGATGCAGATTAAAATGAAGCGTTTGTCCGACGGCAACAAGGCCGAGCAGCGCTATCGCCCCGACGAGAGTGTGGAAAAAGCTACCTTGCTGACCCGTGAATTTCAGTATCTTTACGACGACGGCATGAACTTCCACTTTATGGATACCGAAACCTTCGAACAAATCCAGCTTCCCGAGGAAGACCTGCAGGACGCCCGCTATTACATGCTTCCCGAAACCCTGGTAACCCTGCTGTTCCACGATGGCAAGCCCATCGACATCGAACTGCCGCCCTCGGTTGAACTGCGGGTGGAGGAAACCGAACCGAATATGAAGGGGGCCACCGCCACCGGGTCCTACAAGCCGGCCATTCTGGAAACGGGCCTGCAAACCCAGATTCCCCCCTTTGTGGAAGCCGGCGAGGTTATCCGGGTGGACACCCGCGACGGCAAATACATGGACCGGGTCAAGTAGTCGCCAGGTTTAACCCTCTGGCCCCGGGTTCAACTTCGCGGCTGGAATGCGTTTTCAAAAAATGCCGTTTACCTCTCAATAGTTGATGAAATAGATAGATGGACCTCATGGGGTCCGGCCGGATCGGGGAACCCGCGGAACCCCTGCCGGTATAAAA
The DNA here is from genome assembly GCA_020434205.1 of Calditrichota bacterium. Lineage (GTDB taxonomy): Bacteria > Calditrichota > Calditrichia > RBG-13-44-9 > J075 > JAGRBF01. The sequence continues at coordinate 4,749 of JAGRBF010000188.1, read as the reverse complement.
ATGGCAAATTTATCGGCTTCCTATTGAAGTCGACACCAAAATTTCTTATGTTTGAAGCTGTCTTAAATTATAGTCAGGAGGAATAGCCTTGCACCGTTTACTGTCCATTCTGATCGTCATGCTGGTAATGGCGGGTTTGTCGCTTTCGGCTCAGGAAATCTCCAATGAAGCCAAAAAAGAGTTTAACGACGGCAATAAAGCGCTTAAAGCCGGTCAGTATGACGAAGCGCTCGCCAAATATCAGGCCACGGCCAAGCTCGCCCCGGATTTTGCCCCCGCCCACTACTGGGTTGCCAATGTTTTCAAGCGCAAGCGCGACTACGTCAACGCCACCAAGTCCTACCAGAAAGCCATCGAAAAAGACCCTTCCATGGTCAAGGCTCATACCTCTCTCGGATTTGTTCTGATGGTCCAGACCCGCTATGCGGAAGCGGCCAAAGCGTATCAAAAAGCCATCGAGGTTAAACCGGATGACGCCAAAGCTCATTGGGGCCTGGGCGAGGTTTACCGCCGTGAGAAAAACTTCACCGGCGCCGTGGCCGAATTCAAGAAAGCCACCGAGTTGGACGCCGCTTACGACGATGCCTGGAAAGGCCTGGGATTGTCCCAGATGGAACTCGGCAACACCGCCGAAGCCATTTCCGCCTACGAAAAAGCCATTCCCACTATTAAGCAGCGCGAAGAAAAAGCCGATGTTTACTATCGTCTCGGGGACGCCCTGCTCCAGGCCGGCAAACTGGCCGATGCCGAAGGCGCCTACCAAAACTCCCTGACCAACGTTCGCAAGAGCACGGTTCGCGCCGGGGCCAACTTCGGGCTTGGCGAGGTTTACAAGAAGCAGGGCAAGTCCTCCCTGGCCATGAAACACTTTACCGAAGCCGCCAAGGACCGCAACTGGAAGCAGGCAGCCGAACACGAAATCGAAATTCTGAAAAACCCTGAGAAATACGCTTACTAAACCAATCTCTTTTAAGGAGTGATGAGTCGTTATGATTAATGTAAAAGTCCGCGATAATGAGTCCTTCGAAAAGGCGCTGAAACGCTTTACCAAGGCTTGCGAAAAGTCCGGCCTGATGGCTGAGATCAAACGTCATCAGCATTACGAAAAGCCTTCGGAACAGCGCAAACGCCGCGAGAATGCAGCGCGTCGCAAAATGCGCAAGCTGATGGCGGAAAACCGCTAGGACACCTGCGGACCCGGACTCCGGTCCGTTTTTGACACTGTGAACTGTTACCGGAACTCGCTCAATGATGCTCGATCAGAAATTGGCGGAAGATTTAAAAACCGCCATGAAGGCCAAGGATAAAATTCGCCTGGAAACAATTCGCATGCTGCGCTCCGAGTTGAAAAACGCTCAGATCAGCAAAGGCGGCGAGCTGGATGAGGGCGAATTGATGCAGGTGTTGAGCACCGCTGCCAAACGCCGGCGGGAAGCCATCGAACAGTATCAGAAAGCCGGTCATACGGATCGGGCCGAGGAAGAAGGGCAGGAGCTGCGCATTATCGAAGCCTACCTGCCCGCCCAATTGGACGAATCGGCCGTAACTGCTATTGTCGCAGAGGTTATTGCCAGCACCGGCGCCGCTTCCATGAAGGATATGGGCGCGGTAATGGC
>JAGRBF010000188.1:0-3034 GCA_020434205.1 Calditrichota bacterium | reverse complement strand
CTGCTGGTCCTTATTGGCTTTGTGGTCAACGGTATTCGCAAAGGTCTCTTTACCGAAGTCCTGGGGCTAATCGGGACCTTCGGCGGTCTGGTCGCCGGTCTGTTGCTGGCCGGACCGCTCAGCAACCTGGTTCTCAAGTTTATCCCCGAATACTACGGGATTCTGGTCCACCTGGTTTGTTTCACCATTCTTTTTGCCGCGGTATACGCCGGAACCCGGGTGCTTTCCAAACGCCTCGACCAACTTTCCGAAAAACTCTCCATCAACTGGCTAAATAACATCCTCGGCGGGCTTTTTGCCGGTTTTAAAGGCGCGGTAATTGTCAGTCTGGTGCTTATGTATCTCTCTTTCCTGCCCCTCCAGTTCCTGCTGACCCCCTACCAGAAGGACAGCATCCTGTATCAGCCGCTTTACAATCTGGTTCCCAAACTCTACGAGCTGATCGGCTCCCCCGATCAATTGCCCAAGCAGGTACGGGAAATTCTGGATAAAAATCGCGACCGCTTTATGGACGATAACGGCGGCGACGATCAACCCGAATACCGCTAGGTTATTCCCCAGGTTTTACAATGTCTCTTAACGCTGCTACTTTCGATCCGGTGAGCCTTCAACAACTGGAGTTTCCGCGTATTGTCGAAACGCTGAACGACCTTCTCGCCACTCCCTACGGCCGCCAAAAAACCGATAATCTGCTTTTTTCCACCGAGGTTGCTCAGGTGGAAAAATGGCTGAACGAGGCCGGACAAATGCAGGGCCTGCTGGAAGGCGGCTACGTAATGCCCCTCAACGGTTTTGTGGATATCCTACCCTCGCTGCAGAAGATCAAACCGGAAGACGCCTTTCTGGAAACCCGGGAGCTGATGGACATCCGCAACCATCTGGAAGGCCTGGCGGAACTGGTGCTTTTTATTGAAAAACACCAGGACAGCGCCCCGGACCTGCTGAAATACGCCCGGCGCATCCACCGCCATCGCCAGATCGCCCAGGAAATCGAAGGCACCATCGACCGCAACGGCGAGATTTTCGACAACGCCAGCCCGGAATTGCGGCGCATCCGCATCCATATCCGCAGGCTGGAAGGGGAGCAGAAGAAGGTTTTCCGGCGCATTCGCGAACAAAACGAAGAGTTTATGCAGGATGATATCGTAACCCTGCGGGACGGCCGGATGGTGCTGGGAATCCAGCCCAATGCCATCAACAAAATCAACGGGATTGTGCACGGGACTTCCGGTTCGGGCGCCACGGTGTTCATCGAACCGATGGAAACCCTCAGCATTTCCAACGAAATCCAGAACCTGCGCATTCAGGAACGCAACGAGATCGTCAAAATTCTGCGCTTTCTCACCGGGCTGGTGCGCGGGGTTCGCGACGATCTTTTTTTCGGGATCGAAAACCTGGCGATCCTGGACTGGATCTTTGCCCGGGCCCGGCTGGCGGTTAAGCTGGATGCCCGGGTTCCCCGCCTTTCTTCCCAGGCGAGGGTCGACATCAAAAACGGGCGCCATCCCCTGCTGATTCTCAAAAACGGGGTGGAGGCGGTGGTCCCGCTATCCCTCTCTCTGGGCGGTAAAAATACCACCATGGTTATTACCGGGCCCAACGCCGGCGGTAAAACGGTCTCCATGAAAACGGTGGGCCTGCTGATTCTGATGACCCGCATTGGCTGTCCTATTCCCGCCCAGGCCGATTCCGTGATCCCTCTGCTGCCCAACATCCTGGTGGATATCGGGGATCGCCAGTCTCTGGAAAATGACCTGAGCACCTTCTCCGCCCATATTGTCCGGCTGCGCGAGATTCTGGCCAATGCCACCCCCCAAACCCTGGTGATGATGGATGAGGTGGGGACGGGAACCGATCCCAAAGAAGGGGCGGCCCTTTCCATCGCCATTCTGGAGGATCTGACCGAACGGGGAATACTCACCATTTCCACCACCCACCACGGAGAGCTCAAGGCCTATGCCCACGACCGGGAAGGGGTGGAGAATGCCTCCATGGAATTTGATCTGGAGACCCTGGAACCCACCTACAAACTGCGGGTGGGCATCCCGGGAAGCAGCTATGCCTTTGAAATTGCCCGGCGTTACGGATTGCCGGAAAAGCTCCTGGAAACCGCGGGACGCTATGTCGGAGTGGAAAAGGACCGTCTGGAAGACCTGATCCTGGAAACGGAACGCCGCCTGCAGGATTATCAGAAAGAAGCCGCCCGGCTGAGCATCCAGCGCTCCGAAGCGGAAGCGATGAAAAACCTGTATCAGGAACGGGCCGAACAACTGAAGGCCAATCGCCAGACCCTCAAGGCCCAGGCGGCCAGGGAGGCCCGGCAATTGCTGGATAACGCCAATGCCGTTATCGAGAAGGCCGTTCAGGAAATCAAAGAAAAACAGGCAGATAAAGAGTCTATTAAACACGCCCATTCCCGGGTGCGCCAGGAAAAAGAACAGCTCCGGGAAACCGTCCGGAAAATGGACCCCCCGTCGGCCCCAAAAGCTTCCGCTCCCCTGAAAAAAGGCGATCGGGTGCTGGTAACCACCCTCAACGAGGTGGGGGAGTTGCTGGAAGAAACAGCCGGCAAAAAGCGGGTGCGGGTTCTGGTGGGACATGTTAAGATGACCCTTCCGGTAAGTGTCCTGGAAAAGACCCGCCGCGAAATGTCCGCGCCAAAGGCGGTCCAGCGGGTAATGGGGGAGCAGGCCGATAACCTCGCCAAAAGTGTACTCCCGGAACTGGATCTGCGCGGCCTGGACACCGAGCAGGCCCTGGAGGAAACCAACCTCTACCTGCATAACGCCATGGAAAGCGACTGGCTGGAAGTGCGCATCGTCCACGGAAAGGGAACCGGGGTGTTGCGCAAACGGGTTAACGAATTTCTGGCCCGGGACAAACGGGTGCTGGCCAAACGCCTTGGCAAATGGGGAGAAGGGGATACCGGCGTAACCGTGGTAACCCTGCGCAAGGAAGGGGCAACGCCCGAAGGGGTGCAGGGCGGGTAGCGAAAAGCGAGTAGCGAAGAGCGAAAAGCGAAGAGCGAAAAGCG
>JAGRBF010000187.1 GCA_020434205.1 Calditrichota bacterium | reverse complement strand
CCGAATTGCCCAGACGGGCATGGGGTACCTTGGGGTCTTTGAGTTCGGAGAGGTTGAGTTTCAGGACGGCGATATCGGTGGAGGGATCGCTACCCACCACGGTAGCGGTGATGCGTTCCCGGTTGGAGAGGGTGCACCAGACTTTTTCGGCGTTGTCGGCCACATGGTGGTTGGTCAGCACGAAACCCTGGTCGGAGAAAATGACCCCGCTGCCGGTGACCACCGTTTTCTGCTCTTCCCCGCGGGAAAAAATTTTGACCACCGGCTCGATATGCACCAGGGCCGGCAGAACCTGATCCCGGGCTGAAAAAATGGCTTTTTGCAAACCCTGTTCGCTTTGGGCCAGAAGGGAACCGCACCACAGAACAGCGAGCATCAGAAAAATTGGCATTCAGTTGGCCTCCAAGTTATGGCAGGCCATGAATATAAGTTTTGTTGCGGCGGGGTCCTAACGGGTTTTTGGTTATGTGGGGAAGAGTGGAACAAAAGTTGCGGCACCCCGGTTTTGGCTATCGGATCAACCAAAATGAGGAGAAACTGTGAAAAGATTTATCATCCCTTTCTTGTTAAGCCTGATTTTTGCCGGCCTTATGGCGGGCTGTAATCAGCAGGAAGAACCGCTGGGCGGCGCCCCGGAAACCGCCACCCTCAATCTGCTGCTCACTGACGCACCGGGCGATTACGACGCCATCCTGATCACTTTTTCCCAGATCAGCGCCAATCTGGACAGCAACTGGATTACCTTTCTGGACACCCCCCGCACCGTGGACCTGCTGGCCTGGCAAAACGGGCGCACCCTGCTGGTCGGCAGCGAGGACATCCCCGCCGGACGCCTGCACCAGGTTCGTTTGCTGGTGGATTCGGCCCGGGTGGTGGTAGACGGGGTATCCTATAATCTCGAAGTGCCCAGCGGCGCCCAAACCGGTCTCAAACTCAACGTCCAAAGCGACATTCCGGCCGATGCCATCTATGAGCTGGTGCTGGATTTCGATGCCGGTCGTTCGGTTTTGCGCACCGGCAACGGACGCTACAAGCTCAAGCCGGTTATCCGGGCCATGCCCCGGGCGGTTACCGGCAGCATCACCGGGACCATCGTTAACGGAGAACACCTTCCGGTGGCCTACGCCATGGCCGGGCCGGACACCATCACCAGCAGCCTGGCCGATCCCTTTACCGGCTCCTTCCAGCTGGCTTTTCTACCGGAAGGGGTTTACAGCGTTTCCATCAGCGATACCACGGGACGCGGGTTCGTCGAGGACAGCGTATCGGTTCGCAGCGGCAACAGCACCGATCTGGGCAGCATCATCCTGCAATAAGAAAAGCGGGCGTCCGGCGACAAAAACGGACGCCCGCCAGGCAAACTTCAGAACTCGATTTTCAGTCCCCCGGTCGGCAAAATGCCAAAACCTTCCTCGGTAAATTTCCCGGTAATCGGCAGAAAGCGGTTTTGATTGACGTTGGTGTAGTTGTAAACATTCACCACATCGACAAAGCTGACCAGCGCCACCCGTCCCAACTGCTTGCGGTAGTCCATCCGGAAATTGAGGGTGTGAAAGTCCTTTAACCGGCCGGAATTGTTGCCGGTAATTTCCTTGCTGTAGCGCAGCAGACCCGGATCGTTGAAGACGTCGGCGTGAATAATGTAGCCGTCCTCCGGCCGCCCGGTGGCATAACGCCATTTCACCGAAGCGGAGAGTTCCTTGCTGAATTCGTAGCCCGCCAGAATGGAGAAGATATGGGGCTGGTTGAAATCCGAATTGTATTCGCCTTCCCCATCCCGGTCGTCCCGCTTGCTCTGCGAATAGGAATAGTTGATCTGCCCGTAAAATTTATTGACGAATTGTTTTAACAGCACCACATCCACCCCGGCCGCCCAACCTTCTCCGGCGTTGCTCAACTGCTGACTGGTGCGATCGGGGCGCACAATCAGATCCTCAAATTGTTTGTAATAAACCTCGGTGGTTAGCTTGAGGTCTGGGCGGAGATAGCGGTTCAGCCCGCCGATCAGGTGGTAGGCACGTTCGTTTTTCAGGTCGGCATTGAGGGGATTGGCCAGGGCAAAGCTGAAATCCGGGGCCTGGTAATACACCCCCCCGGACAGGCTGAAGCGGGTTTTGTCGTCCAGCAGATAGTCCAGACTGGCCCGCGGCGAGAGGTAGTGGTCCTCATTGAACTGGTTGTATTCGTAGCGCATCCCCAGGTTGAGGGTCAGATTGACCAGCGGCCGGAAAGCGTACTGGAAGAAGCTCCCCAGATAAAGTTGCTCGTCGTTGAAATCGATATTGACGTCCTGAGGACGGCGAATGATGTAATTGCGGTCGGGATCCGGGCGAAAATCGTCCTGATCGTAGGTGTAAAGGGTGTCCAGCCCCTCCTGCGTCAAACGGTAATCGTATGCCTTACGGTTTACATCCAACCCCAGGGACAGGGTTTGTCCGGGAGCGGGCAGCCAGGTAAAAACGCTGCGCAGGCCGCTTTCCCCCAGTTGCTCCTTGAAGAACTGATAGATGCGGGGTTTCAGATCCGCTTCGCTTTGCGGGTTCGCCACCAGCGGAATGGCCTGCCCCGCTTCCCCGTCCTGATCGCGAAAACCGTGGTAAACCGTGTTCTGCCAGAAGCTGCTTTTGCCGGTGAGGGTGCGCAGATTTACCCCGGTAAGCCACAGGTTCTCCGAGACGTCCGCCAGACTGGTTTCCGCCTGGTCCAGACTCTCCAGCACATGGCCGCGGTTGCGCTGAAACTTCTCCGGCGCGTAGATCCCGAGCAGGGAGAGGGTATTGGCTCCGTTAAGCCGGGTGGTGGTTTTGGCGATGAGATCGGTAAAGCTGGGATCTCCCAGATCCTTTTGGTCCGTGACGTCGAGAATTGTTTTGAAGTCCTGATGCCGGGCGCTGAGGAAAAGGCTGGTATTGTCCAGCACGGCGGTGGGGCCGTTGTAATTGACCTCCCAGCCCAGGATATCGTAGCGGGCATCCACGGTGGGGGTTTCAAAGTTTCCCTCCCGGATTTTCATATCCAGCACCGAGGAAAATTTACCGCCGTATTCGGCGGAAAAACCCCCGCCGCGGAAGTTGGCTTCTTCAATAACCCCCGGCGCAAAGATGCTGAAACGACCGCCCTGAGCTTCCTCTTCCTCATTGTTCCCCCCGTCGAAATGGGTGAGTTTGCTGAAGGGAATATTGTCGATCAGGATGACGTTTTCGCGCGGGGAACCGCCCCGCACCGAAAAGGCGGCAAACTCACCCCCGGAAGTGCTGACCCCCGGCAGGGCTTCCATGGCGCGGAAAACGTCCCCCCCGGCTCCCGGAGCGCGAATCAGCTCCTCGCGGGAATAAGTGTAATTGGAGATGGGGGCTTCCGGGTTTTCATCGGCGAAGCGCGAGTTCACCTCCACCGCCTCACCCTCGATAAGGGTGGGGATCAGTTCGATGTCCTCCACGTAAGCGGATTTGTTGCGCACCACCCGCACGTCGGTTTCCACAAAAGCCTGATAGCCGATGTAATTGATCTGCAGTTTGTAGACATTTTCCGGGACGTTGAGGATAACGTAAACCCCATCCTCATCGCTGGAAGCCCCCAGTTCCGTCCCCACCACGGTTACGTCGGCCCCGGGCAGGGGCTGTTTGCTGATTTTGTCTACGATGCGACCGGTGATCTGCCCGGTTTGGGCCAGAGAATTTCCTCCCAGAAAAATCAGAAAAGCGAGGAATGCTAAGGCGGTTTTCACGAAAATCTCCTTGTCAAAATGTTGGGCTGAGCATGCTGGTCAGCGGATAAAATAGTGAGAATCAACTTCAAGAAAACATTATTAATTTAATGAACACTGTTAAGTAAAAGGCAAAAAATTTTCCCCGCGGTGGGGGGGGTTAACAATTGCAAACTGTTGTTACGCGCAAGAAGCCGTTTCCGGCACATTAAGCGCAGAGTCAGGAAATCGCGAAGCGCAAGTCCATTGAGGAATTCGCCCTAAATTTTTGAATCATTAACACGCCCGGGACAGCTACCGCCCGGGGCGATGGGTCAGCAGGGCGTCCAGGTATTCCAGGGCGGCTTCGATAGCCTTTTCCCGCTGCTCTTCGGGGATAATCTGCAGGCGTCCGCGCAATAGCAGGGAAGCCAGGCCGTGCACAAAGGCCCAGATCCCCAGGCTGACGGTGTGGACGTTTCCCGATAAAATTTGCCCGCTCTCCAGGCAGTCCTGCACGCCCTTCACCAGATTTTCGAAGGCCTCTTTACCGCAGCTCCACTCCTGACTCACCTCGCGCATGGGAGCGGCCATAATGAACATCAGATCGTAGTATTCCGGGTTTTCCACGGCAAAGTTGAGATAATCCTGCCCCATTTTTTTGAGGCGCTGAGCGGGGTCGTCCAGCACATCGGCCCGCCTCTGATATTCGATAAAGCGACGAAATCCCTCTTCGTGGAGGGCGTAGAAAATGTCGTCCTTGTTCTTGAAATACAGATAGAGGGTTGCGGGGCTGTATTCGATGCGATCGGCAATGGCCCGGACCGAAACCTTATCGAATCCTTCCGCCTGAAAAATAGCCAGGGCCGTTTCCAGGATCATCTGGCGCATGTGCGCCTTTTCGCGTTCTTTTCTTTCCTGAATCCCCATAGTCACCATCCGTTACTGAACAATGTTAATTTTATGAATTATGTTTGTCAAGTGGATTTTTCTCCCGCAGAGTTTAAGGATCGACAACCAGATTGTCAAAACCTCGGTAAATCGTTGTGAATGCTGAAGCAGTACGGTAATTTGGCGGAGAGGCAGCCATGTAGCCATATAGTCATTCACCTTATTCCCCCAATTTAATCATGACGCCATCAATCTTTCTCAAACCGGGACGCGAAAAATCGGTCCTGAATTTCCACCCCTGGGTGTTTTCCGGGGCCATCGCCCGGGTATCCGGATCGCCGGCAGCCGGAGACGAGGTGCGGGTCTGCGATTACCAGGAGCGCTTTCTGGCCCGGGGCTTTTTTAACCCGGACTCCCAAATCCGGGTCCGCCTGCTGGCCTTCAGCGACACCCCGCTGGATAGCACCTTCTTCGAAAAAGGGCTGCGCCGGGCCATCTCCCTTCGAGACAGTATCCTTTCCCCGCAAACCAACGCCTGCCGGCTGATCCATGCCGAAGGCGACGGGCTTTCCGGCTTAATCGTCGATCGCTACGCCGAGGTGCTGGTCGCCCAGTTCAACGCCCGGGGCATGTATTTGCGGCGCGAAGAGATTGGCAAAATCCTGCTGGATATTACCGGCGCCCGCCACCTGATCGACCGCAGTGACGCGAAAGCCCTGGCCGCGGAGGGCCTCAGCGCGGCCGCGAAGGAACCGGCCGGGGATCTCCCGCAGCGTATCGAGATTCTGGAAAACGGACACCAGTTTGAAATTGACCTGCTGCACGGCCAAAAAACCGGTTTTTTCCTGGACCAGCGGGACAACCGCCGCATGATCGGCGAGCTGGCCGGGGGCAAAAAGCTGTTGAACTGCTTCGCTTATTCGGGGGGATTTTCGGTGTACGCCGCGGCAACCGGATCCCAAACCACCTCGGTGGACATCAGCAAAGTAGCGGTGGAACAGGCCCGCAAAAACTTTGCCCTGAATGGGCTGGATCCCGCCGCTCACCACTTTGAGGCGGCCAACGTTTTCGATTACCTGCGCCACATCGAAGGCGATCGCTACGACATCATTGTTCTCGATCCCCCGGCATTCGCCCAGCGCAAGGGGGACATCACCAAGGCTTCCCGCGCCTACAAGGACATCAACCGGATCGCCTTCCAGAAGGTTCGGGAAAACGGGCTGGTGCTCAGTTGCTCCTGCTCCTCGTTTATCAGCGAGGATCTCTTCCGCAAAATCCTCTTCGGGGCCGCCAAAGAAGCCGGACGTTTGGTGCAGATCCTGGCCCGTCCCGCCCAGCCGCCCGACCATCCGGTCAACATTTACCACCCTGAGGGCGAATACCTGAAGACCGTCCTGATGCGGGTTTTATAACAGCTTTTCCACCGCATTTTCCACCGCGACCACCAGAGTTCCGGAGCGGATCAGATCGCAGATCTTGTCCAGCTCCGGACGCAGGTAGCGATCCCGGTCCAGGTGGGGAATCTCGGCGCGGATTTGCCGATGGGCGGCCGCCACGCCCCGGCCCGGCTGAAGGGGCAGGTGGAAATCCAGCGCCTGGGCCCCGGAAACCAGTTCGATTGCCAGCACCACCAGGGCATTTTCGAAGATCGCCCGGGCCTTGCG
>JAGRBF010000186.1 GCA_020434205.1 Calditrichota bacterium | reverse complement strand
AACCTGACCGTTCCCGGGGCAGTCCCGGCCGCCTATTACGATTTGGGCAGCAACGGCATTGCCTACGTGGACGCCGAGTACAAAAACGAGGCCGGCGGTGGGGGGACGGTCTGGAATCAGGGTTATGCCTTTCGCAACGACGGGGTGGACCTGGAAGCCTGCAGCGATCCCAGCGGGGCTGCTTACAACGTCGGCTGGACCGCGGTAGGCGAACGGTTGTACTACACCGTTGATGTGCTGGAAGCGGGGACCTATTACATCGGGATGCGGGTGGCCAGTCAGGATGGCAACGGAAAATTTCGCCTCCTGCTGGACGGGGCGGCCCTGGGTGGAGAGGTGGTGGTGCCGCAAACCGGGGGCTGGCAAAGTTGGACCAACATCCAGGTGACCGATATTCCGCTGCCGGCCGGCCGCCACCAGTTTGGCATCCTGATCACCGAAAGCGGTTTCAATATCAACCTCTTTACCTTTCTGCGCACCGGGGGGACCGGCATTGGCGATCCGGAAGAATTGTCGCCGCAGGGCTTTCACCTGGAGCAAAATTATCCCAATCCTTTTAATGGCGAAACCCGAATTCGCTTTTTTCTGCCTTCCGCATCGCGGGTTAACCTGTCCGTTTACAACCTCCTCGGCGGCCTGACCGAAGAACTTCTGGCTACCGAGATGTCGCCCGGCCTTCATGAGGTTACCTGGGATGGCGAAGATACCGCAAGCGGCATTTACTTCCTCAAACTGACCTCGCCGTTGGGAACCAGAATTCGCACCCTTCATTTAGTCCGCTAAACAAATGGAGCCGGTTTTTGTCTGAGAGACCAAACCGGCTTCCCGGAATTCCGAAAGGGAAAGCCCTTATTCCATTTGGTTCCCTGCCGCGTAATGTTTAAAATGCGGTAGGGTTCTCCCGGTTTATTGCGTTTGCTGCCCCACAGTCTTTTTGTCCCTGCTACATCTGGTGGGCGGGGATCCATGTTTGGCGAGATGGGCAGTCCGGGCGAAGCTCCACAGGTTATTGACGGGATTTTGAGGTCATGGCGGTCCATTTTGTTTCCCTGACATTCCGGTTGCTGATTTTCCTCGCCTTGCCGCTTGTTGCGCAAACCCAACCGCTGCGCTTTACCCACCTGACCACCGACCAGGGATTGTCGCAATCCAACATCACCTCCATTCTCCAGGACAACCGCGGCTATCTGTGGTTTGGTACTTTTAACGGACTTAACCGCTTCGATGGATATCAGTTTGAGGTTTTCAACTATGCCGACGATGCATCGGGCAGCATCAGCCATAATTTTATTTCCGCTTTAACCCTGGATCCCGATGGCAATTTGTGGGTGGGAACCAGCGAAGGGCTGAACCGCTTTGATGAGGAAAAAAACCGTTTTACGGTTTACGAAAATAAGCCGGGCGATCCCCGGAGTATTATCGACGACCAGATAGAGGCTATTTGGTCGGATGCCAACGGTCGCCTGTGGATTGGCACCCGCAATGGCGGCCTGGATTTATTTGATCCGCAGACCGAATCCTTTGCCCACCATTTTCACGACCCCGGAGACAGCGCCAGCCTGAGCAGCAACAGGATTGCCACCCTTTTCGAAGACAGCGACGGCAATCTGTGGATCGGGCACTGGAATGGCAGTGTGGACATCTACCACAGGGCCGATCGGCTCGCCGGGCAGTTCCGGGTAGAACGTCGCCGGTTGGCCGGCTTTCCCATTACCGCTATTGTGGAAACACCGGACCGGCAGGTCTGGGTGGGGACCCAGGGCGAGGGCATTTTCCGGTTAAAGCTGGAGAACGGGGTTGTGACGCAGACCGGCCGTTATGCCGCCGGATTCCGGGGAGCGGGGGAAATTAGCAGTGACATTGTGTTGTGCCTGATGATCCAGAATGATTCCACCCTGTGGATCGGCACCGAAGATGAGGGGATAAATATCCTCAACATCGCCACCAACCGCTTCCAGCATATCCAAAACGATCCCCTGGACCAGTCCAGCCTGAACCACGATTCGGTCTGGCAGATTTTTAAGGACCGCGATGGCCACATCTGGATCGGCACCTTTGCGTATGGTTTGAATCTGCTGTGCGGCAATAAATCCTTTATCCGCCACTACAATTACCAGCCGGGAAACGCCACCTCCCTGAGCCATAACATGGTTAATGCCCTGTGGGAGGATCCCCGCGGAAATCTATGGATTGCCACCGATGGCGGCGGGTTAAACTACTTCGACCGGACCCAAAACCGCTTTATCCATTACAACCGGCAGAATACCAACAGCGACACGGACGTATTTGTGAGCCTGTTGATGGATAGCCGGGGGCGGTTGTGGGTGGGCTCCTGGACCAATGGGCTTTACCGTTTCGATCCGCAAACCGGGCGATTTTCCCGGTACACAACGGAAAAAGACGGGCTGGGAAGCAACCGGATTCTGAACATTGTTGAGAACCGCAATGGCGGGTTGTGGCTGGCCACCTTTTACGGCGGGGTAACTTATTTTGATCCTGAGGCGGATTCGGTGCGGGTTTTTCACTCCGGGAACAGCGACCTGAGCGATGATTTTATCAGGGTGGTCCATCAGGATTTCCAGGGGAAATTGTGGATCGGGACGGACAAAGGTGTGGACGTTTTTGATCCGGAAACGCGGGGTTTTACCGCCTTTAAACACGATCTCAACGATCCGCACAGCCTCAGCAAGGGGTTTGTGCACGCCATTGCCCAAACCCGGGATTCGGTGATCTGGATTGGCTCTACCGGCGGCCTCAACCGCTTTGATCCGTCCGGCAATCGCTTTATCCATTACACGGTGGATAACGGCCTGCCCAATAATCAGATCAAGTGTATTATCGAGGACGATCAGGGCGATTTGTGGCTGAGCACCAACCGGGGGATATCGCGCTTTAACCGGGCCAGCGGGACCTTCAAAAATTACGATATTTCAGACGGCCTCCAGGGGAATGAGTTTAATGCCCGCAGTGGCTGGATCACCCGGGCGGGGGAGCTCGTTTTCGGCGGGAATAACGGCTTCGACCTCTTTAAACCGGGAGACCTACACAATAATGAAGTGGCCCCTCCGGTTTTTTTGACCGACTTCAAGATCTACAACAAAACCGTGGAAATCGGCGACGAAAGCGGGGTTTTGGCAAAGCACATCAGCCTGACCCGGGAAATTGTCCTGACCCATCGCCAGCGTTTTTTTGCCATTGATTACGTCGCCCTGAACTACGTCTCCCCGGAGGACAATCAATACGCATACATGATGGAGGGGATCGAAACGAATTGGAACGAGGTGGGTCCGCAGCGGACTGCTTCCTACACCAACCTCGATCCCGGCCGTTATGTTTTCCGGGTAAAAGCGGCCAATAACGACGGAATCTGGAACGAGGCGGGAGCGTCCCTGGAAATTGTCATCACCCCCCCGTTCTGGAGAACCTGGTGGGCCTATTTGCTGATGGCCACCCTGGTTATAACCGCCGTCTTTTTCGTGGTCAATCACTACATCAGCCGCCAGCGTCTGGAAAATGCCCTGAAAATCGAGCACCTGGAGTTAGAAAAGATGTATGAGCTGGACCGCCTGAAAAGCCAGTTCTTCAGCAACATTTCCCACGAATTTCACTCGCCGCTAACCCTGATTCTCAGTCCCCTGGAGCGCTTGATCGCCCAAGGTTCGGTGGGCAACAAAAACCTGGAAAGCCTCAAAATTATCCACCGCAGCGCCCGGCGTTTGCAACGCATGATCAATCAGCTTAAAAACATTCATGAAATCGAAAGCGGGGATATGACCCTGCGCTTGTCCAAAGGAGACATCGTTGTTTTTATCCGGGACGTCTGCCATCTGTTTCAGAATTATGCGGTGGACCGGGGAATCGACTACCAGTTTAATCCGGCTATAAAACACTGCGTGGTCTGGTTTGATGCGGACAAACTGGATAAAATTGTGTATAACCTGCTCTCCAACGCCTTTAAGTTTACCCCGGTTAATGGGCGGATTGCGGTGGAATTGTCTATTTTTGAATCGTCCTCGCCACCGGGGTTCTCGGATCGCAAGGATATTCCGCTGCGTTACATTCGGGTGGTGGTTCGGGACAGCGGCATCGGCATTCCCGAAGACAAACTGGAACACATTTTCGAACGCCATTATCGGGTGGAAGCAGATAGCGGAGAATCTTACGAGGGCAGCGGCATCGGGCTGGCTCTGGTGG
>JAGRBF010000185.1 GCA_020434205.1 Calditrichota bacterium | reverse complement strand
CGATTTCGGCGGCGAGGTGGAGCGGGTCCTCAAAATGGCCGATGGGGTCCTCCTGCTGGTGGACGCCTTCGAAGGGGTTATGCCCCAGACCCGTTTTGTGCTTCAGAAAGCGCTGCGCCTGCACCTCAAGCCGATCGTGGTTATCAACAAAATCGATCGCGCTGACGCCCGGGCTGATGAGGTTCTGGAAGAGGTATTCGACCTCTTCGTGGAGCTGGAAGCCGATGACGATCAGCTGGATTTCCCCACCATCTACGCCAGTGGTCGGGATGGCTGGGCGGTTCGGGAAGAGGGACAAACCTCGCCCGATCTGGAACCGCTGATGGACACCATCATCGAATCGGTGCCGGAACCGCGCATCGCCGAAGGTACTCTGCAAATGCAGATCACCGCTTTGGATTACAGCGAGTATGTTGGACGCATCGGGATCGGAAGGGTTTACAGAGGGACCCTGGAACCGCGCAAAAAAATTGCCATCATCAAACGGGACGGCAGCATCGGAACCGTGGAGATCAAGCAGGTTTTCACCTTTGAAGGTCTGGAAAAGAAGGAATCCAACGCCGTCCATGCCGGCGAAATTTGCTCGGTGGTCGGTATCGAAAAAATCGACATCGGGGACACCCTGGCCGACCGGGAAAATCCGGAGCCCCTGCCGCTGATCGCCATCGATGAGCCGACCATCAGCATGACCATGATGGTCAACAACTCCCCGTTCTTCGGCAAAGAAGGGCAATATGTAACCTCCCGCCAACTGCGGGACCGCCTTTACCGCGAAATGGAGAGCGACGTCGCCCTGCGCGTGGAAGATACTCCCTCCCCGGACACCTTCAAGGTTTACGGCCGGGGGATTCTGCACCTGTCGATCCTCATCGAAACCATGCGCCGGGAGGGTTATGAGCTTCAGGTGGGCCAACCCAAGGTGATTTACAAGGAAATCGACGGCAGAAAAGCGGAGCCCATCGAAAGCCTGGTGGTGGACGTGCCGGCGGATCTGGCCGGAAAGGTGATTGAGATTGTCGGCCAGCGCCGCGGTGAGATGATTTCCATGGAGCCCAAGGGCAGCATCACCCATCTGGAATTTCACATCCCCTCCCGAGGGCTGATCGGTCTGCGAAACCGCCTGCTTACGGTCACCTCCGGGGAAGCGGTTATGCACCATCGCTTTTACCAGTACGAATTTTTCCGCGGCTCTATCCCGCAGCGCTTAAACGGCGCGCTGATCTCCATGGCGGAAGGCCCCTCCACCGGCTACGCCATAGACAGCCTCCAGGATCGCGGCCGCTTTTTTATCCCCCCGGGCACCCTGGTTTACAAGGGACAGGTTATCGGGGAACACAGCAAGGACAACGATATCGAGGTCAATGTCCAGAAGGGCAAGAAGCTCACCAACATGCGCGCGTCGGGAAGCGACAAAGCGCTGAAGGTAGCCCCTCCCACCATCTTCAGTCTGGAAGAAGCTCTGGAATACATCAACGACGATGAGCTGGTGGAGGTAACCCCGGAATCGATTCGCCTGCGCAAGCTGTATCTGGATGAAAACGACCGCAAACGGCACCGTCTCAACAAGCCGCTGCACAACTTCTAAGCACCGCCCTTTTGGGGGTTACTTGCTATCGCTTTCAGGAATATCACAGGGACGGGTTGCGATCTGTCCCTGTGTTGTTTTAAGCCCGGGAAGATTTGCTTGATTTCCCCGGGCATTGTAATTACCTTGTAGGCACAAAGAGGATTCCTTTATGCAAACAAGAATCGTTCGTATCGGCAATTCCCAGGGAATTCGCATCCCCAAACTGATCATCGAGCAGCTTGGGAAGCCGGATGCAGTAGAGCTGGAAATTAAGAATAATCAATTAATTATAAGCCCTATCACCACCCCGCGCTCCGGTTGGGGGGAAGCCTTTGAACGAATGGCTGCCGATGGGGATGAGCAATCTCCCGAAATCTCCTTTCCCCAAATTGACGATCCCTGGCAGGAAACGGAGTGGACTTGGTAGCCGCTAAAAGGGTATCCCGCTTCAGCGTCTTTCTGATCAATCTTGATCCCACCGTTGGCAAAGAGATTCAAAAAACCCGCCCCTGCCTGATTGTTTCCCCGGATGAAATGAACCACTACATTTCCACGGTTATTATTGCCCCCATGACCACCACCCTCAGGGATTATCCCAGCCGGATCACCTGTACTTTTCAGGGCAAAACAGGCCAGATCGTGTTAGACCAGATCCGCACCGTAGACAAAATTCGTCTGGTCAAAGAGCTCGGAATAATCGACCCGCATACCCAGCACCTCGTTGCCGGTACGCTTACAGAAATGTTTGCTTTTTAACTTTTCCTCCGCCAATTTTGAAACATGCAAGCTGAGCTTCCTATTCTTTTGGGCATCGAAACCAGCGGCAACAGTTGCTGCGTGGGCATTGCCCGCGGCACCCACCTGCTGGCCGAGTCCGCCCTGCACCTCCGCAACAAACATTCCGAGCGGCTTAGTCCTGCCGTGGCGGAATTGCTGGCTCAGTGCGGACTCACCTATTCCCAGCTTTCCGGGGTGGTGTTATCCGCCGGTCCCGGTTCCTTTACCGGGCTTCGCATCGGCTACAGCCTGGCCAAGGGACTCTCTCACGGACTGGGTATCCCTATTATGGAAGTTCCTACCCTGCACGTTTGGGCCTTGAGCAGCGGTCCCCAGACCCGGCCGGTGGCAGTCCTGATTGATGCCCGGCGGGAAGAGGTATTTTACCAGACTTTTGCCTGGTCGGAGGATTGGATAATGCCTTTGGGAGAGCCGGGTTTGTGCGCTTTGCAGGAATTGCCGCATCACATCCCCTCCGATGCCCTCCTGGCCGGGGGGGACGCCCTGGTGCTGCAGGACAAAATTTTCCGCGAAGACCACCAGCTTTTTGCCGTGGCCTCACCTCAGCCCCCCTGTCCCCAGATCTGGGCTTTGCTCGGCGCCGGACACCGCCTCTATCTGCAGGGCCGGTTTTCCGACACGGCCTCCTGCGAACCGCTTTACATGCGCAAATTTCAGGGACATACCTAGGTGAAAACCGCCAGAATCCGTCGCATGGATATTTCCGACCTGGAAGCCGTACTGGCCATTGAGAGAAAGGTTTTTCAGGATCCCTGGTCGGAAACCAGCTTTATTTTCGAAATTTGCAACAACCCTCACGCCCGGCCCATGGTGTTGACCTTTATGGACACCGTGATCGGCTATTCGGTGGTCTGGATGATTTTCGAGGCGATGCACATTGCCACCATTGCGGTGGATCCTGCGCATCAGAATGAGGGGTGGGGCAAATACCTGATTCGCCAGTTGTTGAAGATAGCAACCCCGGAAACCGAATTCGCCATGCTGGAAGTACGGCCCAGCAATGCGACGGCCCTCAGGCTCTATGCTTCTTTCGGCTTCCGCATTATAGGCCAGCGCAACCGCTACTACCGCGACGGCGAGGATGCCTACATCATGCGTTTGGACCTGGACTGAATTTAACGGTATTCGATCTGCTCCGGGCGCGATCCCGGGCATAAATTGTCCACAATTTTCATGAGGCGACTGCCGTATTCCGGATCGGTGGCCCAGCGACCGGTAAGAGCCTGGACATTGGGGGCGGTGCCGCGGGATACCAGGTGAAAGCGCGGATCTACCTGGGCATTGTTGAGGGGAGCGGTGCTGGCGTAAGCCTTGAGGTGTTGAA
>JAGRBF010000184.1:3725-16425 GCA_020434205.1 Calditrichota bacterium | reverse complement strand
TAAATTGTCGAATTTTGGGCCTTTTGGGGCCTCTATTCGTTGCTTTTTCGCCCTAAGACCTTAATCAATAAACCGCGATCTGAAGCAGGACGTACACTCTGTTGTCCCGATCTTCGCTGATCACATAGTTCAAAAGCCACTTGTTCTGGTGCGGTTTTTCCGCATTGCTCAGATATCCCAGCCCGAGGGTGGTGTCCGTGTAATCCAGGGCATCGGCCGCGACGTCCAGTTTTTCGTATTTGAAATTGGCCAGCCAGTGCCCGGCAATAACGCATTCGGCCTGGAGGTAAAAATCGCTGCCGTCGAAATCCAGGCTGTCCGGGTTAGCGCAAGGCGCCCGCATAAGTATAATCCTTGCCTTTGCGGCCGGTTTCGTTGGCGTTTTTGGGAACCGGGATTAAAAATACCGCCCAGGAGTTGGAGCCCCGGGAGGGTGGGCAGATTGGCCCGCAACATGGCGCCGGCGTTGCGTTCGAAAACCAGGGTTTGCCCCAGCCCCCGCTTCACAAAATGCAATTTGTAACCGGATATGGCGAATTCCATACCGACCGGGGTTTTGAATTTTCCCAGGGTCAGATCCAGGTGAGGCGAGAACCTGTAGCGCACTTCCGCATCTTTGATGATGCCGGGGGTGTCGCCGTCTACATCGAGGTCGTTTTTTTGTTTGATGAAGTCTACATGCAGGCGGTACCAGGCCCGCTCCCCCAGGTCCCCGATGCCCATTACCCGGACCCGGTCCATTCCGAAGGAAAAAGCCGGGTCGTCCCCGGTGCGGGTTGCCACTGCCTGGGTCCAGGCGATGACCTTTAAGGTGGGTTCATCTCCGGCCCGAAGTGCTGCCGTTCCCCAAAAAATCAGTAAAAAAATGCCGAAAAACCGATACCAGGTCCCCATCGTCACGATCCTCGCCGCTAAATCCCCAATCCATCCCTGGAAAACTTTTCCGAAAATTACCGCTCTACCAGCTCTCCTCCGGCACCGCCATTCGCGTCGCAACGGATTCTTGTTCGGGCGAAGTGCGATTTAATCGAAAACGGTCCAGCATTTTGCGCAGCCGGATGGCCTGTTCGGAAAGCTCCTCGGAGGCCGCGGCGCTCTGCTCGGCGCTGGCAGCGCTGGACTGGGTAACTTTTCCGATCTGATTCAGGGCAATATTAACCTGCTCGATGCCCTCTACCTGCTCGCGGGAAGCGTGAGCAATGTCCGAAACAAGGTCGTTTACCTTGGTAATGCCCTCGATAATTTTTCCCAACGCTTTGGCGGTATGCTGGGCAATGTCCGTACCCTTGCCGACTTTGGAAACCGACCCTTCGATAAGTTCGGTGGTTTCTTTAGCTGCCCTGGCGCTGCGCTGGGCCAGGTTGCGCACTTCTTCGGCAACCACGGCGAATCCCTTGCCGTGAACCCCGGCCCGGGCCGCTTCCACGGCGGCGTTAAGGGCCAGCAAATTGGTCTGGAAGGCGATCTCGTCGATAACCTTGATGATATTGGAAATCTGGTTGGAGGAAGCGTTGATCTCGTTCATGGCGGCAAGCATCTGCTGCATCTGGCGATTGCCCTCCTCGGCGCTGTCCCGGGAAGCAGCGGTGAGCTGATTGGCCTGGGCGGCGTTTTCCGCGTTTTTGCGGGACTGCCCGCTGATCAGTCCGATGGTGGAGGCGGTTTCTTCCAGGGAACTGGCCTGCTGCAGAGCCCCCCGCGAGACCACCT
Organism: Calditrichota bacterium; assembly: GCA_020434205.1. Taxonomy (GTDB): domain Bacteria; phylum Calditrichota; class Calditrichia; order RBG-13-44-9; family J075; genus JAGRBF01. The sequence goes on along the minus strand of JAGRBF010000184.1, from coordinate 14,715 downwards.
GATTGGCATTGGAAACCTGCACCGCCTCGGTGCTGACCCCGTTTACAATCTGACTCACTTCCCCGAGGACCTCATTAAAGGCGTTAATCATCCGGTTGAGGGCATCCTTCATTTTGGCATGATCACCCTGGTAGCGCCCGGTCATGGATACCGTCAGATCCCCATCGGCCAACTGCTGCAAACAGCTCAACGCTTCGTTGACCGGCTCCAGGATATTGTCCACCGCCGCGTTGAATCCCTTCACCAGGGTTGCGTAATCGCCGTCGATGCCGGTGTTGGAAGCCCGGCGGCTGAGCTCGCCTTCCTTCAACTGACGGGCGGTGTTGTCCACTTCGCAGACGGCCTTTTTGATGGCCGATACATCCATGCTTTGCTCCAGCGCCCCAACGATCCGACCCTCACTGTTCTTCAGGGGAATAACGGTGTAGCGATAAGGTATCTTGCTGCCCTTAACCGGCAGGGAAACCTCGCCGTGCTGCGGGCTGGCCTCCGCTATGGCGCGCCGCAAAGGACTGGTCGGGGAACTGTAGTGAGAATGCTGGCATACCGCATCGCACTTTTGGCCCATGGCCAGTTCAGGGGAGCTGCCGGCAATGGTCGCGCCGGCGGCGTTGAGATAACGAATGGTGAGGTCGGTGTCCACCACCTGAATGGGAAAAGCCAGGCTGTCCAGGTACTGGACTTTTTCCCGGGCATCCGCCAAGGCCGCCTGGACCTCCTCTTCTTTGATGCGCAGGTTGTCCCGCATGGTCCGCATGGCATTGCCCAGTTCGTCGGCCGGAGAGGCGACCTCTACCTGCGCGGAAAAATCTCCCCGGGCAATTTTGTCGGCCGCGGCGCTTTTGTTGCGCAGGTTATCCTGCAGGATGCGCAGGGAGGACCCCGCCTGGCCCAATTCGTCCGAACCCGTTACGGGAATGCTGACCTGCAGATTCCCCAGGGCGAATTCGTTGATACTTTCCTTGAGGGAAATCAGCCCTTTGATCACCATGCGATCGGTCAGGATTTTTAAAAACAGGAAGGACAGGAAAACCGTGATCAGGCCCATGGCAATAGCCCAATTGCGCTGGGAGCTGGCCGCGGCCTCGGTATCCGCCATGGAGTAACGCACGCTGATAATTGCCAGGGCATCGCCTTTTTTGCCCTCGTGGCAATCCAGACAGCTTTCTTCGGCAGGAATGGCGCGAATGGCACGGATAACCGGTTCTCCCCCATACGTTTCGGAAAGGTAAACCGGATCCCCGCTGGCGAGAACCCCACTTTCCACCGCGTCCATTTTTTGCCCGGTGTTTTCCCGGACCAAAGGGGTGGGAATGAGGTGAATTTGTTTCAGATTGGGAACGTTGTCCAGGGAGGCGACAAAAGGCCCGATACTCTCGGCCCCTTCATTCATGGCGAATACCAGGGATTTGGCGATCAGTTCATTGACTTCTTCGACACTTTCCCGGGCGCTGTGGTAGGTGTTCTGCTCGGTTTGCCAGAAGAGTATCGAAAAAGTAACCCCGAGGGTGATACAAAGGACGAAGACAATAAAAAAGCCGATTTTTTTAGAAATGGAGCGATTCATCCTGAGCCTGCTCTTTTTAATTTGGATGCCTCTGACTTTTTTTCCGTTAGGCCGAGTTGCGATAGAAACCGTAAGACGTAGTATTATTGCGACACATTGTTAAGGCTATTATCGTCCGCTTTGTTGATCGCTTAACCGGGTTTTATTGAGTGGTGAAAAGCTCTGGGTTCCCGGTGCGGTTTTCGGAAGACCCCAAATTCGAAAATTCAGATGATTGTCTGCACCCCCTAACGAAATGGGTTGAAATCGCCGAAAAAATGTGTAGTTTAATAGTGAATTGTATTGCGCCTCTGGATAAATAAGAGTTTTAAGGGCTTCATCGGTAGCCGGATATTGAATCCGACCCTCAATGGGGATTCCGGAATTTCTCATTGAGGGTCAATGCGACTTCCTCGGGAAATGGCGCCTATGAACGACAGTGGTTTTTTGCGGCTTAACACCCTGTGTTTGGGAAAATTGGGAGCAAAACTGCCGGAAATCCTGCTACTGGCAGTAATAATGGTGCTAGGCCCGGGCGCTCCCCCCCTTTCCGGACAGGAGAGGCCGCAGGTCATCAGAATGCGGGATTTATCCGTAGCTCAGGGTCTTTCCCAGACCCTGGTGGAATGCCTGTACCAGGACCGCCATGGTTTTATGTGGTTTGGCACCTATGACGGCCTTAACCGCTACGATGGCTATCAATTCAAGATCTTCAAAGCCGGGCAGGCCAACGGCATTTCCGACAACCTCATTTTTGCCATCACCGGGGATTCCCTGGGTTATATCTGGGTGGGAACCCGACATGGGGGCCTCAACCGTTATGATCCTTTCAACGAAACCTTTGGACACTTCGTCCACGACCCGGACAATCCTTCCAGTATCGGAGACAATTTCGTCTCCAACCTGTTTGTGGATCGCACCGGGGTGCTGTGGGTGGGAACGGACCGGGGCCTCAATCGCTATGATGGCAACGGGAAATTCAAACGCTACAATCGCACCGCGGAGGATCCGCGGGGGTTCAGCAATTCCCGCATTGTGGACATCGCCGAAGACGGTTCCGGAAACTTGTGGTTGGGAACGGCGGAAGGCCTGGTTCACTTCGACCGCCAAAAAGAAAAATTCACCCGCTTTTTCGGAAGTGGTGGTCCCCCCTTGTTTGAGCGATACAGGGTGGATGCCGTTTATGTAGACCGCCGGGAGAATCTCTGGGCTTCTATCTCCATTAAACCTCTGGTTTTAAGGCTTTCCAAAGAAGTCTGGCAAACCCTTTTGAAAACCCCTTACCCCGCCAATCTGAAAATATTGGATAATCATGTGGTGCCCCTGGAAGGTTCGCAGTCGGTCGGGGGAATCACCGAAGACAGCCTCGGCCAGGTTTGGATGTCCGGGCTGGAAAAAATTCACCGCTACGATCCCCAAAGCGGGCGGATTCAAGCTTTTGACCGGGAGTCCCTGAACGGGGACGATCTGCCCCCCTCCTCCGGGTCGGAAATTCTCTTCGACCATACCGGGATGATGTGGGTGGGCGGATCCTTTTATCCGCACCTCTCCGGGCGTTTTGCCCTTTACCGCAAAAAGGATAATACCCCCGGCGGCTTGCGCAGCCGCAGCATTCGCACCATCAGCGAGGATCCCCGTTCCCGCCTGTGGATCAGCGGGTATGAGGCAACCGATATTTTCGACCCTGCCACGGGCACCTTTACCCCCTTTACCCCGAACGGAGACGAATCGTTTTATGCCTTTGCCTTGTATGCCGACCCGGTAACCCGGGGCCAGATTCTGTGGATGGGCACCGACGGAAAGGGGCTGATTGGCTATGACCATCAAACCGGTAAGCTGAGCAAATCTATGTTTCGCTCCGAAGAAGAGACCCCGGAACTCTACAACTATATTACCTCCTTATGGCGGACCAGCGACGAAGCCCTGTGGGTGGGAACCAGTACCGGATTGCATAAGGTCGTTTTCGAATCTCCCACCAATCCGGATCTGAACAGGATTACCGTCAGCTCTTTCGAGAGCCAGTCCAATAATCCCAACAGCCTCAGCAACAACTTTGTCTGGCGGGTGTACGAAGCACCGGGGATCCCCGGGATTCTTTGGGTTGGAACCGCTCAGGGGCTGAATTTGTTCGATACCTCCACCGGGCTTTTTACCCGTTTTTTCCACTTCTCCAATTCCGACAGCAGCATCAGCTCCGATGCAGTTTTTGATGTCCTGCAGGATAGCAAAGGGCGCATTTGGGTGGCTACCGCCCTTGGTTTAAACCGGGTTTTGATGCCAAAGGGCGAAAAGCCTACCCCGGACAACGTGCGCTTTATTCGTTACACCACCGAGGATGGGCTGCCCAACGACCAGGTTTACGGAATTCTGGAAGATGGGCAGGGCGCGCTTTGGATGAGTACCAACCGAGGCCTTTCCTGTTTCGATCCGGAGCGGGAAATTTTTCGCAACTACGATGCCTATGATGGTTTGCAGAACAATGAATTCAATCGAAATGCCTTCTTTAAAGGTAAAAACGGGACCATGTATTTTGGGGGGATCAACGGATTTAATGCCTTTATGCCGGAGGGAACCGATCAATATATCCCGCCCCCCAAGGTGGTGCTGACCGAATTTATGGTGTTCAACAAATCGGTTGAGGTTGGGGAAAAATGGTCGGCAGGGGATGATACCCCCATTCTCAGCAAAAGTATTACCGAGGCCCGGGAAGTTCACCTGGCTTATTACCACACCTTTTTTTCGTTTGAATTTGCCGCTCTGGATTTTGCCGCGCCCCAGAAAAACCGCTTTGCCTATAAGATGGAAGGTTTCGATCGGGACTGGGTGTATTCCGGAAACCGCCGGGTTGCCACTTATACCAATCTGGATCCCGGAACGTATATTTTTCGGGTAAAGGCGGCCAATCGCGACGGGGTTTGGAACGAGAACGGGGTTTCCGTCCGGGTTTATGTGGAAGCGCCTTTCTGGAAACGGGTGTGGTTCCGGCTCCTGGCACTTCTGCTGTCGGGCAGCTTGATTATCGGGGCCATCCAGTATCGCTCCTACCTGATTCAAAAGCGCAATCGCCAGTTGGAAAAAGAGATTGCGGAACGAAAGCAGGCGGAGCAGGAACTGCGGATATCCGAGCAGCGCTTTGCCAGCGCCTTTCAGGCCAGCCCGGATATGATCGGCATCAACGCCATTCCCCATCCTCTCTTACTGGAGGTCAACGAAGCATTTGAGCTGGGAACCGGCTATACCCGTGAGGAAGCGCTGGGCAAAACCCCGCTGGAACTCGGTCTGTGGGTCAATCTTGAGGATCGGGCCACCTACATCGAAATCCTGCAGAAGGAAAAGCGGGTGCGCAATTTTGAAATCCAGATGCGCGTCAAATCCGGCGGGATCCGGTTTGTCCTGCTTTCCGCGGAACCGATCACTTTCTCCGGGCAGAAGGGCCTTCTGTTTATCATGAAGGATATCACCGAACGCCAGGAGGCCAAAAACGCGCTCAGGCTGTCTGAGGAAAGGTTTAACAAAGCTTTTCAGGCCAGTCCGGATGTAATCGTGATTACCAACATTCCGGATGGCCAATTGCTGGAGGTTAACCAGGCTTTTGAGAATGTGTTGGGATTTGACCGGGAAGAAGCATTGGGTAAAACGGTCCTGGAATTGAACATGTGGCCGGACATTCGGGATCGCGAAAAGTATTATGAAATCGTCCGCAGGGATGGCGGGGTTCGCAATCTGGAAGCCCGATTGAGGCGGAAGGACGGGGAGATTATCTCCGTGTTGCTTTCCGCGGAACCGGTTGCCTTTGATAACCATGCCTGCATGCTGACCATCGTCAAGGATATTACCGAGCGCCACAAAAGCCGTCTGGCGCTGGAGGAGGCCAATCGCGAACTGCAGGCCCTCAAGGAAAGGCTGGAGGCGGAAAACGTCTACCTGCAGGAAGAAATCCGCCTGGAACACAATTTTGAGGAAATCGTGGGCAACAGCAAGGCGATCCGGGATGTGCTGGTTCGCATTGAGCAGGTGGCGGGAGCGGATACCACGGTTTTGATTACCGGGGAAACCGGCACCGGCAAGGAACTGGTGGCCCGGGCAATTCACAACCTGAGTCCCAGAAGTGGTCGCACCCTGGTAAAAGTGAATTGTGCTTCTCTGCCGGCCAATTTAATCGAAAGCGAACTGTTTGGACACGAAAAAGGGGCCTTTACCGGCGCCAACGCCCGGCGGCTGGGTAAGTTTGAGCTGGCCAGCGGGGGAAGCCTTTTTCTGGATGAAATCGGAGAGTTGCCCATCGAACTGCAGGCCAAGATCCTGCGGGCCCTGCAGGAAAACGAGATCGAGCGGATCGGCGGGGAAAAGCCGATTCGGGTAGACGTAAGGGTGATTGCCGCCACCAACCGGGACCTCAGCCGGGAGATTGCCGAAAACCGCTTTCGGGAGGATCTCTATTATCGCCTCAACGTTTTTCCCATTGCCCTGCCGCCGCTACGGGAGCGCAAGGAGGATTTGTCCCAGCTGATCCATCACTTCATTTCCAAATACAACCCCAAACTGGGCAAAAGCGTGGTTCAGATCGCCGCGCCGGCCCTGGAAGCGCTAAAAAATTACCCCTGGCCGGGAAATATCCGCGAGTTGGAGAACGTCATCGAACGGGCCTTGATCTCCTGCCGCTCGGAAACCCTGACCCTCCGGGAACTGGACCTGGAGCAAACCGCCGGTGAGGCCCATCTGCACCTGGACGGCACCCTGGAGGAGGTTGAGCGGACTTATATTATCAGCGTTCTGGAGTCCACCAATTGGGTGATTGCCGGGGACAGGGGCGCTGCTTCCATTCTGGGACTTCACAAGAATACCCTGCGCTCCCGCATGCAAAAGCTGGGCATCCGTAAGCCGGAGTAAGTCTCTTTTTTGTGCGGGGGCCATTGCCTGATCCAGTCAAAATCTCAAAACGCACCGTGATGTCAAGGCGGTCGAATGACCGGCTCAGGGTGATGCTCTCCGATATCCGGCGCAAAAAACGGCATAAACCCCTTTAGAAAATGAAGTTCAATTTTTTGAACGGGTTTAAGAAGATCTGAACAATTTGATTGTTTTTCTCCCCCTGTCCCCCCCCCGAAAATGCCCTCACAGTGCCTTAGCCTTCATCTTTCAGGCATGTAATCGTTTTCATCAAAAAAAGCCCGATTTGGGGACGATATTTCGTTTTATACGATATTTCGTTTTCCCGGGCGGTGAAAACGGGAGACTGTTTGAACTGTTAAACCATTGTTTATAGATGATTTATGACTTGCGCTTAAGTTTTGGCATCCTTTTTGTGTTTAATAGGGGAGCGAACGACATGGAGCGCAGGTATGATGTGTCAATTAACAGAAGTGGGTCGTAACAGTATGCGTGAAATTAACCATAATTTTTCGGAAAAACCGAACACCTGGCAGGTGCTCGCCGAGCATGCCCGGGATTTGGTTATCCTGATCGATAACGAAGGACAAATTGAGGCCATTAACCGGGCCATCCCCGGAATGGAAGCGATCGACCTGATCGGCACCTCATTCTTTGACCTCCTCGCCGAGAGCGATCGGAAACGCTTTCGCTTTTACTTTCTGGACGCCTTGCAAAGCGGCGTCTACCGGGATTTTGAAGTCCGGGGAACCGGCCCCTTTCGCCTGATGAGCATCTATTCCGTCCGGATTACCCCCTGCTTCCGGGAGGGCGGGCTTCGCGGCGCAGTTCTGGCCTTTCGGGATATCGTTACCGAAAAATCCGCTCAAAGCGCCTTTGTGGAAAGTGAAAAACGCCTCCGCCAGATGCTGGACGGGGCCCCGGATGCCATGCTGATTATCAATGGCCACGGGCGCGTGGTGGAAAACAATCTGGCCGCCTGCGATAAACTGCTGTGCAGCAAAGAAGAGCTTATCGGAAAAGACGTCGAAGATTTTCTGGCTCAGGGCCACATCTCCAAAATAAGGGAGCTTCTGGAAAAACTCCCCCTCGCCAAACCGTTTCGCACCGAATGTCTGTTCCGTAAAAACAACAAGGTGTATTTCCCGGTGGAGGTCAGCATCTGCCATATCGACTGGAACGGCGGACCCCACCTGCTGCTAATCGCCCGGGACATCAGCAAACGCAAGGCTGCCGAAGAAGCGCTGCTCAAAAAACAGCTGGAAGAGTTGACCTCGGAAAAAGAGGAAACCATCAGTTTGCTGACCCGCGGGATTGCTCACGATTTCAATAATCTGCTGACCGTCATGCTTTCCTCCTCCGAACTGGGCATTGATATTAATGAAATCGAGTCCGAAAACGGTCAGTTGTTTAACAATCTCAGGGAAACCGCCCTCAAAGCCCGGGACCTGATCCGCCGCCTTTCCCAATACGGTCATCGGGAAAAAGGCCTTTTTGAAGAAGTGAACCTCAACCAGGCCGTTTACGAATTTCTGGAAATGTTCCGGACCGAATTTCCCGCCAACATGGTGGTTCGCCTCGACCTGGACGAAACCTTGCCGGGCATCTACGCCGACCCCACCCAACTGCTGCAGATGATCATGAATCTGGCTCTAAATGCCAGAGACGCCATGCCCTCCGGTGGGGAGATGTGGATTTCTTCCCGACTTCATGAGAACCTCTCCTCACGATTTTCCCAATCCCCCTATGCCGCAGGTCGCTGGGTTGAGCTGGTGGTGGGAGACAGCGGGGTCGGTATGAGCAAGGAGCAGATGGAAAAGGTTTACATGCCCTTTTTCTCCACCAAGGGCAAAGGCAAAGGCCGCGGTTTGGGGTTGGCGGTGGTGCGCAACGCTGTGCAGGCCCATCAGGGTGAGATAACCCTGGAAAGCACCGAAGGACTGGGAAGCACTTTTTCGGTTTTTTTGCCGGTGCGGGACGGGGAAATTGCCACCGCACCCGACCGGGACGGCAAAGATAAAACGGCCCTGTTTCTGGATCTGAGCGGCAAAAAACAGACCCTGCTGCGGGGGCTGCTGCGGGTCTTTAATTACCGGCTGATCCACATGAAGGCCAATGGCAACGCCGCCGCCGAAGTTCGCAACCTGGCCGACGAGCTGGATCTGCTCATCCTGGACAATACCGGGCCGGCGCATAAGGATCACCACCTTTCTCTGGAAGAGTTGGCCCGGCATAAACCGGATCTGCCCGTTATCATGCTGACCGGCTCCGACCATCTTATTCCGGCCGTTCGGGGTATCCAGCGTTTTAGCAAAACTTTTGAAATTCCAACCCCGACCACGATTACCAATCTGAACAACGTCTTAAACAGCCTTTAGGAGAAGTCCAAAGTATCCATGTCAACGATCCGAAAGGAAAAGGCCGGTCGGGGCCGCAATTCCCGGTCCGCCGGTATTACCAAACGGATTTTTCGCCAAAAGGGACTCTGCGTCAATGAAAAAAATTCTGATTATCGAGGATGAGGAAAATATCCGCAAAACCATTGCCAGACTGCTGACTGGCGCAGGTTACAAGACCGTACAAGCGCCCAGTGCCGAGGTGGGGTTGGGTTTTCTTTCGACGATTGATATAGACCTGATCATCATCGATATCATTTTGCCCGGGCAGGAGGGATTGGGTACCATCCGCATGCTGCGCCGGGAGGGAAACCAAACTCCGATTGTGGCGATTACGGGGGTGCAGGATAAGACATATTTGCAGATGGCCAGTCATCTTGGTGCCAACGCCACCATGGCCAAACCCTTCGAGGGATACGAATTGCTAAAGCTGGTGGTGGACCTGCTGGAGCAAGGCGAAAGCCAATAATTGAAATTTTTCCGAGGAGAAGGGGACCCAAAATCCCCTTCGATTGGATGGTTGGGGACGGCCCGGGTAAGGATGCCCTGGCGGCTTCTTTTTTATCCGACCCGCCAGGCCAAATCTCCGCCAACATAAACTTGCTTAATGCAATTTTTGCCCCAGTGATAAAAGGGGCTGAGCGCATCCGGGCCGTCCACGACCACAAAATCCGCCGGAGAAGCCACCTTGAGGTTGCCCAATTCCGGGCGTCCCAGAGCTCGCCCGGCAGTTGCCGTTCCGCTGGCCAGGGCTTCTTCCACCGAAAGTCCCCCCAGGGCGGAGGCCAACTGCAAACACAACATCAGGCTATAGAGATGGCTGCTGCCCGGGTTGTGGTCGGTTGCCACGGCCAGGGCTACCCCGGCATCCCGCATGGCCCCCAAATCGGGAAATGCCTTGCGCAGGATAACCGTTGCCCCGGGCAGAATGGTGCCGACCGTGCCGTGAAGGGCCAGGGCCCGCCAGTCGTCCGCAGTGGTTTGCTCCAGGTGGTCGGCGGAGAGCCCCTTCATCTCGGCTACCAGGCGGGTTGCCCCGCTATGGGTTAATTGTTCGGCATGAGCTTTGATCGCCAGACCGCTGTCCAGAGCGGCCTCGAAAATTTTGCGGGTTTCGGCAATGCTAAAGGCCCCGCGATCACAGAAAACGTCGACCGCGGTGGCCAGGTTCTCCCGGGCCACGGTGGGGATCAGCTCATTGCAAAACATGCGCAGATAATCCACGCGGTCCCACTCCCTGGGCACCACATGGGCCAGCAGGGTTGGGAAAAAACGCTGCCGGAAATGCTGGTCCAGGCGTTTTACAACCCGCAGCATCTTCAGCTCCGCCTCCGGTTCCAGCCCATACCCGGACTTAACCTCCAAGGTGGTAACCCCCTCCTGCAAAAAATGATGGGCGCGTTCCAGGGCCAGGGAAAAAAGCTGGTCCTCGCTGGCTGCCCGGGTGGCCATAACGGTGTTGTAAATGCCCCCGCCCGCCTCCAGGATTTCCTCGTAGGATTCCCCCCGGGCCCGCCGGGTATACTCGTCCAGGCGGTTGCCGCCCCACACCAGATGGGTGTGGCAATCGATCAAACCCGGTAAAATGCCTCTGTTGCCCAGCGAAATACCAGGCCAGTTCCGGTAGGTTTCCGGCAGATCATCCGCGGCGCCGATCCACCGGATAATTCCCTCCTCCACCGCCATGGCCGCCTCGCCAATCCGTTGCAAGGGGGTGTAAACTTCGCTGATATCCTTGAACAAGAACCTCATTTTTGCTCCAGTCCCGGTATGTCCAGGCCGCGTTGGCGGGCCACGTCCAGCGCCTCGGGATAACCGGCGTCGGCGTGGCGCATCACCCCGGTGCCGGGATCGTTGACCAGCAGGCGGCTGAGGCGTTCCGCCGCTTCCTCGCTGCCGTCCGCCACGCTGACCTGTCCGGCGTGCAGGCTGTAGCCCATGCCCACCCCGCCACCGTGATGGAAGCTGACCCATCCGGCTCCGGAAACGGCGTTAAGGGCGAAATTGAGAATCGGCCAGTCGGCCACCGCATCACTGGTATCCCGCATGGCCTCCGTTTCCCGGTAGGGGCTGGCCACGCTGCCGCTGTCCAGATGGTCCCGGCCGATCACGATGGGGGCCTGAAGCTCTCCGCTGCGCACCATCTCGTTGAAAAGCA
>JAGRBF010000184.1:0-3567 GCA_020434205.1 Calditrichota bacterium | reverse complement strand
TCCTCCGGGTTGCCGGAAAGGGCCACCCAGCGGAAAGGCCCCCGCCCCTCGCAAAACTGATCGCGGATAAAGGCGGGCACAAAACCGGGATAGGCAAAGGCGTCCTCAAAACCGCCGATTTTGGCCATGGCGCGCAGGTTGTTGCCATAGTCGAAGGCCACCGCTCCCTGCTTTTGCATGTCCACGATCGCCCGGCAGTGGATGGCCATGGCCTCAAAAACCCGCTCCTTGTACCCGGCCAGATCTGCTTTGCGCAGCTCATCCGGATCTTCGTCGGGAGAGGTAAGGGGGATGTAGCCCACCAGGGGGTCGTGGGCGCTGGTCTGATCGGTAACCAGTTCGGGGATAAAGCCGCGCCTCACCATGGCGGGAAGGGCCTCGGCGGCGTTTCCCAACAGGCCGATGCTCAGGGGTTTGCCCGCCTTTTTGGCGGCTTCCGCCTGGCGCAAGGCGTCGTCCAGATCCCGGGTCCAGGTGTCCAGATAGGCGGTGTCGATACGCCGTTTGATGCGTTCCGGATCGATTTCCACCGCGATGACCACCCCGCCGTTGAGGGTAACCGCCAGCGGTTGGGCTCCGCCCATGCCTCCCAGGCCGGCGGTAACGGTAATGGTGCCCTTCAGCGAGCCGTCGAAATGTTTGCGGGCCGCCGCGGCAAAGGTCTCGAAGGTGCCCTGCAGGATGCCCTGGGTGCCGATGTAGATCCAACTGCCGGCGGTCATCTGGCCGTACATCATCAGCCCCAGTTTGTCCAGCCGCTCAAATTCGTCCCAGTTGGCCCAGTTGCCCACCAGATTGCTGTTGGCGATAATCACCCTGGGGGAGTGGGGGAAAGTCCGGAAAACCCCCACCGGTTTGCCGGATTGGATGAGCAGGGTCTCGTCGTTCTCCAGACGATCCAGGGTGGCGATGATATTGTGGAAGGCCTCCCAGTTGCGGGCTGCTTTGCCCCGCCCGCCGTAGACGATCAATTCTTCCGGTTTTTCGGCATTGGCCGGATCAATATTGTTCATCAGCATGCGTTTGGCGGCCTCCTGGATCCAGCCTTTGGCGGTTTTCCGGGAGCCGGTAGGTGCGTGAATAACCGGGGCTTTAGACACGGTTGATCTCCTTGAATTGGGTGTTGAAGGCATCCAGAAAGTGCCAGATAACCATAGCCGCCAGCCGGCAGGTTCGGGCATCGGTGTCGTATTCCGGATTTACCTCGGTGATTTCGAAAATACGGGTGCGCGGGTCGCTTCCCGCCAGCCGGGACAGGTCGATCAGGTCCTGGTAGCCCAGACCGCCCGGATTGACGGCGCTTACCCCGGGTGCGATGGCGCCATTGGCGACATCCATGTCCAGGCCCCAAAAGATCGCCCGGACCTCTTTGGCCAGCTGAGGATGGCAGGCCACGGCGATGCCCTCGCGCTGGACCACCTCGCGCGGGGTGCATTGCACCCCGGCTTCGCGCAGAAAACGGAGGTAGGTTTCCGAAGCGGCAAACGGTTCGTAGGCGATCTCTGCGAAATTTTCCGGCAACAGGAGTTTTTCCTCAAGCAACTGCCGGTAGGGGGTGCCGCTGTTGCGGGGCTGGTCGGTTCGCACGTCGAAATGGGCGTCGATGTTGAACGCCAGCAAATCGCTTTCCACCGCCGCCAGGCCCGCGCAGTCGGGATAGGACAGGTCGTTGCCGCCCCCCAGGGTTATCAAAACCTTGCCGTCCCGGAGCACCGCCTCAACAATATCCTGATGGCGGCGGTGCACTTCTTCCAGCGATCCGTCTCCGTAGGTGTTGCCCAGGTCGAAGAGGGCCGGGGCAAAATGTTCGGGAACCACCAGTTTGTAAAGCTGCTGACGAATGGCGTCCGGCGCCTGAGCGGCACCGGTGCGACCTTTGTTGCGCCGCACCCCTTCATCCTCGGGATAACCCAGCAAAACGATGTTTGCCCCGGCATAATCGGCCGCCTGCTGGCTCAGGCAATCCTCCAGGCGCCGGTCGTTGGGGTCGTTGCGATGCGAAAAAATCCAGGCCGGTGGGGCCAGGCGTTTGGTCATCATGTTTTTTTCTCCTCCGGAAAGGGAAATTGGGGGGAAAAGCTGTTTTCGAAGCGGTAGCGATCCCCGCGCATCAGGTAGTGAACCCAGGTAACCGGCTCCTCACGGGAATAGGTGACCCGCTCCATTTTAAATGCCGGAGATCCCGGGGTGGATTGCAGCAGAGTGGCCTGTTTTTCGTCGAGAACCACGGCCTCCAGGGTCTGCCAAACCCGGGTAAGGGGCAGGCGGAGTTTATGCACCAGGAAATCGTGGATGCTGATTTTTTCCAGATCTTCCTTGAGGATCCGGGCGCAGAGGTCCTGGCGAAGATAGCGTTTTTCTTCCTGAACCACTTCCCCGTCCAGGGAGCGGAGGCGATGGACAAAAATGGCTTTGCTGTCTCCCAAACGAGCCTCTCCCCGGGGAGAAAGCAGGCAGTTTTTGGCGGTCAGCAGTTTGGTGGAGGCCCTGGCGCCCCGCTCCAGCGCATACTCGTGAAAGGGTTTGACGGCAAAAAAACCTTGCCCGAACACCGGCTTGTTGAGCATGGTGCCCTTGCCGGGAATGCGGGTGATGTAACCGGCTTTGCTCAGTTCGTCCAGAGCGCGCCGGGCGGTCATCCGGCTGACCCCAAAACGCCGGGTTAAGGCGTTTTCCGAGGGAAAGTCCGCGTCGTTTTGATAGGCCCCGGTGAGGATTTCGGAGAGAAGCTGTTGTTGAATGCGCTGATATTTCATGGGTACCTACCGGAAAAAGGTTTCTTAAAGCTGTCTATACAATAAAAATTGAAAAATTGAAAAGCCAATGTTTTATTTGCATTTTAGGGATGTCTTTTGCGTAGATTGAAGAGCTTGTATAGACAGCTCGGGTAGGCCGGAAGCCTGTGTTTAAACAGATCAGTTTCCGACATAAAGGAGGTTGCTGATGGCTGCCGTTCCCGAAAAAATTGCCGCCTTTCTGGCTGGCAAATGCCTGGCGGTTGCTGGCGTTTCCCGGAATCCCCAACAGCCGGCCAACGCCATTTTTAAAAAGCTGAGGGGAAGCGGGTATGATGTTTTTGCCATTAATCCCAACGCCGATGCCGTGGAAGGGGAGGTGTGTTATCCCAATCTGGCCCTGGTTCCCGAAAAGCCGGACGGGGTTGTGATTGCCACGCATCCCAAAATTTCTTCGGAAATTGTCCGACAATGTGGTGAGGCCGGGATCAAAAATGTTTGGTTCCACCGCTCCTTCGGGGAGGGGAGCGTCTCCGCGGAAGCCCTGGAAGCTTGCCGGCAGTGGGATCTCGACCCTATTGTGGGGGGATGCCCCATGATGTTCTGTGAGCCGGTAGACATTGCCCATAAATGTATGCGCTGGTTTCTGCGCAACAAGATTAATGGGTGATTGGCGAAACGGCTAAAAATGTATGGGAGTGTCGAAGTGTGGGTGTGTGGGCGTAAAAACTGGCATGTCAATCTATCATTACCCCGACACGCCGATACCTCGACACCCGCCTGAGGCGCAAACCATGTAGTCACGTAAATTTTCAACCATCAAGACCAAGGC
>JAGRBF010000183.1 GCA_020434205.1 Calditrichota bacterium | reverse complement strand
TTTCGCAGCAGTTCCGTTTCCCACTGCCAATCGTCATTGGGATCGCTGGCCACAACATGATCTTGTTCATCCCAGAACCGCAGCAGCTCAAGGTCTTCAATTGTGGCCGGACGCAATCTGATTTCGGACATATAATTTTCCTCTGGAAAATGGTTTATTGCTCGCCGTATTGGTACACCCGGCCATCACGGGTTAACAGCCATCCGAGGGTTTGGTCGATAAAATCCATATCCCGCGGGGCAATAATCCCCGAATATTGCATTTCCCAACTGGCGCCGCCATCCTGGGTTCCGTAAATCCCATTGCCGGCCACCCAGCCGTTTTGGTCGTCACTAAAAAACATCGCGGTAAATCCCAGGTTTCCGTCCCTCAGAGAATCCGAACTAAACCAGGAATTCCCGCCATCCCGGGTTATCAAAACCGGGTATTCGGTCAGAATAGTTCCCCCCGTGCCATTGATGGTAGGTAAAAATCCATGATCGGGATCGGGAAAGGACATCACCCAGAAACTATAATCATGCAAAAAGGGCACCTCCAGGCTATCCCAGGTTGCCCCGCCGTCATAGGTTCGGTACAATTTGCCGCTAAAAGCATAAACGGTATTTTCATCAAAAATGCTCAAACGGGCCCCGTAGGGATTATCCCGCTTGGCAATTTGCCAGTTTAGCCCACCGTCAGTTGTCTTCAGCAACTCACCCTGGTTGTTGGAAAGCCATCCGTTATTTGCATCTGCAAAGGCCATCCCCACAAAAATCCCAGGTGATGCGTTCGGCACTTCAATTTTATCCCAGTTCTCCCCACCGTCGGTGGTCCTGAGGAAGCTATTGTCATGACCGCAACTCCAACCGTTCCGGCCATTGGTAAATTGAATTTCCCATAAGGTTGATTGCACCCCACTGGTTTGGGAAACCCAGGTCTCTCCACCATCTGTGGAACTTTTGATCGTACCGGAACTGCCGACCAGCCAACCGGTCTTTTTATCCGCAAAATGGACCGCGTAATACTGAATATTGTCCTGAAGATCGCTTCGCAGGGACCAGCCATAATTGGGAATTGGTTTGGCCCCGATAGAATTGGGGTCTCTTCTGCAGGCTACCGTTAGCCCCAGCAACAGAAGGCAAAAAATCGGTTTCACAGCGATCCTCCTCGAACGTTTATCCACCGTAGCGAGGTGGTCTGACGACTTAATCGGAGTTAAGGTAAGTGGTGTGGTCGAGCAGGATTTTCCACCCCGCACCGCTTCGGACAAAAATGTTGGAAACCACCGCTTTTTGCACCTGGCCGGCAATCGCAACAGACTCATCGGCAGTAGCCCAGACATGCCCGGCATCGATGGGAAACACCTCGACATTTTCAATAGTAATACGAAGATCCGAAGCCTGCCCCAGACGCCTGCCCCAGTATTCCGCCAGTTCCTTTTTGCCGCGCAGTTTTTGGCCCCGGCTTATTTTGGTCATCTCCGGGCTGTCTGAAAAGTAGCGCAAAACCACATCAATATCGAGCCTGGAAAAGGCATCGCAAATTTTGTCGTACGTTTCCAGGATTTCTTGGGTGAGTTGGGATTTATTGTCGGACACCTGTCGCTCCTCCGCCAAAAGGCGAGTGGTCTGTTAAGCGGGTAAAGGTCCTTAACCTCAGAGAACCTAAAAACTCCCGGTTTTAACCGCCCCATCCCGCTGATAATTCGCTACGATAATGCCCGATGGAGAAACCAGGCTTTCCGTCACCTTAAACGCTGCGGGGATGGTTCCCTCAGTAAACAACCGCTTGCCACTTCCCAGGGTAATCGGAAATATTTTCAGCCAGAATTCATCCACCAAATCGTGTTTCATGAGGGTCTGCAGGAGATCAGCGCTGCCGTAAAGGTGTAGATCCGGACCTGACTGTTGTTTGAGCTCGGAGGTTTTTGCGGCGATGTCCCCATTCAGAAAAACCGTCGGTTGCCAGTCGTGGGCGGTAAGGGTATTGGAGGCGACATATTTGGTTGCGGTATTGACCGCCGGCCATACCTCGTGGTGTTTGGGCCAGTAAGGGGCCCAGATGTCAAAGGTTTTGCGGCCTAATAACAAATCAAACGGCAGGTTCATCTGGCGGTTGATTATGGCGCCGACCGCCTCATCGGAAAACGGCGCCACCCATCCGCCGTATTCGAAACCGCCGCTGGTATCCTCCTCCGGTCCCCCTCCGGCCTGAATAACCCCATCGAGGGTCACGAATTCGAGTGCAATTAGCTTTCTCATACTCAATCCTCTCCAGTTACAAAATCAGGTTCCAGTTTACCAGAATTTCAGGGTTACTCTCCTGGAGATTATGCCTTGCGCAGAATTTTCTCCATTGCCTTGCCTTTGGCCAACTCGTCAATCAGCTTATCCATATAGCGGATTTCCCGCATGAGGGGTTCCTCGATATCTTCCACCCGGATGCCACAGACCACCCCCTTAATTAAAGCGCGAGAGGGGTTGAGCCGGGGGGCTTCCGCAAAAATGGTCTCCAGGTCGGTTCGCTTTTCCAGAATAGCTTCCAGCTCTTCCTGGCTGTAGCCGGTTAGCCAACGGATTATTTCGTCGACTTCCGCTTGGGTTCGCCCCTTTTTTTCTGCTTTGGTGACGTAATGGGGGTATACACTGGCCAGACTCATTGCATAAACTCGGTTTTTTGCCACTATTAAGCTCCTTCACAAAAAATGGTTGTTGTTAGCCTTTCCCGGCGGAACGCAGGGCCACCGCCGTCCACAAAGCAGCGACGAGATCGACTGCCCCAAACAGGATCAGAATCGGTTTGGCAAATCCCATCAGGACAAAGGCAGTCAGAAAAATGATCACCGAACCTCGACCGAAGACGCTCCACCACAGGAACTCGGTAAGTCCGCTCCGGGACGCTTGCCAATAATAAAACCCCAGGATCAACACGCCTTAACGCAGGGTCAGTTCCATCCAGCTCTCGGGAATATCTTCATACGCCCCTTCCGGAAAGTTTAGCCGATGTTCTCCCGGATAAATCGACAACGAAAAACAAAGCCCGATTTTTTGCCCCACTTTGAGGTTCAAAAATTCGAGAGGAACGGCCACTTCGAATTCCTCGATTTTCCGATATTGGTTGCCAAGGGGGTAATTGGGGTAGGCGGACCAATCCTTTGCGGAAACCTCGCATCGGGAATAATCCTCCCGTTTGCCGATCGCATAACAATCCTGCGCAGAAACATGAAACCAATAATCGTCTTCAGCCCAGGCCTGACCTTTATTTCGCCGGGTATCGATAAAAAATTCCGGACAAATCATCGTGCTGTCCTGGGGGTTTTGATAGGAAAAGCGCAGGAGCAGATTTTTGCCGTCATGCTTAACAAAAACGGTTGCCTGAGCAAAATCATTCTGCTCAAAGCGATAGGAAGGAGCATCTTGCCACTCATTAATACTGATGATGCCGTCAATCTCAACAGGGCTGCCCTGGGCAATCTCCCTCCTGTCGCCGGCATCTTGCGAACACCCTGCCAGCAACATGGCGGGAATAAAAAACAGGATGGCGAATTTCATCAATCTTCTCTCTATTTCAGGCGGATTTTCGGTTTTTCCGAAGATCCGTTTAGCAAAGGAAAAAGGGGAATTCCGGTTTAATCAACTGCCGCCGGACATTGCCTGAGCAAAGGCCGGGAAATCGAGGGCGGTATTGTGGTCATGAACGATTCGCCATTCGCCCTCTTCCAGGGCAAAAACGTACAGCAGCCAGGTTTCCAGCTTTTCATCTTCCGGCTTTGGGCGATAATCGTATTTTACCAAAGCCATGGCCATGTCCTCCCCTACTACTTTGTGGACAACCGTTCCTTCCCAGGTCCAGTGGGGATCTTTAAACCACTCCTGGTGAATGGAGACCAATTCTGCGGGGGTTTTAAAGGCGTATCCGTTTTGAACGATGGTGTAGAGGGTTTCCCTACCGGTAAGGTGGGATTTGAACGCCTCCAGATCACGATTGGAAATCGCGTCAAAATGGGCCTGAATTGCCGCATCAAAATCCGGTATCATAAAATTTTCCTCAAAGGCGGTTCAAGACCTGCCCTGTTTAATCCTGTGTTTGGGGAGGAACCCGCCTTTCCCCACCTTACCGGCCCGGTGCCTGGTGATGGGGATTGACGTTTCTAGATGCCCTCTTGTTTTCTAAAATAAGCTACGAGGGCACTGGCGTGGCCATGCCCAATTTGATGTTCCTCCTTTAACCAGGAAACCATTTCCATATGTTTCAGGTTTTTCTGCTGTTTAAGTAAATCAAACCAGTGCGTCACCGGGAAGCCGTATTTTTTCTCGATTGAGGGAAAATAGGAAGCGGGACCTTTCACCTTATCCGTATCCGGCATTTTTATACTCCTGTCGTAGTGGAACAATTTGCAATGTTACATCCTCGAATTCATTTACCGGGCTTCTGTGCGCAGCTCACGGCGAAGGATCAGATGGGTGGCTTTCTCTGATGCCACCTGTTTAACGCATTGGTATCCCAGATCCCGCATGTCGACGCCCTCAAAAAGTCGCTCTCCGCGACCAAGCAGGACCGGCGAAATAGCGAGGTGCATCTCATCGATAAGGCCTTCGCGAAGAAATTGCTGGATGGTATTCGCCCCTCCACCAATACGCACATCCTTGCCCGCCGCTACCTCGCGAGCCCGGTCGATCGCCTCGCCAACACCACCGGTGATAAAATGAAAGGTCGTTCCGCCTTCCATTTCGACAGGCGGGCGGGCATAATGGGTCAACACAAAAACCGGCACATGATACGGCGGATTCTCCCCCCACCAGCCTTTCCACTGCATATCCGGCCAGGCGCCCCGAATTGGCCCAAACATATTTCTTCCGAGAATCCAGGCGCCGAAATTTTCGAAGCCCCGGGAGGCAAATTCGTCATCGATGCCGGTGGTACCGTCATCCTTGCCAAAAAGCGCCCGTTGGAAAGTGCGCGTGGAGACCAGCCACTGATGTAAATCGGTCCCGCCAAGGCCAAGGGGATTGTTAATGTCCTGAGCCGGGCCGGCGCCATAGCCGTCCAACGAGATGGTGAAGCCTTCAACCCGAACCTGGGTCATTTTCATTCCTCTTCTCAATTGATTTCTGGTGTCGCCTTTTTCCAGGCAAAAAAAACGGTGGGTCTCATGGGAAAGTTTCTCAAAAGTCTCCGGAAAGCAAAATCAAATTTTGCGAACGCGATCCAGTTGATTTTCAATCATATAAACCCTTGAAGTCTTATTGCCGGGGGCGGGTTGATGATCATCCAAATTTGCGAATTGTCAACAGACCCTGGTTATCAGGTACCGTGGTTCTCCCTTTTAGAACTGATAACCCATTAAGAAACGGAAATTAAATTGTGAAAAATCCACATATTTGTCAAGATCGTCCTTTTCCAAATCCCCCAGAGTTTTCCAGTATTCAAATGAAATCAGCACATGTGCCTTTTTTGCGCTCATCCGCCACCCAAGATCAAAAGAACCTTTCTTGTACCACTGGTCAATATCTCTTTCCTCAAATTCGCCATCAGTTCCGGGGGATTGATTGACTGAGCCCCACCACTTACCCGTCATTTTGAGATGATAATTATACTTCACACCAAAACCGGCACTCAAAAAGCCGGATTTTAGATGAGGTATTATGCCCAATTCCCAAGCTCTGAACGTGAACTCATCCCGGTAGTTATTGTTAAGTTTTTGCTTTCCCCCAAATTCTGAATAGCCGGTAAAAAACAAGCAATTCAGGGATTGAAAAAGATGGTATGAGGTCCCCAGCTTTCCACTAAATTTCAAGAAGGTGTCCTCGCGAATTGCCGAGTTGCCAAGGTAATTATCAGCCGCAAGCAAGGTGTTTTGGCTCAGGCCAATTTCAATTAATGGATTTCCCCAATACTGATTCTGCGACTGTGCCTTGAATGGCACTGTTAAGTAAAAGACCAAACTCAATAGAATGAGATTTCGCATTATGCCCCTCCTGTTACCTGTGAATTTCTGACAGCACATTAGAATGCCGCGCATTTGAGCGGCCTATGCCGTTTAGCGCGGCGGTTGATTGATCCAAAACCTGCTTTCAGGGTCGCCTTTTCCCGACCGGCGGCCAAACAGTGATGATTAACGCCAAACGCCCGTTAGACCGGGTTCCCGTGTTTCCTTAACAAAAAGTAATAAATGATTGACGAAAGGGCTCCGAACAAAACCGTTGCAATCAAATCATTTACATCCACTGAGTGCCTGCCGGTAAGATTCAGAAACTCATAAAATAGCAATCCCACAATTATCAGGAGAACCAATCGCCAGTCTGCTTTTGTTCCTTTTCCCGACAAAGTTAAGATCATAAAGATAGCGGTAATCGTCCCAAATGAATTTCCAATGGTGTCTGCGATATGAAAATCCTGAATGGCATTTTTATAAATATACGGCCTGTAAAAACTTCGGCCTAATTCCGTGATAAAGAACGCGGTAATGCCAATAAAAAGCATTCTTTTGGTCAGCGATGAAAGGCGATTTTTCTTCTTCAGGTAATGTAAAACGCCCCAGCAGATGAAAGGAATCAAAACAAATGGGACATAGTTATCCATCGACCAAATTCCTCATTTACCCGGTTTAACGTCGCGCGCTGGAGATCCGCTCCTGCTGCCGGTTATATCGCTACCTTAAAAGCAGCATCTTTTTTGTGGATACGTAATTATTGCTTTTAAGCTGACAAAAGTAAACCCCGGAAGCAACCTCATTTGCTTCCCAGGCAACCTCATATTCCCCGGAAGTAAGATAGTCGCAAAGCAATTCTGCAACTTTTTGGCCACGAACATTTAGAATCGAGAGCTGAATCTCATCTGCTTCCCGGAGAGAAAATCTGATGATAGTGGTTGAATTAAAAGGATTGGGATAATTCTGATTCAGACGAAAGGCTTGAGACACATTTTGTGACCGTTTAACCCCAACTATTTCACCATAAGTGCTGTCTCCAATTTGGCAACCGATTAGCAGCCATCTGGAATGATAGGGCCATTCGCCGTCGCCATAAAAAGTTGCCCTCGAAAGCCCGAAGCCTTCGATAAAAGTTGCATCGGACTGAGTAAGGTATCCCCAATAATACTCTCTTGCTATAGCAGATTCACCCAAAATAGTCGTTTGATATTCTCTGCGAAAATTCACAAACATATCATATCCACCGGCAGTGATCGAATCTCTGCTTCCCGGCAAAGATCTCAGGTTAAAAAAAGGGATGCTCTCCCCATTGAGAATCGAAATGATATGGATGTATCCCGTATCGGCTCGCACGAATTGCGTACTTTCCAACATATCGCGAAAGCGGAGATTCCAATAGGAGTGCCCGTTGGGAAAGAGTGAATCACCCAGAACATCCAAACGATAATAGCTGGTATCAATATTGTAATTTTGATCCGGGTGCAGGACCATATAGCTCCAGGAATTATTCGATTCCAACGGAAAAAAGTCTTGACCAAAAACCTTTAAAGATATGAGTAAAATGAGGCTTGTTTTAGATAATCTCATTTTCACCTCCCCCAACAATTTTCTAATTGCCAACACGCCCTTGAACACTTTGGGCAATCTAGTGGACCGTCAATTATGCTTGGTCTGGTTGGGGCCTCTTAACCGTCACCCCGGTATGCTTTTG
>JAGRBF010000182.1 GCA_020434205.1 Calditrichota bacterium | reverse complement strand
TGATTGCTGATTGCTGATCGCTGATCGCTGATCGCTGATCGCTGATCGCTGATCGCTGATCGCTGATCGCTGATCGCTGATCGCTGATCGCTGATTTTGTGTTTCCGGCAACCCTGCCGAGCAACGTTCGTAAGTTATGATGATATATCCCAACCTGTTATTGTTGCGCAACGTGTTTTCCTCAATTCTAAGGGGAAACGTCAAATCATCCGAGGAGGAATTATGCATTCCGGTCGTTTATTACTGATTCTCTTAAGCCTGCTGATCGCCGGGGCGCTTTACGGCGAAGAGGGACGCATCCTGCGTTTTCCCTCGACCAACGGCAAACAAATCGTCTTTTCCCACGGCGGGGATTTATTCACCGTCCCCATGAGCGGGGGCCTGGCCCGCCGCCTGACCTCCGATGAGGGTTTCGAATCCTTTTCCCGCTTTTCCGCGGACGGAAAATGGCTGGCCTTCACCGGTCAATACGACGGCAATACGGAAGTTTACCTGATTCCCGCCGAAGGCGGAGAACCCAAACGCCTCACCTACACCGCCACCCTGGGCCGCGACGATGTCGGCGACCGTATGGGTCCCAACAACGTGGTGATGGCCTGGAAAAACCAAAGCAACGAGATCATCTTCCGCTCCCGGATGCGCTCTTTCAACAGCTTTATCGGCCAGCTGTACGGGATTACCCCGGAAGCGGGCATGCCCAACCAATTGCCCGTACCCCGCGGCGGCTTCCTGAGCTTTTCGCCGGACGACAGCAAGATGGCCTATAACCAGGTCTTCCGCGAATTCCGCACCTGGAAACGCTACAAGGGCGGTATGGCGGACGATATCTGGATTTACGACTTCAAAAGCGGCACCACCGAACAAATTACCACCAACAAGTCTCAGGATATTATCCCGATGTGGCATGGGGACAATATTTATTTCATCTCCGATCGCGACAGCCGCATGAACCTCTATCAGTATTCCCTGAGCACCAAACAAACCACTCAGCTGACCCAGTTCACCGATTTCGATATCAAGTTTCCCTCTCTCGGCAAGGACAATATCGTTTTTGAAAAGGGCGGTTATCTGTACCGCTACGACCTCAACGGCAAGCAGGTTGTCCAGGTGCCGGTGGTCTTCCAGGAGGACTTCCCCGGCGCCCGCAGCGGCCTGGTCGAAGTGGGTCGCAGCGTCAGCAATTACGAAATTTCTCCGGATGGTAAACGCGCCCTCTTCGGGGCTCGCGGAGACGTGTTTACGGTGCCCGCCGAACACGGGATTACCCGCAACCTCACCCGCACTCCCGGGGTTCATGAGCGCGATTCCAAATGGTCTCCGGACGGCAAATACATCGCCTATATCTCCGACCAGACCGGGGAAAACGAAATTTATATCCAGGCTCAGGACGGCCGCAGCAAGGCGGTCCAACTCACCAAAAACGCCGACACTTATTATTACCAGATCAGCTGGTCCCCGGATAGCAAAAACATCCTGTGGGGCGACAAAAAACTGCGCCTGCGCTACGTGGACATCAATACCAAAAAGGTTACTGAGGTGGATCAGGCCAAAGCCTGGGAAATCCGCCAGTATGCCTGGTCTCCGGACAGCAAGTGGATCGCCTATACCCGTCCCGAATGGGAAGCGCCGGCCCGGGTATACCTCTATTCTCTGGAAACGGGGAAAGCCACTCCGGCAACCTCGGCCTGGTATGCCAGCAACAGCCCGGCCTTCTCCGACGACGGCAAGTTCCTGGTTTTTGCCTCCAGCCGGGACTTCAACCCCATTTACAGCTGGACCGAGTGGAACCACGCCTACCAGGATATGGAGCGCGTCTATCTGATGGCCCTCGCCAAGGATACCCCCTCTCCCTTTGCCCTCAAAAACGACGAGGTTAAAGTGGACAGCGGCGCCAAGGCCGAAGAGAAGAAAGACGACAAAAAGAAGGATGAAAAAAGCGACGCTGCTGCCACCCGGGTGGACCTGGACGGCCTGAGTGAGCGGGTGGTGGGCCTGGAAATTTCTCCTTCCAGCTACGGCAATCTGGCCATGGTGGGCGGCAATGTCTATTACGGCCGCAACGGCAGCGGGGACGAGCGCCCGCAACTGCTGATGTACGATCCCGAGAAAAAGAAAGAAACCGAACTGGGACAGATCAACGGCTATGAAATTTCCGCCGATCACAAAAAAATGCTGGTGAGCAGCAGCGGCAGCTATGCCATCATCGACCTGCCCAAGTCCAAAATCGATATGAAGGACAAGCTGGACCTCAGCAATATGGAAGTGAATCTGGACCGCAAATCCGAATGGAAGCAGATCTACCACGAGGCCTGGCGCCAGATGCGCGATTTCTTCTATGCGCCCAACATGCACGGGGTGGACTGGGTGGCCATGCGGGATCGTTATGCCCCGCTGGTGGAACACGTCCATCACCGCGACGACCTCACTTATATAATGGGTGAGCTGATGGGCGAGCTGAACGTCGGGCATGCCTATGTGGGCGGCGGCGAGCGTCCTTCCGCGCCGCGTTTGTCCATGGGATTGCTGGGCGCCGAAATGAGCCGGGATGCCAGCGGATACTTCCGCATCGACAAAATTCTGTCCGGCGAAAACTGGGACAACGGCTCGCGTTCGCCCCTCACCGAGCTGGGGGTGGGCGTTAGCGAGGGCGATTACATCCTGGCCATCAACGGGCAGCCGGTAGACAAGATGAACAACATCTACCAGGGGCTGATCAACACTGCCGGCAAGGAAATTTTCCTGACCGTCAACAGCAAACCCAATAGCACCGGCAGCCGCGAAGTGCTGGTGAAGCCGCTGCGCGACGAATCCGGGCTTTATTATTACAACTGGGTGCGCAAGAACATCGAATACGTCAACAAAAAAACCAACGGCAAGGTCGGCTACATCCATATCCCGGATATGGGGGTAAACGGGCTGAACGAGTTCGTTAAACACTATTATCCCCAGCTCAGCAAAAAAGCGCTGATCGTGGACGTGCGCGGCAACGGGGGCGGCAACGTTTCCCCGATGATCATCGAGCGCCTGCGCCGGGAAGTAGCCATGATCGACATCTCCCGCAACGTGGCGCCCTCGCTGGACCCGGGTGGCCAGATCTGGGGCCCCATGGTTTGTCTGGTAAACGAATACTCCGCTTCGGACGGCGACCTTTTCACCTATCGCTTTAAGAAGCACAAGCTGGGTACCGTTATCGGCAAACGCAGCTGGGGTGGCACCGTGGGCATCCGCGGCAGTTTGCCCCTGCTGGACGGCGGTTCCCTGACCAAACCGGAATTCTCCCGCTACGATGAAGCCGGTAAGGAATGGATCATCGAAGGCTACGGGGTGGATCCGGATATCGAGGTCATCAACGATCCGGCCACCGAGTTCAAAGGGGTGGATCAGCAGTTGGATAAAGCCATCGAGGTGATTACCGGACAGATGAAAACCGACGGGAAGCAGATTCCCCCGGCACCGCCTTATCCGGTAAGATAGAAAGAGAGGCGGAAGATCCTAAGCGCTAAAGATCCTAATGTGGTCTGAAACGCAAAATCTTCTTAGGATCTAATCTTCTTAGGATCTAATTACTACCGGTTTTATTTGCGCGAAATTGAAAAAAAAGGCCGCCCAGAGGCGGCCTTTTTTTGTCACCTGCCGGAATGTCTTTTTTCCCTTCCTTATGTTCCCGAAAACCGGTAACATTCTCCCGGCCCATTTGAAATGCCTGTCCTGAGTCGGCAGCATTGCCGGTGCCTTAGACCTGAAGACCGAAGGACCAAAAGACAAAACCCCCTCCGGCTCGTCACGATATTCTATACGGTTTCCGGGCCCCTTTGTCCGATTGTCTGCTTTGCGTTTTTGCGGTTAATGCCATAGGAGAAAACCATGAAGCGCTTTTTGCTTGTCCTGATCCTCACCCTTGCCGCCGGAATTTTCTCTCTCTCGGCGCAGGGACAATACCTGCAATCCGGCCCCATGGTGGGGTATTCGGAAATGATGGAGGTGATGCTCTGGGTGCAGACCAACGCCCCGGCCACCGTCAAAATCGAATACTGGGAGCAGGGAAATTCCCGCACCCGCTTTGCCACCAACGAGGTGCGCACCCAAAAAAGCGATGCCTTTACCGCTCACCTGCTGGCCGACGCCGTTCAACCCGGGAAAACCTACGATTACCGCCTGCTGATCAACGGCAAGGCGGTGCAGTTGCCCTACCCGCTGAGCTTCCAGAGCCAGAAGCTGTGGCAGTGGCGCGAGGATCCCCCCGCCTTCAGCTTCCTCATCGGGAGCTGCTTTTACGTCAACGATCCGCCCTACGACCGGCCCGGAACGCCTTACGGCAGCGATTTTGAGGTGTTGGATGCCATGTACGACGCCGGAGGGGATTTTATGGTGTGGATGGGGGACAATATCTACCTGCGGGAAGCAGACTGGAACACCCGCACCGGGATTCTCTACCGCTATACCCACACCCGTTCCCATCCCAAGCTGCAGCGGCTCCTGGCCAACATGCACCACTACGCCTCCTGGGACGATCACGATTTCGGTCCCAACAACAGCGACCGCTCCTTCCGGGAAAAAAACACCGCCCTGGAGGCCTTTCAACTGTTCTGGGCCAACCCGGAATACGGGATCAACAACCAGCCGGGGGTAACCTTCCGTTTCGAATGGGCGGACGTGGAATTTTTTATGCTGGACAATCGCTACTACCGCAGCCCCAATTACCGGGAGAGCGGGGAGCGCGAAATTCTCGGGGACGAGCAGATCGAATGGCTGATCGACGCGCTGGTGAACAGCTACGCGCCCTTCAAATTTGTGGTGGTGGGCGGTCAGTTCCTCAACACCGTGGCCAATTACGAGAACCACGCCACCTACGCCGCCGAACGCGAGCGGATTCTGAACGCCCTGGCTCAGGAGCGCATTCCCGGGGTTATTTTCCTGACCGGAGACCGTCACCATACCGAACTTTCCAAGCTGCAGCGCCGGGGCCTGCCCACCCTGTACGATCTGACCATCTCGCCGCTGACCGCCGGTTTGGGGGGACGCGGGGATGAGATGAACGAGCTGCGGGTGGACAGCACCTTTGTGCGCACCCATAATTTTGGGAAGCTGTCGGTCAGCGGTCCGCGCACCGCCCGGGTTCTGGACATCCAGGTTATCGATTATCAGGGCAACGAAATGTGGAAGCGCACCATCACCGCCGCGGAGCTGCGATAGGGATTGAATCCACAAAGCTGCCAGGGACGCCATGAGGGACAACCGGACCGAAAGATGACAAACAGAACCTTTGAACCTATGATCCTAAGAAGGTTTTGTTAAAGGCGGTTGTATCCCTTGAGTTGGGTTCCATTTTTGCCCGGTTTGCGAATTTTTTTCGGATTGACTTTATTGGGGTGTTCCCTTACCTTTCGGCTTGCTATTTTGGGAAGCTGTGACCGCTATGTTTGCAAAATTTTCAAAAACGACCTTTGGTATTTGATTGGAGGAGCATTAACGAGATGTCTAATCGTGTAATCTGGAAGCTGATTCTCATTTTCTTCATTGTTGCCTTCTTCGGCTACTATGTGATTCCCACCCTACAATTCAACAGCATGTCCCGCCAGGAGCGGAACCAGTTGGAGATTGATAACCCGGAGCAATACGAGTCTCTGGCTAAAAAATCCATCAAACTGGGTCTGGACCTCCAGGGCGGTATGAATGTGGTGATGGAAGTTGATCTCAAAAAGCTGCTCGTGGAGCTGGCCAACGAACGGCGTCAATCCGACCCGTTGCTGGTTCAGGCTGTCGATGAGGCGGTAACGGAATTTACCGCCGACGGTGGCGATGTGGTGGATCTGCTGGACAAGCACCTCAGCGCCGCGGGTGGAAAAATGACCACTTACTACGCCGATCGCGAGCGCCGCACCCATGAAGATGTGATGGAATATCTGAAAACCCAGCGCGAGGAGTCGGTAGACCGCGCCCTGGAAGTGCTGCGCAACCGGGTGGACGAATTCGGGGTTTCCGAACCGGTCATCCAGAAGCAGGGCGAAAACCGCATCATCATCGAACTGGCCGGCATTACCGATCGCCAGCAGGCCCTCAAAATTATCGGGGAAACCGCCAAGCTGGAGTTCAATCTGCTGCGCGACGTTGCCGAAGCGCAGAAGGTGGCCGCCGCCATCAACGATTACCTGCTGGGTAAAGCCGGCTCGGACAGCACCGCCGTTTCCGAAGATACCGGCGCCGAATCCGCTGCCGGGGATACCGCCATTACCTCGGACGATCTGTTCGGCAATCAGAATGAGGCCGCCGCCGATACCGGCAGCGCCACCGCCGAAGATCTGGTTACCGATAATCAGGAGCCCTTTTTCATTATCTCCGCCAACGGCATTCTGGTGAATACCAAAAACGAAGCCCGCCTGGAGAAAATGCTCAGCGATCCCGAGGTTCTTAACGTGATTGATCGCGAGGTCGGGAAAAACGTCGCCAAGCTGCTCATCCAGGCCAAATCGACCCTGTCGCCCAACGCCTCGGGGGATCAGTATCTGGAGGTGTATCTGGTTAACGCCCGGCCGGAACTGACCGGCTCCACCATCGTGGATGCCCGCCCCTCTTCGGCCAGCCTTCAGGATGCCCAGAACCTGGGTCGCTACGAAGCCAGCATCACCTTCAACGAAGAGGGCACCCGCCTGTTCTCCACCGTTACCGGCGCCAACGTCGGCAAACGGATGGCCATCATTCTGGACGACCGGGTTCGCTCCGCCCCCAACATCATCGACAAAATCGCCAACGGCCGGGCCCGCATTACCGGTCTGGAATCCTTCGACGAAGCCAAGGTGCTGACCAGCGTTCTGCGCGCCGGCGCCCTGCCCGCTCCGCTGGAGATCATCGAACAGCGCTCCGTGGGCGCCTCCCTGGGAGACGACTCCATTTCCATGGGGATGAAGTCCGCCGGGATCGGCCTGCTGCTGGTGGTGCTGTTTATGATTTTTTACTACAAACTTTCCGGCCTGGTGGCCGACCTGGCCCTGGTGCTGAATATTGTGATTCTCATCGGCTTTATGGCCAGCCTGCACGCCACCCTGACCCTCCCGGGGATCGCCGGTATTATTCTGACCATCGGTATGGCGGTGGACGCCAACGTGCTCATCTTTGAGCGGGTGCGCGAGGAAATGGATCGCGGCAAATCGATTATTTCCGCCATCGACACCGGCTATTCCAGGGCCTTCATTACCATCCTGGATGCCAACGTAACGACTTTTATCGCTGGGGTTGTGCTCTATCAGTTCGGCTCAGGACCGATCCGGGGTTTTGCGACAACCCTGATGATCGGTATCGCCGCCAGTATGTTCACGGCGATTTTTGTAACCAGGACCATCTTTGAGTTCCTGCTGTCCCGCAAGATGATCAAGACCCTGAGCATTTAACGACTTAAGAGGAGAAGCAACCGCCATGCGGATTTTTAAGGAAACAAACTTTCAATTCATGCAAATACGCCGGGTGCCCTTTACCATTTCCATGGTGCTGGTGGCGATCTCGCTGCTGTCCATTATTATCCATGGTGGCCCCCGTTACAGCATCGACTTTAAGGGCGGCTCCCTGATCGAGCTGAAATTCGAAGATAAAAGCGATTCCCTGGCCGCTATTTCGGTTCCCATCGACGATATTCGCGACGTGTTCAACAGCCAGAATATCGAAGCGGCGGACATTCGCTACTACGGTTCCAATCAGGATATTGCCGCTCAGGTGGACAACACCCTGACCGCCGATACCGAGAAGATGACCGAGCTCTACAGCGCCCTGCGCGCCAAATTCCCGGATTACAAGCTGATCGAGCGCCGCGTGGAAACGGTCGGTCCCAAGATCGGCGGGGAACTGGTGATGAGCGCTATCTGGGCCATTCTGGTTTCCATGGTGCTGATCCTGATCTACATCATGTTCCGCTTCGAACTGCGCTTCGGGATTGGCGCGGTCATCGCCCTCTTCCACGACGTGATCATCACCATCGGGCTATTCTCGCTGCTGGATATCGAGATCTCCATTCCGGTAATTGCCGCGGTGCTGACCATCATCGGTTATTCGCTGAACGACACCATCGTGGTGTTCGACCGCATCCGGGAGAACATGAAATCCTTCTCGCGGCAGGTCAAGAACTACGCCGAACTGGTGAACCGCAGTATCAACGAAACCCTGTCCCGTACCATCGTTACCTCCGGCACCACCTTGATTGTGGTGATCATTCTTTACTTCTTCGGTGGAGAAATTATCAAGGATTTCGCTCTGGCCTTGATTATTGGTGTGGTTATTGGTACCTATTCTTCTATCTTTGTGGCTTCCCCGATCCTGGTGGAATGGCAGGAGCGCAGTGTGGTAGCCGCACCCGCTAAAAAATAACGGGATGTGAAATGATTGTCAGTAAAGAACAGCGAGACGGCATCGTGGTCCTGGGTTTGGACGGCGATGTGATGGGTGGCCCGGAAGCGTCCCGGGTCAATGAGGAAATCAACAGCTTTCTCGATGAAGGTTCCCTGAAAGTGGTGATGGATCTCGGCGGGGTTAACCGCATGAACAGCAGCGGTCTCGGCATTATGATCAACGCGCTTACCACCTTTCAGCAAAACGGGGGATCCCTGAAGCTGGCCCGGGTTTCTCCGGTGGTTCAAAATCTCCTGAAAATCACCCGGCTGGATTCCATTTTCGATTCTTTTGATTCGGTTGAGGACGCCCTCGGTAGTTTTTAAAACGGGATTTTCAATTCCAAAGCACCAATAGCGCAAAAAATCAAGAAACAGTCCGTTTCCCATTTTGTGTTATTGGTGCTTTTGTGCTTTAAAAAACGGACCGCGAAATCGCTAAAGCGCGAAAACTAATAGGGTGGGTACCAGGTTTCGCACCGTAAGTGGCATTCTTGGGCCGAGGCTTTCTAATCTGCGTTTTCGGGCTTTCCCGGTTTTAATGAAAATAATTGAAGAGGCTTTGCATGTCTGTAAGTATCGTGGTTGGCGCCCAGTGGGGCGATGAAGGTAAGGGTAAAATTGTCGATCTGCTGAGCAGCCGCTACGACATCGTCGCCCGCTACCAGGGCGGGGCCAACGCCGGACATACCGTCATTATCGAGGATAAAAAATACGTCCTGCACCTGATCCCCAGCGGTATTTTGCAGGATGGGGTGGAATGCGTAATCGGCAACGGCGTGGTGATCGATCCCGCAGCTCTGATGGAGGAAATTCAGCTCCTGGAAAGTATGGACATCACCGTGGCCGGTCGCCTGTGGATCAGCCAGAAGGCCCACCTCATCATGCCGTATCACAAATTGCTGGACAGCGCCAGCGAGGAGAAGGAAGGCGATCAAAAGATCGGCACCACCGGGCGCGGCATCGGTCCCGCCTATGTGGACAAAGCCAACCGCAAGGGCATTCGCATCGTCGACTTATTGGACCGGGAAGCCCTTGCCGCCAAACTGCGCCGCAACCTCACCGAAAAAAATGAGTGGCTGGCCAAAATTTTTCACAAAACACCGCTGGATGTGGATCAGATCGTGGATGAATATCTGGCCTTCGACGAGGCGATCGATCCCTACATTAAGGACGTTTCCATTTACCTGAGCAACGCCATCGCCGAGGGGAAATCGGTGCTGCTGGAAGGCGCTCAGGGTACTTTGCTGGACGTGGACCACGGTACCTACCCCTACGTCACCTCCTCCAATCCCAGCAGTGGCGGGGCCTGCGTGGGGGTAGGGATCGGTCCTACCAAAATTACCGATGTGCTGGGGGTGATGAAGGCTTATACCACCCGGGTGGGAGAAGGCCCGTTTCCCACCGAATTACTGGATGAAGACGGGGAATTCCTGCGCAAGGAAGGGGCGGAGTTCGGGGCCACCACCGGGCGCCCGCGGCGCT
>JAGRBF010000181.1 GCA_020434205.1 Calditrichota bacterium | reverse complement strand
AGCCAGTTCGGGGTAAAAGCCTTTGTGAAGAAGGTGATCGAAGGGCCGGTGATCACCATGTACGCGGTTCGCCCTGCCGAGGGGGTCAAGATCAATCAGGTGGTCAGCCTTTCCGACGACCTGGCCCTGGCCATGCGCGCCAAGGGCATCCGGATGATCGCTCCCATCCCCGGCGAGGCGGCCATCGGGATCGAAATCCCCAACCGCCGTCCCACCATGGTGACCTTCAAATCCATCATGCGTTCCGAAAAATTCCGGGAAAACAGCGGTCAGCTGGTTCTGGGGATGGGCAAGACCATCAGCGGGGAAGTGTTCTGCGCCGATCTGGCCCGGATGCCCCACCTGTTGATCGCCGGCGCCACCGGGGCCGGGAAGAGCGTGGGGATCAATACCATTATCGCCTCGATTATCTACCGGGTCCCTCCCAGCGACGTCAAGTTTGTGATGATCGACCCCAAAAAGCTGGAACTCTCCCTGTACGCCAAGCTCAAGGATCAATATCTGGCCTTCTGCCCGGACATTGATGAGATCGTGATCACCCATCCCCAGAACGCCATTCTGATTCTGCGGGCGGTGGTCAACGAAATGGAAGAGCGCTACGATACCCTGGCACAGGTGGGTGTGCGGGACATTATTGCCTATAACAAGCGGGTGGAAAAATACAATCAGACCGGGGAAAATACCGAAGGCTTTCGCAAGTTGCCCTATATCGTGGTGATTATCGATGAGCTGGCGGATCTGATTTTGACCGCTTCACGCGAGGTGGAAGAGCCTATCACCCGTCTGGCCCAGATGGCCCGTGCGGTGGGAATCCACCTGATCGTTGCCACCCAGCGCCCTTCGGTGGACATTCTGACCGGGCTGATAAAAGCTAACTTTCCCACCCGCATCGCCTACCAGGTGGCTACCCGTCCCGATTCCAAGGTCATTCTGGATCAGTTCGGCGCCGAAAAACTGATTGGAAACGGGGACATGCTGTATCTGCCCCCGGGTACCGGCAAGCCGGTGCGTTTGCAGAATCCCTTTTTGTCCACCGAAGAGGTGGAGAAGATCATCAAACACGTGCGCAACCAGCCCAAATTTCCGCCCTATGAGCTGAAGCTCACTCGCCAGAAAGCCGAACCGGGCGGGGCGGCCGCCAGCAAAAACAATCAGGACGAGTTGTTCGACAAGGCCAAAGAAATTGTGGTTCGCCATCAGCAGGGATCGGTTTCCCTTTTGCAGCGTAAACTGAAAATAGGATACGCCCGGGCCGGTCGTCTGATGGATTTACTGGAAGACGCCGGGGTCGTCGGGCCCGGACAGGGCAGTAAAGCCCGGGATGTTTTAATGTCCGGTTATGAAAAAGAAACCTCGGATTAACGTTAGGAAAATCACATCACCATGAAACGTTCTTTATCATTTTTCCGCCAGATGTTCGCCTTGTTGTGCCTGATGCTGTTTTTGAATCCCGCTGATGCGGGAAATGCCGACAAGGTGATCAAGTCCATTCAGAATACGTATCGCAACGCCAAAAACCTCGAGCTGGAATTCCGCCAGGTAAATCGCTTCAAGTTTACCGGCACCGAAAACTCGGTCAGCGGCAGGTTAATGCTTTCCGGAGAGGATCGTTTCCGCTTTGATGCGGATGATCAGGTCCTGGTTAGCAACGGGGAAATCCTGTGGCGTTTTAACAAGATCGAAAACCAGGTTTTAATCGATCGCTTTAGGGAAGAAGAAAAGGAAGACTTTTTCAACAGTTTTCTCTACAACGTTCAGGATCATTATTATGGGGATATCCTTGCCGAGGAAAAATCCGAGGGCAAAAAGATCTACGAAATCAAGCTTACCCCCAAGCCGGAACAACAGAGCCCCTTTGCCGCCATTCGCATTTGGGTCACCGATAAAACCTGGGAAATACGCAAAGTTATTTACGTGCGATTCAACGGCGATGAAACCGAGTACGCCATTGAAAAGCTGAACTTTGATCCCCGGTTTGATGAGGCTGACTTTAGCTTTACCCCGCCTGCCGATACCCGGGTGATTGACCTGAGGATGTAAATTCGCCAACACGTAAAGAATTGCCATAAAAGGTCGATAGATTATTCACTGTTTTGAATAATCCTTCGCCTTTTTTTGTGATAGATAACCATCCTTGTGAAATTTTTTCGCATATCGTTATGTCTCATTACCTAAGCAGGGGAAACTGTGGAAAATCAATATGACGTCAATGATGTCCAGCAGCAGGAGATAAACATTCAGGATTATCTGAATGTCCTCTATCATGGCCGCTGGGTCATGTTGGCCTCTTTTATCCTGGTGCTTCTCGCCACGGCGGTCTACACCTTTACCGCCAAACCGGTCTATCAGGCCAGTTCCAAGATTCTGGTGGAAAAACAGGGATCTATGGAGCAGGCTCTTTTCGAAAGTAAATATCTCAACTCCCAGTCGACCGATATCGCCAACCAGATCGAAGTGCTGCGCAGCCGAACCCTGGCGGAACGGGTGGTGCTGGCCTTGGAGGCATCGCCCTACCGCGATTCCCTGGCCATTTTCCAACCCAACGATAACGGGGAATACATGGTGTTGCGCCAGCAGGTCAACTGGATTTTGTACAACATGGCCATAGCCCCGGTGCCGGAAACGGATATTATCCGGGTAACCTTCTCGGCCGGTTCCGCTTTTGAGGCGGCCTTTATCTGCAATACCATCAGCGAGGCCTATCAGAATCTGAATCGCGAATTCAACCTCAAGGAATTCCGCGAACTGCGCCGTTTCCTGGAGTTTCAGCTCAAGAAGAAGAGCGAGGAATTGCGGCAATCGGAAGAGGCCTTGCGCGCCTATCAGGAAAATGAAAAGCTGGTTTCCATCGATTCCCGAACCAATGAGCTGATCTCCCAGCTGGGCCAGACCCAGGGTGCTTTGGAAGCGACCATGGTCGAAATGGAAGGCGCCCAGGAGCAGAAAAAGAACCTCGAAAAGCAACTGGAAGAAAAGCGCGAGCAAATGCCGGTCGAGGTTACCCAGGTTTCCAGTCCCTTGTTGAACGAACTGCAGCAGGAATACGCGCGGTTGGTCAATGAGAAGGTTAAATACGAGGCCCTGATCGCCCAGGACCAGGCCATCGACCCCACCGAATATCAGAACGAACTTCAGGGCCAGAGCATGCGCATTCGCGCCGTGCAGCGCCGCCTGGAGGAAGAAGCCCAGCGCATTGCCACCACCAGCATGGTGTCCAATCCCCTGGAAGTCGTGCAAATTTTGATTACCAATATCCTCAATGCGGAAACCCAGATCAAAGGGTACACCGCCAAAGTTTCCGCCCTGCGCGATGTGGTGGATTCCTACGAGCGGGAACTGGAACAGCTTCCCGGTCAGGGACTGGAACTGGCTCGCCTGAGGCGGCAGCTGGAGGTGGATCAAACCACCTATCTGCTGCTGAATCAGAAACGCGAGGAAACCCGCATCGTCGAAGCCGGGCAAAAGGAAGTGGTGCGCAGCATCGATGCCGCCATCGAACCTCAGGAACCGATCAGCCCCAAAAAACGCCTCAATCTGATGCTGGGGGCGGTCCTGGGACTGGCGCTGGGTATCGGGTTGGCATTTCTCCGGGAATTTTTCGACGATTCCATCAAAAATCCCGAAGTTCTGGAGCAGATGGGTTTCAATATTCTGTCGGTTATTCCCCAGATTGATTCGGAAGATCCCACCAAACTGGCCGCCACCCCGCAAAAGAACGGGTCGGTCAACGGATTGTTGCCGGAGGAAGGAACCGTTCAGGCCCGCCTGGTAACTCATCTGGATCCCAAGTCGCCTATTTCGGAGGCTTACCGGACCCTTCGTACCAATATTCAATTCCAAAAGCTCCAGCACAATCAGAATGCCCTGATGGTCACCAGTTCCACGCCCAAGGAAGGGAAGTCGACCACTATCTCCAACCTGGCCATTACCATGGCCCAGATGGGCAGCCGTACTCTGATTGTGGATACCGACCTCAGGCGACCGGTAATCCACTCGATCTTTAATCTGAAGAAGGACAAGGGGGTCACCAACTTCCTGATGGGCAAGCTGACCTTCGATGAGGTTCTTAAACCGACGGTGGTGGATAATCTCTCCATTATCACCTCCGGACCGTTGCCGCCCAATCCCTCCGAGTTGTTGAGTTCGCCGGAAATGAACGAGTTTATTCGCCTGGCGCGGGAAAAATTTGATGTGGTGCTTTTCGACAGTCCGCCGATTATTGCGGTAACCGATGCGGCTATCCTGAGCACCAAGGTGGACGGCCTGATAATGGTTGTGAAAGCGCATCAGACCGAAAAAAATGCCGTAAAGCGAGCCAAAACCCTGCTGGACAACGTCAAGGCCAACATCGTGGGCTGTCTGCTGAACGGGGTTAACGTAGAGCGGACCTACGGTTCTTACTACTATCAGTATTATCAATATTACAGCTACTATGGCCACGATTTAAAACGGCGTAGCAAAAAGACCAAAACCGTGAACGGATAGGAGTCGGCGGCATGCGCCTTTCCATTATAGGGGTGGGATATGTCGGCCTGGTGGCCGGTGCCTGTTTTTCCGAGAGTGGGAATCATGTGATTTGCATGGACAAAAACGCCAGGCGAATCAAAGATCTGAAAGAGGGGATCATCCCCATTTACGAACCCGGGCTGGATCTGCTGGTGCGTCGTAACCAGAGCAACGGCAGGCTGAAGTTTGTTACCGATATTCAGGAGGCTGTCCACCGCGCCGACGTCATTTTTATTGCGGTGGGTACCCCGCCCGAAGAAGACGGCTCTGCCGATCTGAGCCACGTTTTGAGCGTGGCCCGGGAGATCGGTAAGGTTATGGACAAACCCAAAATTATCGTCAACAAAAGCACCGTCCCGGTAGGGACTTCCGAAAAGGTCCGCGAGGTTATTGCGGCGGAGACGGAACATACCTTCGAGGTGGTTTCCAATCCAGAGTTTCTTAAGGAAGGGGCGGCGATCGATGATTTTATGTACCCGGACCGGGTTATCATCGGCACCCGTAACAACGAAGTCGCCGAGGTTATGCGGGAGCTTTATTCGCCCTTTGTCCGCACCGGTAACCCCATTATCGTTATGGACGAACGCAGTGCTGAGGTTACCAAATACGCCGCCAACGCCATTTTGGCCACCAAAATTTCCTTTATGAACGAAATGGCCAATCTGTGCGATTATATCGGTGCGGATATCGAGATGGTGCGCAAGGGGATCGGCTCGGACAAACGGATCGGCTATTCCTTTATTTTTCCCGGGGTTGGCTATGGCGGCTCATGTTTTCCCAAGGACGTGAAGGCCATTATCCGCACCGCCGCAGAACACCAGTACGAACTGGAGGTTCTCAAGGCGGTGGATCTGGTTAACGACCGCCAGAAATCGATTCTGATTCCCAAGATCAAGTCGCATTTTGGGGAGGAATTAAAGGGTAAGCGGCTGGCGATGTGGGGGCTGAGTTTCAAACCCAAAACCGACGACATGCGGGAAGCGCCGGCCCTCCAGATCATCCGGGATCTGCGGGATCTGGGGGTGGAAATCCATGCCCACGACCCGGTAGCCATGGATGAGGCAAGAAATTTAGGAATTGATCAACATGTAACGCTTTTTGACGATTATTACGATGCGGTGCGGGATTGTGACGGGCTGATTCTGGTAACGGAGTGGCTGAACTACCGCGAGCCGGATTTCGAAATGATTCGTTCCCTGCTCCGCGAACCGGTGGTTTTTGACGGGCGGAATATTTTCCAACCGCATAAACTGAAGGAACTCGGCTTTACCTACTACGGCGTCGGCAGGCGTTAAATGTTTTCTGGATGCGGTGCGGCGCAGGGCACATTTTCCGGAGCCGCCATTCATCATATTACCTGCCGTTGTTTCGGGCAGTGGTTTCCGGATCGCCCGGCTGATGAAGTGGGGAATTCGACGTCAAAAAACAATATCACTGGCTGTGGGCGGAAAACCCATTTTCGGCGCTACGGCCTCAAACAATCGAATAAGGACGGAGAAAGCAAAATATGGATTTGCTGCAGCAGATAAAAGACCACAAAGCGGTTGTCGGCGTGGTTGGACTTGGATATGTGGGACTTCCCCTGGTTCTGGAATTTGTGGAAGAGGGTTTCCCGACCATCGGTTTTGACATTGATCCCGCCAAGATCAAGGAACTCAATGCCGGTAAATCCTACATTAAACACATTGATGGTAGCCGGATCAAAAAGGCCATCGACAAGGATCTCTTCCGGGCAACGGACGATTTCAGCGAAATGGAGAAGGCCGACTGTATCCTGATTGCCGTACCCACCCCGCTGAACAAACACCGCGAGCCGGATATTTCCTATATTGTCAACACCTCCGAGACCATCAGCAAATACCTGCGCAAGGGACAACTGGTGGTTCTGGAAAGCTCGACTTTCCCGGGTACCACCGAAGAGGTTATGCGACCCATTCTGGAGCGCAGCGGCCTGAAAGCCCACGAAGATTTTTACCTGGCCTTTTCCCCGGAACGCGAGGATCCCAACAATCCCAATTTCAACACCCACACCATTCCCAAAGTGGTGGGCGCCAACGATCCCTATTCTTTGGAACTGACCACCACCCTTTACAATCAGGTTATTGTTTCGACGGTGCCGGTTTCTTCCAGCCAGGCCGCCGAAGCAACCAAACTGCTGGAAAATATTTTCCGCAGCGTAAACATCGCCCTGGTGAACGAGATGAAAATCATTCTCGATCGTATGGACATCGATGTGTGGGAAGTGATCAACGCCGCCAAAACCAAACCCTTCGGTTTTATGGCTTTCTATCCCGGTCCCGGTCTCGGTGGGCACTGTATTCCCATCGACCCCTTTTACCTGACCTGGAAAGCCCGGCAATACGACATCAGTACCCGTTTTATCGAGCTGGCCGGCGAGGTTAATACCGATATGCCTTACTTCGTGGTTCGCAAAGTAGCCGATGCCCTCAACGATTTCGCCAAGCCCATCAAAGGCTCCAAGGTATTGATTCTGGGTATGGCCTACAAGAAGGACATCGACGACCTTCGGGAATCCCCGACCCTCAAATTGATTGAAATCCTTCGCCACAAAGGTGCGGAAGTGGATTACAACGATCCCTTTATCCCCGAACTGTGGCCGATGCGCCATTACGATTACAGCAATAAAACCTCCGTGGAGCTGACCCCGGAAAATCTGGGCGCCTACGATGCGGTGCTCATTTCCACCGATCACTCCGATTACGACTGGGATTTTATTGTCAAACACGCCAAAGTGGTGATCGATACCCGCAACGCCACGGTAAACGTGACCGAAGGCCGGGAAAAGATCTACAAAGCCTAAGGGCGCAGCATTTTTCTGCAAAAAAGCGGCTGGGAAATTTTCTCAGCCGCTTTTTTTATATCGGACGGTTTGTTCAATGCTTTCCTGCCCTTAAATTGGCGAAACGTTTTTGGCGGCAGGGCATTAAATTAAGATAGAAAATCGGCAGCTTCCCCGAACAATCCGGATCTCCTTAATGCGTAAAAAAAGAATTCTGACAATTACCGGACTTGTTTTTCTGGGCCTGACCCTGCTGCTGGTTCTCGGTGGGATATTGCTGTACAGCTTTACCCCGGTTATCGACAATGCGATCCTGGCCCTGGTTAATCGCCTTGGCCAGGACAATATTCACCTCAGCTATAAAAACCTCTCCGGCAACCTCTTCAATCGGATTCGGGTCGATGAAATGACCCTGACCTTCGGGTCGGATTCCCTCACCGCAGATCGTATCGAGCTCAATTACAGCCTGCTGGATGTGGTGCGCGGAGATTACCGGGTGGATGATGTGGATATCGAAGGTCCCCGCCTGACCCTGGACATCACCCCGGACAGCACCGCCCAGGATACCGCCGCCTTTTCCATCAATGCCCTTTTGGACAAGCTTAACCCCGCCAGCCTGCCCCGGCTGGAAATCGGTAATTTGAACCTGACGGATGGGCAGGTTAAGCTCACCAACGGTGAAAAAACCGAAATTCTGGACCAGATCGGGCTGGAAATGGCCGGATTTCTTAAGCCGGATTCGGTGCGATTGGAGCCGGTTACCCTGAAGGCCCGTTGGCAAAACCGCGATATAACCCTGGATCCCCTCCGGATTTCCTTAACCGGTAACGAACGGAAGCTGCGCTTGAACCGCCTTAGCGCGAATGGGGGAAAACATCGCCTGCACGCTCATGGGGAGGTCGACTTTGAGCCGGAAAGCCGGGTAACTCTGTGGCTGGACACCCTGAATCTCAATGTCCCGGAATTGGGGCGACAAGTCCCCGATTTTCCCTTTAAGGAAGGTCAGTTGGCGCTCTCCGGGGAGGTTGCGGGAAACGACAGTGGATTGAGCGGGAAGCTGCAGGCTTCCGGGAAAATGGACTATCTGACCCTGCGCGAGCTGCGCAGCGATTTTGCCCTGGTCGGGGAGGGTTATGAACTGGACAATTTTCACCTGGCCAGCAACGTCGGGCACGTAAACGGGAAGGTGCGGCTGTTTCCCAAGGGGGAAAATACCGTTGACGTTACCGTCAACCAACTGGACCTGCAGGCTGCCCAACTCAGTAACGATCCGTTGCTGCTGAACGGCAAAGTCGATTTTACCTTCAGGGGATTTTCCCTGGATACCTTCCGAGGACGGGGACATTTGTCCCTCCGGAACACGGTTGTGGGGCCCGCTCGCATAGACCGGGTTTGGCTGGGTGTTTACAGCGACGGCGAGCGCATCAATTTTGCGGAAGACAGCCGGGTGGAAATTGCTCCCGGGTCTCAGTTCCGGGTGGGTGGTTATGTGACCAGGGACCTGGTTGCGGATTTGCACATGGTGACCGAGGACAACCGCCTGGATTCGCTGGCGCGTCGTCTGGGAATCGAAAATGCGGGCGGGAGCGGGGATCTGGATTTAAAGCTTAGCGGCAAACTCAGCGATCCCAATCTGGAAGGCAACCTGGAAATCGACAGCCTGTATTATCAGGATAACGTGATTTACGGGATTCATGGCAAGGCGGATTTAAGCCGGCTGGCGACCTCCCGTCGCGGTATGTTTGATCTGGAGGTAGCCACCGGATACCTCGGCGATGTTTTCCTCACCAGCGGCGAAATGCGCTTAACCTTTAGCAAAGACCGCATTGTGCTGAATCCCCT
This sequence comes from Calditrichota bacterium, assembly GCA_020434205.1. GTDB lineage: Bacteria > Calditrichota > Calditrichia > RBG-13-44-9 > J075 > JAGRBF01. The sequence goes on along the minus strand of JAGRBF010000181.1, from coordinate 5,477 downwards.
TCAATTTTATACCGAAGAAAACTCGGTATTTTGCCGGGGGTACGTGCGTATGCTGGACAACTATATCTATGTTTCCCTGCCCGACCTGAACATGAAATTCCGCGAGTACACCATCACCAATCAGGAAGCCCTCCAGCTCCATGTGGATCAGGATTCTCTGGTGGTGGAGCAATTCAAGATGATCACCTCGGACAAAGGGGAAATTTCCGCGGAAGGTTTTGTGGCGTTCAACGGTGAGAGTCATTTGATTGCCGAAATCGAAGGATTGCCCCTGGCGCCGGTGGATCAATATCTGTATCTGGATTACAAACTGGACGGTATGCTTAGCCGGGCCAACCTTTTCCTGGGGGGAAAGCTGGACAATCCGGAGGTGGAACTCGGTTTTACCGTGGATAGCCTGAGTCTGGATAACCATTACCTGGGAATCCTCAGTTCGGATATGACCCTCTCCGACCATCGATTTAACCTCAACAACCTGAGCTTCGATTCGCCCACCGGCGGCTATTTCAGTTTAAACGGCAACCTGGACCTGATGCTGGGCAGCGAGGGGGACTCCGCCAAAGCGCGGCTGGTGGACGAACCCCTGAACCTTAGCATGGTGTTCAGCGACCTGCGGATTCAGGATTATGCCTTTTTGTATGATGTCAATTATCCTTTAAAGGGGACTTTCGAAGGACGGATCGACCTGATCGGGGATATTGATCGTCCCCGGGGAACGATCAACCTGACCGGCAGCGACCTGCAGTATCAGGACTACATTTTTCCCTCGATTGCCATTGAAGACGGCAAGATGACCCATCAGGAAATCGACATCCCCAAAGCGCTGATCGACTTCAGCAATACCGAGATCCGGGCCAGCTTTAAAAAGCCGATCAGCTGGAATCCCGATGCCCCGGAAAAGCTGATGGAGGACAAAACGTTTTCGGCGGAGGCTTTTGTTGAGGAGGACAGCCTCAATTTTCTGGGGGCGCTCAGCCCGGAGCTGGAGCGCCTGGTCGGTGATATTACCCTGGATGTGGCGGTGGGGGGCACCTTTGAGGAGCCGCAAATAACCCGATTAAAAATGGCGGTCGAAAACGGCACCCTCAGCCTGACCAAGCTGCAGAATCCCATCGAAAAGGTGCAGTTGGTTACCGAGATGGATCCCCAGAACAAACGCCTCAACTTCAGCACCTTCCGGGCCCTGGCCCCGGAAGAGGACCTCTCCACCAACTTTTTTACCGGGATATTCCGCAAGGTAAAGCGGCTTTTTATCAAGGAAAAAGAATCCGGGCAGATTGACGGCCGGGGATATGTGGATCTGTCCGATCCGCTTCGGCCCCGCATGGATCTTTACGTTTCCACCAACCGTGCCTACGTGAACTATTTCCTGGAAAATACCCGGGTTGCGGTTTCCACCAAGGACCTGCACATCTTCGGGCGGGATACCCTCAACATCCTGGGGGATGTGGTGGTGGACAAGGGGGATATTCAGCTGGATTTTGTGGAATCCGAGAAAAACCTGCTTTTTACCACGGTGGTTCGCGAAGAGGCGCCCTTCCTCTCTTATGAGGTGGACGTGGAAATTCCCCCCAACCTACGGGTTCGAAGCGAAGAAGCGCTCAATAACTTTGACTTTATCGTTTCCGGGGACCTTACCGTTCGCCAACCGCCCCGGGAATTGTTAGCCATTTACGGCGCCCTGAATGTGGAAGGTCGATATTACGTTCAGGGGGAGGAATTTACCGTTGAAGACGGGAAGATCGATTTCGTGGACCCCACCGGTTTGCCGGAGCTGGACCTGAATGCCCAAACCGCCAAAAACAGCATGGTCTTCAAACTTTTTGTAAAGGGGCCCCTGGATTCACCAGAGAATACCCTGCAGATTTACGATGAAAGCGGCAACGAAATATATGTGCCGGAATTCAAGGACCAGCTGGCTTTACTGCTTTTTGGGGTGCGCTTCGACGAACTGGGTGGTAATGCCAACAGCCTGCTGCGGGATAAAGGGGAAAATCTGCTGACTCAGGCGGTGGTGAATCGCATCGAGCAGCAGGCGCGCTCCTTTACCGGGCTGGACCAGGTGCGGCTCACCGGGCAGGAAAGTTTTTTCAGCAGCCGTCTGAATCAGCAGCCCTCGCTTTCTCTCGGGAAATACCTGACCCCGAACTTATATCTGGAATACAATGCCCAGTTGGGCGCATCCGGGCTGGGAAATATCCCCACCCCTCAACTGTCCTGGGAAGCGGGATCCCGGGTATATCTGCAATATCGCCTGAACAGAAACTGGTCTTTCTCCAGTATTTACGAAAAAACACAGGAAGGCAATGACCGGGTTAAACTGGACGTCAATTGGCAGCTGGAATTTTAGTGCATCGATGGACCTTAACCATCTGCATCCGCGGCCAGGCATTATCTGGTCCCGGTCCGGCCGGATGGTTTTCGGGAGCGGAGTGCTGAAATGAGCAAATGGTTGAAAAGCGGTTTTGCGTTTTCGCAATTTCTGCCCGGGATCCTGCTGTGCCTGCTGGCTCTCTCCATAGCGGTGATGGCGGACGAACTGAAGATCGATCACATCCGTTTTGAGGGCAATACCGCCTTTTCCAATAAATCCCTCAGGGAAATCCTGAAGGCGGAGGAAGGGAAGGCCTTTAACTCCAAGAACCTCAAGCTGGATGAAATCCTGATTGCCAATTATTACACGCAAAGGGGATATCTGGATGTTTTCGTCAGCAGCGGCTTCAAAAAGAACGGCAATAAAATCGACATCACCTACCGCATCCGGGAAGGGACCCGCAAATTCCTGAAGGAAATTTCGATCCAGGGCAATACCGAAGCCTCTACCCAGGGCCTGCGCAACTTCTTTAAGATTCGGGAAGGGGATCCCTTTTCGCGAACGGTTATTGAAGACGGGTTGAACCGCATGGAGGATTATTACCTCAATAACGGGAAACCCTATGCCCTTTTTGCCGACACCACCCATTTCGAAAATGACTCTTTGGTTGTCTACCGGCTTAAGATTCACGAAGGCCCTACGGTTTACATCAAGGAGATCCGCTACAGCGGTCGGGAGCGGGTCAAACACTTCCTGATGCGCCGCGAGATGGCAATTGCCAAAGGTGACAAATACGCCCGGCGGCTCATCGAAAAATCCCAGAGCAACCTGTACAGCACCGGGCTGTTCCGCTCGGTGGAATACCGGATTGTTCCCCTGACCGATGACGGAACCGAGGTATTGTTGCAGTGGAAAGTGCGCGAGAAGAAGGCCCGTTGGGTGGGCTATCGTTTCGGGGTTGGTTATGAGGATGCGGCGGAAAAGGGAAATCTCACCACCTTCGACGTTACACTGGAGGGCGGGCATCGCAACCTTTTCGGTACCGCCCGCAGCCTCTCCCTTCAGGTGGTGCCCTCCTTTTATTTCGGTCGGGAGGTTAGCAGCGCGCCGCGCACCTTCAACAATCCCAAAAACCAGATCAGCCTCAATTTTGTGGAACCCTGGGTGCTCAACACCCGAACCCCGGGGACCTTTCAAATTGCCTACAGCCGGGAGAAACCGCCGCTGACGGTTCGTCCGGCCCGCAATCTTTCTACCTCGTTTAATATTCAGCACCAATACGACAATAACTGGGGATTTACCTCGGGGGTCGCCTTCGAGCAGGTCAATGTAGAGGACAGCGGCACGCTGAGCGTCGACAGCACCCAGGTAACCGATTTCCGGGAGCTGGTTCCCGGGCAGGACCGCATCTACAGTTTCCAGCTCAATCCCGTCAAGGACCGTCGGGACAACGTTCTGAATCCGCATATCGGGTATATCACCGAGTTTCGCAACCAGATTCTCTACGCCTCTTCGCGCCTGCAAATTGCCCGGCAAGGCGAACTGGTGGATACCAGCGCCACCAATTTGCTTTACAAAACCACAGCTTCCTGGGTTCGTTACCAAAAGTTCCCCGGACGCAAAAAGTGGACTCTGGCCACCCGGGCCCGGGCCAGCGGCATGCTGGAGATCGGCAAGCGCAACAATATTCGCCTCATCCCGGAAAGCGAACGATACTACATCGGGGGCTCCACCACCATCCGGGGGTATTCGGAAAGGGGCATCGGGGCCGAGGATCTGGTGGTCAGTCAAAATGGGGACACCCAGCGCCTGCCGGTAGGGGGTAAATACCTTTTGCTGTTAAACGCAGAGGTGCGGGTCCCGGTCTGGTGGCTGTTTTACGGTGAGGTTTTTCTGGATGCCGGCAATATTTGGGAGGAATGGGACGATATCGCCGACAATCCCGGCTTGAAGATGGGCACCGGGTTGGGACTGGCGGTTTTAACCCCCTTCGGTCCCATTCGTTTTGATTACGGATTCAAAATCCTCCGGGAGAGCGGGGAATCCCCGGGAGAGTTCCACATCGGGATCTCCTTCGCCTTTTAAGCGGTTACCCTTCCGGGTTTTGAATATTCCCCGTCAATTGTTATCTTTTGCGTCGAACCTAAACAATTTTTTGGAGGAGAATATGACCAGCGGGAAATCCGATCCCAAAGTAAAATACGCCCTGATCCTTGGTAGCAGCAGTGGTTTTGGCGGGGCAGCCGCCAAAAGACTGGCCCAGGAAGGCTATCACATTTTTGGCGTCCATCTGGACCGCCGGGCCACCATGCCGCAAGTCGAGGCCCTCGTGGCAGAAATTAAAGCCCTCGGGGTGGAAGTTACTTTTTACAATGTGAATGCCTCGGACGAAGAAAAGCGCAAGGAAATTTGTGCGGATATCCGCAGCCGCATTCCCCAGGGAGGCTATCTGAAGGTGCTGATGCACAGCCTGGCTTTCGGAACCCTGAAGCCTTTTGTCGATGAAGATCCCGCCCAAAGCCTGACCAAAGCCAATATCCAGATGACCATGGATGTTATGGCCCACTCGCTGATTTACTGGACCCAGGATCTGGTTTGGAACAACCTGCTGGGTTATGGCTCCCGTATTTATGGGATGACCTCCCACGGCAGCACCACTGTGGTGCCTACTTACGGGGCCGTATCCGCCGCCAAAGCCGCCCTCGAGGCGCATATTCGCCAACTGGCGCTGGAACTGGGGCATCTGGGAATTACCGCCAACGCCCTCAAAGCCGGGGTTACCGATACCGCCGCCCTGCGCAAAATTCCCGGTCACGACCGCATGATCGAGCTGGCCAAAAACCGCAATCCCGGAAATCGCCTCACCACCCCGGAAGACGTGGCCAACGCCATGGTTTCCCTGTGCAGCATGAATTCCCAGTGGATCAACGGCGATGTTATTTCGGTTGACAATGCCGAGAACGTCATCGATCGCTAGTAGAGCGTCAAGTGTGCTTAAACTATTTGGGACCTCTTAACCGTCACCCCGGTATGCTTTTGGGCCGGGGTACATACCCAACGTCCCGATGGATCCTGGCCTAAAGATTGCCGGGATGACGAACAGGACTTACTATAATTGACAGTCTACTAAAAGGCTTTTGGTCAATTGTTGCGCAACAGAAGT
>JAGRBF010000180.1 GCA_020434205.1 Calditrichota bacterium | reverse complement strand
GTGGCGGACGACGCCGGTTATCTGGACTCCCTGGGACGGCGCAAAACCGCCGAAGTGCTCTCCGACGCTCGCAAGGCGGAAGCCGAAAAAGCGGCCGAAGCCGAGCAAACCGAGGCCATTGCCCGCAAAGAAGCGGAAATCGCCAAGGTGAAAGCGGATCGGGAAATCAAGGCCGCCCAGATCCAGGTGGAGCAGCAGTTGAAGACCGAAAAAGCCCAGGCCGACGCCCTGGCCCGCAAGGCGGAAGCCGAGCAGGCCGCCCTGGCGGAAGCTTCCGAAGCGGCCTCCCGCCGCGATGCCGAAGTGGCCAAAGCCACCGCGGAAGAGCGCATCAAAACCGCCCAGATCAAAGCTGATCAGGAGATCAAGGTAAACCGCGCGGTTGCCGAGCAGGCCATCGAGACGGAAAACAATAACCTGCGGATTCGCAAGGCGGAGCTGGAGCGCGAAGCGATCATCAAGGAAAAAGAAGCGCTGGTTGCCGGGGAAAAAGCCCAGGCCAAATACGAGCAGGAGATGGAAGAAGAGCGGATCGTGCTGCAGCAGAAACGCCTGCTGGCAGACGTTATCGAACCTGCGAAAGCCAAGCGCACCGCCATGGAAGAAGAAGCCCGCGGCGCCGCTGCCTCCATCCTGGAAAACGGTAATGCCAACGTGGAAGTGCTCAATCGCATGATCTCCACCTATCAGAGCGCCGATGGGGACGGGGACCGCGTTTTTATGCTCAACATGTTGCCGGAGATTCTCAAGCAGATCACCGATACCGTTAACCGGGTAACCATTGACAAGGTCAGCGTTATCGACAGCGGCGGCAACGGCAAGGGCGGCGGGGTCGCCAACTTCATCAATCAGCTGCCGGCGGCGGTTATTTCCCTGTCCGAACAAATCGAAAACGCTACCGGGGTCAATATCCTGAGCCAGTTCAAGAACACCCCGCAAAGCCCGGTTGTGCTGGATCTGAAATCCCTGCAGGGTAAGGAGGAGGACGGTGAAGACGCAGAGGAAAAGAAAAATTAAAAATCGCTAACACCTCTGGTCTGATGCCGTAAGTTTGAACAAATCCGAAATCCGGTCCGGGATCTCCGGGCCGGAAAGGAATGGCAAAGTGTTGTGGAAATGAAGGAGAATCGTTAATGGGTTTTTTCGACCGTTTCAAAAAAGATGCGGATGACGACGGCTTTGATCCCCTGGATCTGCAGCTTTCCCGGTTGCGGGTGGGATACCTGGTAGACTACGACCTGAAAACCTGGGAGGTAAAGGCCTACAACCGCTACGATTTTGGCGAGGGTCAGTTTGCCGATGAGTGGGAACTGCAGGCGGACGGTCAAAGCGTTTACCTGAACCGGGAAAAGGACGACGAGGAATACTGGTCTCTCAGCAAAAAGCTGCCGCTGGGCGCCATCGAAGAGAACATCAAAAAACACATCATGGAAAACGAGGATCCTCCCAACCAGATTACCGTGAAGGGACAAACCTACTACCTGGATGCTTCTGCCCCCGGTTATTTGCTGAAGGGCGGTTACGGTCCGCGGGTGCCCTTTATCGTATGGGAGTTTATCGATGAAGAGGACCGCAATTTCGTGACCATCGAGCAATGGGACGAATCCGAATTTGAGGCCAGCATTGGGTTTGAGGTCGAAGAATATCAGTTCTCCAATATTTTGCCCGGGAGTTAAAAGAAAGGATGTGCAGTTTGCGACATTGGAACAAGTTTCTGATCCTGCTGATCGCCCTGGTGGGCTGGAGCTGCGGCAGGAAGGACCCCCTCTACCGCGCCCAGCAGGACTTCGAGGGTTATCCCCAGTATTCCATTCTGCTGGCGGATATGAAGGAAGAGGGCAATTTTTTCAAGGATTATTACCATCGTTATAAGGTTATCTATGCCGAAAAGGCCGGGGAGGACAGCGTAACTTTCAAAGAGGAATTGCTGGATTGGCAGCCGGTCAAACGCGAGCAGTACGAACACCTGGAGCCATTTCTGGGTATGGCCCTGGTCTCCAAAACCCCCGGTGAGGACGTCAACGATGTGCCCCAGCCGCCCGGCTACCAGTACGTCGGGGACTCCCGCTACGGGGAATGGCGCACCGACGAACACGGCCAGTCCTTCTGGGTTTTTTACGGAAGATACGCCCTGATGCGGGATATGCTGGGCTACGGTCTCGGCGGCCGGGTTTATCGCGGGGAATACGACGATTACCGCGGCTATCGGCGCTCCGGCAGGCCTTATTACGGCGGGCAGAACCAGTATGGGACCGGCGGAAACGTCGCCCAGAAAACCAATCCCAACTTCTTTGAGCGGCGCCAGGCCCGCGATGCCGGCCGTCGGGCCACCTTTATGGACCGGGTGAGCAAACGCACCAAACGCAGCAATATGAGCAGCACCCGGCGGCGCAGCAGCAGCGGTTTCGGTAAATAAACTTAAACCGCGAAAGCGCGAAACCCCGGATCAAACGCTTAGCAAAGCGGAGACATCATGACACTCGATCAAATATTGACCGGAATGGTATATCTGGTCTCGGTATTTATCCTCTTTTACATCGGCAAGGTTTTCTACGACCTTCGCAATCGCTCCTTTTCGGTGAAGGAAGAGCTGGTGCACAAGGATAATTTCGCCCTGGCCCTGGCCCTGGTAGGCTATTATATGGGGTTGGTGATTTCCCTGGGCGGGGTGCTCAGCAGCAACTCGGAAGGTCTGGTTAACGACCTCATTGATATTACGGTCTACGGGCTGCTCTCCATTCTGTTGATGAACTTTTCCATCTGGGTGAACGACAAAATCATCCTGCGCAAGTTTGACAATATCAAGGAAATTATCACCGATCAGAACGCCGGCACCGGGGTGGTAGAAGGGGCCAACCATATCGCGGTGGGGATGATCATGTTCGGGGCCATGTCCGGCGAAGGGGACATCATGACCGGGCTGACCTTCTGGATTCTCGGCCAGGCCACCCTGGTGCTGGCCAGCCTCGTTTACGCGGCGATCCTGCCCTTCGACCTGCACGCCGAAATCGAAAAGGACAATGTGGCGGTGGGAGTGGCCTTCGCGGGCGTGCTGATCGCCATCGGCAACGTCATCCGGGTCGGCTCTCAGGGCGATTTTTACTCCTGGTACGAAAATCTGGCCACCTACGGGGGATTCGTGCTGTTCGGCCTGCTGATGCTGCCGGTGCTGCGTTTTGTTACCGATAAGGTGCTTCTGCCCGGAGAAAAGCTGACCGACGAACTGGTGCATCAGGAAAAACCCAACGTGGGAGCAGGGGCGATTGAGGCCTTTGCTTACATCGGCGCCTCCTTTTTGCTGGGGTGGGTGGTTTGAAAACCCCAACCATGACCGGCCGGGAAGAATCCCGCCAACTGCGCGGCAATCAGCTGCTGAAGGCGGCGATCTTCGCCACCGGCCTTTCCGGAATCGTCGCTGAATACGTGATGTCCACCATGGCCAGCTACCTGCTGGGCAATGCGGTGCTGCAATGGACCCTCACCGTTTCCTTCATGCTTTTTGCCATGGGAGTGGGCAGCCGTCTCAGCAAATACGTGAACGGAAACCTGCTGGACAATTTTATCCTGACCGAGCTCGGCCTTTCCATGCTGAGCGGGGTCTGCGCGGTAGTGGTGTATTTTTCGGCTGCCTTTATCCAGCCGGCCTGGCTGATTATTTATCCGCTGTCCTTTGCCATCGGGGTGTTGATTGGCCTGGAAATTCCCCTGGCGGCGCGCCTCAACGATTATTTCGAGGACCTGCGCCTGAACATCAGCGCAGTGATGGAAAAGGACTATTTCGGGGCCCTGCTGGGCGGGTTGATCTTCGCCTTTTTTGCCCTGCCTTACCTGGGCCTCACCTACACCCCCATTTTGCTGGGCAGCGTCAATTTGCTGGTGGCCCTGGCCCTCTACTGGCGCCAGCGGGCCGATCTGGTGCGCAAGCGCCTTATTGCCGCCGGCTTTATTCTGGTCCCGATGATGCTGGGCCTCACCGCCATCTTTGCGGAACCGATCATCCTTTTCGGCGAGCAGCAGAAATATCTGGACCGGGTGATTTATGAGGAGCAGACTCCCTATCAGCGTATCGTGCTGACCCAGTGGAAGGACAACGTCTGGCTGTATCTGAACGGCAACGAGCAGTTTAGCAGCTTCGACGAAGAGCGCTATCACGAGCCGCTGGTGCATCCGGCCATGGCGGTGAGCGTGGCCCGGCAAAAAGTGCTGATCCTCGGCGGCGGGGACGGATTGGCCGCCCGGGAATTGTTGAAATATCCCGATGTGAAGGAGGTGGTGCTGGTGGATCTCGATCCGGCCATGACCCGCCTGGCCGCCACCCATCCGGAATTCCTGCGCCTCAACCTGGGTTCTCTTTCCGACCCCCGGGTGCGGGTGATCAACCGCGATGCCTATTCCTTTCTCGAAGAAAGCAATGAGATTTTCGACGTGATCCTGATCGACCTGCCCGATCCCAAAACGGTGGGACTCTCGCGCCTGTATTCCCAGGAATTTTATCACCTGGTTTCCCGCCAGCTAACTCCGGGCGGGGTGATGGTGACCCAGGCATCCAGTCCCTTCTTTTCCAAAGAAGCCTTTCTGTGTATTTTGAATACCGTCCAAGCCGGCGGTTTTACGGTGGTGCCTTTCCAGAATCACATTCCCACCCTGGGACAATGGGGATTTGTAATGGGCATGAAAGGGGACATCACCCCGGAGGCGCTGCGCAATCGCCTGCTGGGGGTGGAATTCGCGGGTATCGAAACCCGTTTCCTGAACCGGGAAGCCATGCAGGCCATGCTGTTTTTCGGGAAAGGTGATCTGGCCGGCCGCGAGAAAATTGCCGTCAACCGCCAGATCGACCTGGTGCTGTTTGAATATTATAACAAGGGCTCCTGGGATATTTACTGATTGATAATTGGTAATTGATAATTG
>JAGRBF010000179.1 GCA_020434205.1 Calditrichota bacterium | reverse complement strand
AAGCGAAACCCGCCAGGTGGGCCCCCATCAGATTGTGATTGTGGAGGGAATTCTGCTGCTGGCCATTCCCGAAATCCGCGAGCTGCTGGACATCAAAATTTTTATCGATACCGACCCGGACATGTGCCTGATCCGGCGCCTGCGGCGGGACATCATGGAGAGGGGCCGCAGCGTGCAGTCGGTTCTGGACCAGTATGAAAACACGGTGCGCCCCATGTATCTGCAGTTTGTGGAGCCTTCCAAACGCTACGCGGACATCATCATTCCCCGGGGCGGCAAAAACGTGGTGGCCATCGATATCGTGAAGAGCAAAATCGAGCGGCTGCTGGCGGAGAGTTAAAGACCGATGGACCGATGGACCGAGAGACCGAGAGACCGAGAGACCGAAAAGAAATAATAGGTAACGTTCTTTCCAATGGTTAATTGCGCGGTCCTCTGGTCCATTTTGAAAAGACTGAGGAAATAAGGTTAACAATGATCCCCATTATTCAACGCAACATGGGTTGGATTGAAGTTATCTGCGGCTGCATGTTCAGCGGTAAATCCGAAGAGCTGATCCGGCGCCTGCGCCGCGCCGTCATCGCCCGGCAGAAGGTGGCTGTTTTCAAACCCCTTATCGACAACCGCTTTAGCGACGACCATATTGTCTCCCATTCGGAACAACGCATCGAATCCCGCGCCATCTCTTCCTCCGCCGACCTCATCGAACTGGCCCTGGAAAGCCATGTGGTGGGGATCGACGAAGCCCAGTTTTTCGACGAAGGCATTGTGGAGGTCGCCGTTCGCCTGGCCAATATGGGCAAACGGGTTATCGCGGCCGGTCTGGATATGGATTACCGGGGCCTGCCTTTTCACCCCATGCCGCACCTTATGACGGTGGCCGAATACATCACCAAAACCCACGCCATCTGCGTGCAATGCGGGAACCCGGCCAGCTTTACCCAGCGCAACACCGAGCAATCGGACCAGGTGGTGGTAGGGGCATCGGAATTCTACGAAGCGCGCTGCCGCAACTGTTTCCAACCGCCTTTGGGGGAACCCGTTAATCGGGGAAAAGGGGAAACGGCGAAGGGGCAAGAGGGCTAAGGGCCTCCGGCGCGTGCCTGGGTGGTTGGGTAGTTGGGTATCAATAAAACATTGAAATGGCTGGAAGGTTAGATGCTTATTCGGCTTCGCCGAATGTTTTTGGGTCTTGCTCCATCGCCGCACCCGATAACCCTGCAACAATCAGCAATCAACAATCAGCAATCAACAATCAGCAATCAACAATCACTCCCCAAGGACTTCACCATGATCAGCGGCATTTTATTCGGCATTTTCGGACTGGCGGTGCTAATGGGCATTGCGGTACTTTTTTCCAACAACCGCGGCAAAATCAACTGGCGCCTGGTCATCGTCGGACTGGCCCTGCAACTGGCTTTTGCCGTTTTTGTGCTGCTGGTGCCCTTCGGCTCCACGGTTTTCGACTACATCGGGCGTTTTTTCGTCCAGATTATCAATTTCACCTATGAAGGGGCGGAATTTGTTTTCGGTCCCCTGGCCAATCAAACCAAATTCGGCAGCGCTTTCGACCAGCCCGGTTTCGGCTTCATCTTTGCCTTTCAGGTGCTCCCGACCATCATCTTTTTCGCCTCGCTGATGTCCGTGCTGTACCACCTGGGGGTGATGCAAAAGATCGTGCAGGGCATGGCCTGGGTGATGGCCAAAACCATGGGGGTGAGCGGCGCGGAGTCCATTTCGGTGGCTGCCAATGTTTTTATCGGCCAGACCGAGGCGCCCCTGGTGGTGCGGCCTTATGTGAGTCCCATGACCAAATCGGAATTGTTTACCCTGATGGTGGGGGGCATGGCCACCATCGCCGGCGGGGTGCTGGCGGCTTATGTGGGGCTCCTGGGCGGGGCGGATGAGGCCCTCAAAATCTACTACGCCAAGCATCTGCTCTCCGCCAGCATCATGGCCGCCCCGGCCACCATCGTGATCGCCAAGATTCTGGTCCCGGAAACCGGGGTTTCCCAAACCATGGGTGAGGTCAAGGTTCACATCGAAAAAACCGCTTCCAACGTGATCGACGCTGCCGCCTCCGGCGCCGCGGACGGACTCAAACTGGCTGCCAACGTGGGGGGAATGCTGCTGGCCTTCATCGCCCTGATCGCCATGTTCAACTGGATTATCACCGGCATTTTGACCGACCTGCTGCACCTGACCATCAACGGCCAACCCATTACCCTGCAAATTCTGCTGGGTTATCTGCTCTCCCCCATCGCCTGGGTAATCGGGGTTCCCTGGAGCGATGCCACCACGGTGGGCTCCCTGATCGGCCAGAAGGTGATCCTCAACGAGTTCATCGCCTACCTGGAACTTTCCCAACTGATCGCCACCGGCGCCCTCAGCGACAAAGCGGTGCTCATTTCCACCTACGCCCTGTGCGGATTCGCCAACTTCAGCTCCATTGCCATCCAGATCGGCGGGATCGGGGGAATCGCCCCGGACCGCAAGGCCGATCTGGCCAAATTCGGACTGCGGGCGGTGCTGGGCGGCTCCCTGGCCACCATGATGACCGCCACCATCGCCGGAGTTTTGCGCTCCCTGGGTGGGGTCTAAAAAAAGGCGCATCACCGAACCAAAACCATCTTGCCGATATCGCTGTGGGGCGCCCCGCCCTGCAGCGATACAAATTCCATCTTGTAGAAATAAATACCGCTGGAAAGCGCCACACCGGCCTCATTGCGGGCATCCCAGACCAGGTTTTGCCATCCGGGCATAAACACTTGCTCGTGGGCCAGACGGCGCACCTCCCGCCCGTTGAGGTCGAAAATCCGCAGGTTTACCCGCGCCGGAGCTGGCAGATAAAAGGGAATGCGGGTGGTCGGGTTAAAGGGGTTGGGGTAATTTTGCCCCAGGGTAAATTCCCGCGGGGCGGAATGGGCCGGTGTAACGCCAATACCGCTGATAACCGGGGCAAAAAGATTGGCGGCCGGGATAATCTGCTTGGGCACCCCGGCGCTCTCCCATAAAAGCTGGGCCACCGCCTGCCCGCCATTCTCAAAATACTCCATCACGATGTTGTAGCGGGTTCCCCCCTGCAGGGCAATACTGCCGCTGTGTTCGGTAACCCCCTGATCCACCCACTGGTTAACCAGTTGGGTCCCGTTAACCCACAGGCGCACCCCGTCGTCGGTGCGGGTGTAAAAGGTATAGGTGCCCGAGGAGGGCGGCTCCACCTGCCCGGTCCAGCGCACCGTAAACAGATCGTTGCCCATGGTGGGGTCGGGCGAACCGCCGCCCCAGTCGAAATTGATATTGGGGTCGCGGCGCCTCAGCAGGGTTCCCTGAAAATCCGGGTCGTCGTAATATTCCCCATTGAGCCCCGGCAAAATATCCCCCACCGCGATGTAGGCGCTCTTGCGGCGAATGGCCACCCCGTTGCTGCCGGCAACCTCCAGGCGCACGTCGTACAACCCTTCCGCGGTGTAAGTGTGGGAAGGATTCTGCGCGGTGCTGCTTTGCCCGTCCCCGAAATCCCATCGCCAGGCGCTTGGATCGGGCACGTTGGAGAGATCGCTGAAATTGACGGTCAGCGGCACCGGCCCGCTGGTAACATCCCCCTCAAACTCCGCATTGCCCACGAAGGAAATACGCAGGACGTTGGCTCCGCTGTCGATGGGGGTAATAAAATCGAGGTCCTTATAGAGATCGGTAAAATAAAGGCCGTCCGGGCCGGCGGCGATCCCGGAAGCGGTGGCTTTCCCGGAGCCGTTGTATTCCACCAGGGTATGGGGTCCGGAGATCAGGTTGCCATTGGGATCCAGGCGAAACTCCACGATGCGTTTGCCGCGGGCCTGGGGACCGGAGGCCCAGGTGGGACCGGATTCGGTAACAAAGGCATTGCCGTATTTTTCCAGGGGAAAATGGCTGCCCCCGAAACTCTCGGCCTGGATAAAAGCCCCGGTTACCGGGGCATGGGGCGGATTCCAGTTGTAAATAGCGTGGGTGGTGAGGCTGGTGCCGGTGCCGTTCCAACCGTAGCTGATGCCGCGGCGGACTTTGGCAAAACGATCGTTGATGTCCGGTCCGTTTTCAATTTCATACAGCGAGGAATCCGCCGCCCGCCAGGCCCCGCCGAAGGGATTGCGAAATCCGAAGGCAAAGATGTAATCCGTGGCGGTAATGCCGTCCGATTCCCGGTAAAAGGGGTTGTCCGCGGGGGCGGTGCCGTCCAGGTTTAAGCGCAGAATTTTGCCCCGGTAGGAATTCAGGTTAAGAGCGGTGGTAAAATCGAATCCGTCTCCCAAATGCACGTAAAGCTTGTGGTCCGGACCAATACTGACGTTGGAGATGAAGTGCGACTGCCCCATTTGTTCGCCGGGCATGTCCAGGATGATGCTGTCCGTGGCGGCGGTTAGCCCCCCGTCGTTGCTGGTGAAGCGAACCACCTTGGGATAATGCGGGCCGTTGGGGGGAGCGGCGTCATACAACATGCTGACGTAAATATCCCCGGTCGGGGGATCGACCGCTATTCCGGCCATGCCCTGCTCACCGGAGCCGGGGAAATTGCCGGTGGGATCGAAATTGAGGAGATCGGAGGCGTAATTGCTGACCATCCCGTTGCGCCGCACCACCTTGATGTTGCCGTACAACTCCGTCACGTAAAAATAGGGACTGTCCGGATCGCTACCCTGGGCAGGCGAAAAAGCAATGTTGACCGGCAGTTGGAATCCGGTAGCCACCACCTCCACCTTGTAGCCGTTTTGCACCACCTGCCAGGGAACCGGAGCCCCCTGGGCCAGATCGCTGAAATCCGGGCTGCTCTGGCTTTCCGATCCGTTATAGCTGCTGCCGTTGGCGGAAATCCAGAAATAACGGCGCTCCCCGGCGATGCTGAGGGAAGGGAGGTAAATGGTGAGCTCTTCGCCCTCATCATCCCGAAAGGTGATGTTCGTGGCCGGCAGGGCCAAACCGGCATCGCTGCTCACCACCACCCGCACCGGAAAATGCGCGGCCAGGGAAGCGGGGTTGAGGATTTCCGCCCCGGTAAAGGCCAGAAACAATCCCCCGCTGGCGGCTTCGATGCGCACCGTATCGCCGGCGCTCAGGACTTGCGGGGTTCCGTCCGCAGTGGTAAAGGTGGGGGCAGGATTATCGAGAATGTCATCGAGCTCCATGGGGAAAATGGCCGTGGCGCTGCCGCTGCGGAACTGCCGCTCCGCGTAAGGGCTCCATTCCCCGCTGCTGTCCCGGTGGCGCACCCGCAGGATATAGTCGGTGTTGTAATCCAACTGACTCGCCCCGATCAGGATGCCCTCGAACTGGCCGTCCCCAAGGTGGGCGTGCACCTTTTCCAGATTGCCCACACAGCCGGCAAACCACACCCGGCCGGCGGGATTAAGGGACCAGATCTCCCAGTCGGTGCAAAAGTGGGCATCCCCGTCCGGATCGGACATGGGGGCAGTTTCCATGTGCACATCGGAAGGGTTAACCACCCAACCGTCTACCGGCGGTTCGGTGATGGTGGGCATCAAAGGGGGATTTTGGGCCCGCAGGGAAAAGCTGGTTAACAACAGGGCGCAAAGGGGAATTCCCAAGGCCCGGAAGCGCCTTCCCGCAAAAGGGGAATTCCGGAAAAATATTCTCAAACAATCCTCATTTCTTTAGGGCTTCTCAATGGCAAATCTCATCCACGTCCCTTTGAAACCACCAAGACACTCAAAAAGTACCAAAATTCGACTATTTAGATGATTGTCAACACGCCCCTGGGTCCATGCAGATATTGGCGCCTTTGTGGCCTGGTGGTTATAAACAATTACTTAACTCATGTTACGCAACCAACCCCATTTTTGCCATTTAACCGCGAAGGCACGAAGAATTAATGTGTTTGGTTTTTGCCAGACACAGAATTTCGGCGCCCACACCTGCTTTGGGGAACGGACGTAAAGCAGCTATCCATGTTGGTCCGCGGATAACCGCAGGACGAGCAGATTTTCCGGTGCAGGGTCAGATCCGTTCGGTTTCAGTTTTCGTGATTTCGTGATTTCGCGGTTAATGGGCCGCAAATCGCTTCTGGCGCGTAACGTCAATTACTTAAGACCACGACGGCGTTTATTTCCCCATCAAAGGTTTCAGAACGAAATTCAGCTCGTATTTTCCGGGAAACAAACGATAGGGTTCCATCGGCTTGGCTCCCCAACTGTCGTCCCCACCGACCCCGCGCTGGCGATAGTCGATGCAGATTTCCACCATATCCTTGCTGTGGATGTCCTTGGTGTGGCCGTTCACTTCGCGGCGCACGTAATCCAGATCCTCCATCGGAAAATCGTGGGCGACCAGATCTACCACCGGGGCGCCCTCGATACGCAGACCGCTGCCCGCCGCATTGGCGAACTCCGCCCAGCGCACGTCGCTGCGGTTGCCGTTTTCCTGAGGGCGAATGTAGGGCACCTGAAGGTCCGCCACGTTGCTGCGGTAGATCCCCACCTGAGAGGCAAACTTGCGGTCCCAGTAATTTTCGAAGGGTCCTTCCCCGTAGTACGTCATCTGCTTAAAATCCCCGGGCATCTGCAACCTCACCCCGTAACGGGGCACTTCCGGCAATCCCCGGTCAAAATCGATGCTGGCCTGCACCGCAACCGCACCGTCCCCGGTAATGGTATAGGTGATGTAATTGTTGCTGGTGATTTTGCGGAACCACTGCTTCCCTCTCAATACGATTTCCCCGGGTTCGTTTCTGACGATCTCCAGGCCGGAAGCCCAATAATCCCGGTCGGCGCCTTTGTAAAACGGTTTGACCAGGTAAAAACGGTTTCCGACATCATTGTCGGTGAGGGGACGCCAGAAATTGAAGCGCATCGGCTCCTTCAGCAGTTCGGTTCCTTTGATCCGGTAGGACTGGATGGCGTTATGGCGCTTGCTGAAGGCCATCTCAAAGCCTTTTCCCGAGATGAGAATCTGGCCGTCTTCGTCCTTCAGGGTCAGTTCCCCTGCGGCCACCGCATTCGCCTTTGCCGGCATCGCCTCCGCTACCGGCAACTGCTCCTGGGCAACGATGTGCCCCGCCGGCAGGGTATTGGTGGCCGCCTTCAGCCGGGCAGTGAAGTTGATGAAATACTCTTTCCCGGGATCTTTGCGGAAGCGCTGAACCTCCGGCAGGTTGATTTTGGCGGACTGCTCCGGGGCCAGGGCGAATTTGTCCAGCCGCCCGCTTTGCACCTCCCGGCCGTTTTCGGTGAGCACCCAGCCGATCTCAAATTCGTCGAGATTGGTAAAAAAGTGGCGGTTCTCGATTGCAAACCCGCCGGCCGCGGCATCGGTGGGCGTTACCCATACATTCTGATAAACCTTTTTGGTTTCCCAGAGAGCCGGAAAAACGGTCAGATCCGATCCCACCAGGCCGTTGGCGCAGAAATTACTGTCGTTCAGCACCCCCTGCGGTTCGAAATCGCCCCCGTAGCCGTAATAAATCTGCCCCGATTCGGTTTTCATCTGCAGGCCCTGGTCGCGCCAGTCCCAGATAAAGCCCCCCTGCAACTGGGGATGGGCATACATAAAATCCCAGTCTTCCCTGAGATTGCCGTTGCTGTTGCCCATGGCGTGGGAATATTCGCACCAGAAGAAGGGGGTGTCGGAATACTTGCCGAGGTAGCCTTCCTCGATGTCCTTGATTTTCCAGTACATGTTGGAGAAAACGTCCATGGGTTTTACAAACTGTCCCTGTTTGGCGGACTCGAAGTGCACCGGACGGCTGTCCCGGGCTTTCAGCCAGTCGTAGGCCGCCACGTGATTTTGCCCGGGACCGGTTTCGTTGCCCAGGGACCAGATCACAATGGCAGGCTGGTTGCGGTCCCGGAAATACATACGCTGAATGCGATCCAGCATGGCCTTTTTAAAGCGGGGATCGTTGCCCAGGCCCACGTTGGGGGAAAAGCGGTGGGCGTGCGCCTCGATATTGGCCTCGTCAATCACGTACAACCCGTAGCGATTGCAGAGGCGGTAGAATTCCGGGCGGTTGGGATAGTGGGAAGTGCGGATGGCGTTGATGTTGAATTTTTTCATCAGCAGCAGTTCATCCTTCATGCCCTGCACAGAAACCACATGGCCCTGGACCGGATCGTGCTCGTGACGGTTAACCCCTTTAAAATAAATTGCCTTGCCGTTGACCAGCAGCTGACCGTTTTTGATTTCCACGGTTCGGAATCCCACATCCTGACTGAGGGCCTGGCTTTCCCGGCCGTTTTCCAGAAGGGTTATGGTGAGGGTGTAGAGGTTGGGTTTTTCGGCGGACCACTGCCGGACGGCGTCCAATTCGGTCCGGAATTGCACCTCGCGACTGCCCGCCTCGACCTTTTTGCCCGTCTCGAAAACCACCTTCTTCCCGGCGTCGTACAGTTTGACCCGCACCTCCGGGGCGCCTTTTTCCGAAGCGGGATTGCTGAGGGTAACCCCTGCTTCCAGAATGCCATTTCGATACTGATCGTCCAGAGTGGCGGTCACCTGGAAATCCTGAATAGCCAGCTGGGGATTGCCGATCAGGTAGACGTCCCGCTCGATTCCGGCCAGGCGCCAGAAGTCCTGATCCTCCAGATAGCTGCCGTCGCAGTATTTGTAAACTTCGGCGGCCAGAATATTTTTGCCGGGGCGCAAATAGCGGGAAATATCAAATTCGGCGGGCAGTTTGCTGCCCTGACTGTAGCCTACCTTCTCACCGTTGATCCACAGATAGAAGGCCGATTTGACCGCCCCGAAATGCAGGATCACCTGCCGGTTTTGCCAGTTGGCGGGAACCTCAAATTCGGTGCGGTACGATCCCACCGGATTAAAATCGTGGGGAATGGGGGCGTAAATCGAATAGCTGCCGTCTTTGCTGGCGTAATTGGCGCGGGCGATGGCCTGGGAGGAGTCCTTGGGGAAGCCGTAGCCGATATTGATGTAATGGGGAAAGCCGTAGCCGTACATTTCCCAGTTGCCGGGGACGGGAATTTCCTTCCAGTCCGCCGTCGAAAAATCGGGTTTGAAGAAATCCACCGGCCGATCGGCGGGTTTGTCGCATAAGTGAAACTTCCAGTTGCCGTTCAGGGACAAATACTGGCTCGATTGGGCGGGATTTTCGGAGAGGGCGTTTTTTTCGGATTGATAGGGAATAAACCAGGCCCGGGGCGCCATTTTGTTGACGGCGAAAATCTCGGCGTTTTCCCAATCGGGGTACTGGCTGAAAACGGGGAGGTTCGCCAGAAAAAAGAAGACCAAGCTAAATAGAAACATTGCTTTAATGGTGAGGAATCGGAATCTGGACATGGCTGTCGCGCCTCCTGTAAAGCGTGCCTGCCGCCACCGGCCGCGGTGAAATTGGACGAATGGAATAGTGCCGTCAATTTACCGAAAACGGCGCAATTACCCTATATGTGGAGCGTCAAATAAGATATGTCTAGTGCCTCACCCCGTCCCGGCCCAAGGCATACCGGGATCTCGGGCCGGTATCCATTGGGACATTGGGCATGGACCCCGGCCTAAAACCTGCCGGGGTGACGGAGGGGGAGATCCCGGCAGAAACCTGCCGGGGAGGCGGTAGAGAAATCCCGGCGCAAAGGAAAGCGCCGGGAAGATTGAAAACTTGTGAACAGGAAGTAAAATTTACCAAACGCCACGCCTGTTTTGGCAGTCCCCACCCCGCGCTATTGGGCATCAGCCGGGGGAATGGCGGCGGGGTCCATCCACATTGCCCCCCAAATGTGGCCGTCGGGATCTGCCATGTCCCGCCCATACATAAACCCGTGATCCTGAACGGGATTGATGTCCGCCGTACCACCATTGGCACCCGCAGCGTTGTTCATAGCGTCGACCATTTCGCGACTGTCGCAGGAAAGGGCCAGGGATACTTCGCTGGAGGTGGAGGGCGGGATGGGGCGGGTGGTGAAAGTAGCCCACTTTTCGTGGGTGAGCAGCATAACGTTAATCGTTTCGCTCCAAACCATGCAAGCGGCCGTTTCATCCGAAAACTGCGGGTTTTTGGTAAAACCCAGGGACTCGTAGAAGGCCACCGACGCGGCGAGGTCGGCAACCGGCAGATTCACAAAAATCATTTTGGTCATATCATTTCTCCATTTGGATTTGGAAAGACGAGCTTTCGCGATTTCGCGGCCCATCAAATTTTATATTTCAGGTGGTCAGGCTATTGCCCATCCCGGGCCGCCCTCAGCGCCGCGATATCCAGCTTGCGCATTTTGAGCATGGCCTGGGTGGCCCGTTTGTTTTGTTCGGGATCGCCACCGGAGAGCAACTCGCCAAGGGCGGTGGGCACCACCTGCCAGGACAACCCGAACCGGTCCTTGAGCCATCCGCACATACTTTCTTCCCCACCGTTTCCGGTCAGTTTGTCCCAGTAGTAATCCACCTCGGCCTGATCGGCGCAGTTGATGACGAAGGAAACCGCTTCGTTGAATTTGAAATGGGGACCGCCATTGAGCAGATTAAACTGCTGTCCGAACAGGCGGATGGAGGCCAGCATAACGCTGCCCGGTTCTCCCATTCCCCCTTCACTATATCGTGCTATGTTTAAGACCTCAAAATCGCTAAAGACTTCCTGATAGAATGCCAGGGCCTGGTCCACGTTGTTGTCGAACCATAAAAAAGGAACAATTTTCTGCATTTCTTTCCCTTGATTTTAGGCAGCGGCAGGGACGGGTCGCGACCTGTCCCTGCGATTATTACGGTGAGGATTATTTCATGGAATGCAGGCCGATCATGTTGCCTTCGGTATCGTAAGCCAACACGATAAAACCGTATTCCCCAATGCTCATTTTTTCCCGCTGAATTTTGCCGCCGTTGTTGGCGACCCGCGCTCCTTCAACGGCGCAATCCTCGCAGGAAAAGTAAACCAGGACGCTGTTTTGTCCGGTGGGAAAGCCGTCCATCTTAACAAGAGCACCGCCGGCCCCGTACTGCTTCATGTCTGAGGGAAAAGCCAGCATCTGGATATCCGGGGCATTCAACTGTTCCAGTTTGGTTTCAAAAACCCCTTCGTAAAAGGCCTGGGCGCGGGCCATGTCCTCGACATAAATCTCGAACCAACCGATCGGATTCGCCATCATGATAAATCTCCTTCGTTAACGTTAAAGTATGCAGTGGTTTTAATACGCTTTTTATGCTTCGCAAATGTCTTTGAGTTTCTTGAGGGCCTTGGGCCAGGTGGTGGACATAAATTCCGCCCAACCTTCCGACATATCCATTTCTACCTTCAGGTGGGTTCCGCTTTCGGTCGCGGTAAAATGATAATCCTCCCGGGCTCCTTTAAATCCGTCGACCTTTTCGCCGGACAGAATTTCCTCACCGTTTTGCACCAGTCCCAGATGTTCGATGGCCACAAATTTGCCGGGGATATTGTCAAAAATCCGGCTGACCATCCCGGAGGTATTCCCCTTGTCATCGTTGCCGATAAAAAGAATCCGGGACCCTTTTTCCCAGGACCCTTCGAAGCGGGAGGAGGGATCGAAGGGGGCGGTCCACTGGCCGTATGTTCCCTCACCGAGCATCAACTCATGCACCCGGGCCGGGGAGACGGCGATGTCGATTTCGAACGTCATTTTTTTCATAAACATTTCTCCTGTTTGGTTGAATGGCGGATTAGTCGAGGATCCGGCAGTCGCTGCCGGTCATAACAAAAGCCTGCTGATCCTTCAGGGCCAGGGTTTTGAATCCCGCCTCCCGCAATTTGCGTTCGGTTTTTTGAGCCCCTTCGCTAAAATCAGGGTTATCGAGATGGGGCACAATCACCCGATCGCAAAACCCCAGTCCTTCTTCGACAATCTCCGGGGCCCGTTTGGGATCATCCCCCATCTCATCAAAAAAACGGGTGGTGGGGCCGGCTACGATTGCCCCGGCGCTCCAGCCGCAGTACACCTTGCCCGACTGCAGGAAGCGGGTAATGGCCTCTTCGGCGCCCGAGCGCCGCAGGATCCAGCGCAGGTAAAAGGTATCCCCGCCACTTAGCCACACCACATCGCGGGATTCCAGCTCCCGGAAAATGCCATCCGGATCCCCATCGGCGCGGCGCAGATCCAGGGGTTCGATCCGATAGCCGATTCGCTGCAGGTGTTTGCGAAAACCGTTTACCCAGCTTTGCGAACCGGGGATCACGTCCGCGGCATTGTCGATCATGGTTACGGCAATATCCGGGATTTTTTTGCCCACCATGGCCGAAATTTGCCGGTGGTGCGCTTCGGAGAGCATCAACGAGTAGAGGAACAGATGGGGCACGGCAAATCCTTTTGATCACGGTGAGACGGGTTTTGGGCACCAGTAGAGCGTCAAGTGTGCTTAGACTATTTGCGACCTCAACCGTCACCCCGGTATGCTTTTGGGCCGGGGTACATACCCAACGTCCCGATGGATCCTGGCCTAAAGATTGCCGGGATGACGAACAGGACTTACTATAATTGACAGTCTACTAAAAGGCTTTTGGTCAATTGTTGCGCAACAGAAGT
>JAGRBF010000178.1:2768-13478 GCA_020434205.1 Calditrichota bacterium | reverse complement strand
ATACCCCCAGTCCAGCGGATAGGGAGAGGGGTTTGCCAAAATGGAATCCAGCCTGGCCTGGGAAGGCGCCAGCATCGCCGGCTCGCGGTATTTGAGATACAGGCTGAGGTAAGGTTGAATTACGCAGTGGTCGTCCGCGTCGTAAAGCCGCCGGTGCGGCTGCCAGCCCAACGCTTCG
Organism: Calditrichota bacterium; assembly: GCA_020434205.1. GTDB lineage: Bacteria > Calditrichota > Calditrichia > RBG-13-44-9 > J075 > JAGRBF01. The sequence goes on along the minus strand of JAGRBF010000178.1, from coordinate 13,300 downwards.
GATTGACGAAGCACCAGGCTCTCCAGAAGGCGATCTCCCAGAACATCGGCCAGGGCCAGGGTGCCGATGTAGAGGGGCGCCTGAGTCCAGCCGCGCATGTGGTAGTGGCCGCCGTTCTCCGGCAAATGTTCCCAGTGCCAGCGGGCGGCCTTGCGGGCCACATCGGCAATTGCTTCCGCAGACAGGGGGCGATCCAGTCCCGGCGGGACCGGCGGGGTGGGACTGGGCTGCAGGTCCTGATGGCGCTCCCAGACCGGGCTCCAAACCAGCAGATTTACCGGGGCAGGGGGCACGTCCATTCCCTGTTGGTCGTCGCCGTCCCGCTGCTCCACCCGTTGAAGGAGCAGGTGAGCCTGTTTGAGTCGCCGCCACTGTTCCGGGTCGAAGGCCGGCTCCCAGGCGCCCACAGTTTCCGAAACCAGAATTCGCTCTTCCCATTGCGGCTGAGCCAGGGAATTGACGGAAGCGGCGATTACTTTGCCGGCCCGAAAATCGTCCCGGTAGATGAGGTGCAGGCGGGACCCGCCCCAATCCGATTCTACCAGCAGGGCCGCCCGGGACCAGGGAGGCCGTTTGGTGCCGCCGCCGCTCAGTTCGAAATTCTGAGGCGGTTGCGGCCCCCGGATTTCCCGCCACAACCCTCCCTGCGGAAAAAGAACCCGCCGCAGCGGCTTTTCCTCCGGGCCATCCGCCCAATAGGCCGAAATAAAGGGCACGCTATGCCAGTCGGCGCCGACCGCCGGGGGATTCATCAGCTTGTGGCGCCGGGGAATTTCCCAAACCACCGGGGCGTTGCCCGCGGTCAGGGGGAGTGCGAGGGGGTCCCCGGACAGGGTTTCCCAGGTGCGGCCGTCGTCCTGGGACCGGGCATAGGCGATATCATGATTGCTGGCCACATCGGGATTTTCCCGCCAGTTCCAGGCCAGGTGCAACACCCCGTTGGGATCGACCGCCATGTCCCAGTAGGCGCTGCGCTGCCCCTCACCGTCGATAAGGATATCGTGGAGGCGTTCCCATGTCTGACCCTCCGGGCGATAGAGATCCAGCAAAAGTCCCCCATTGCCCGAACCGCCGTCCCGGTATTGCAGCAGCAGATTTCCGTTCTTCAGGCGGTAGAACTGGGGATAGGTAACCCGATCTTCCCGGGTGCCCACTACCGGTTTTTTCTGCAGAACCAGACTTCCGGGGGCATCGCCGCGAGCGTATTGCAATGGGGAGTTGTGATGGTCCCAGGCCAGGTGCAAAAAACCCTTTCCGTCCACTGCCAGGCTGATGTGGTTGTGGGCGTCCTGCACATGGCCGGAAAAGGGGGTTTCTTTCAATTCCCAGGTGTCCAACCCCAGGCGGCGTTTGCCGAGCACCAGTTTACCGGCCGAATTGTAGAAAGCGGTGTACTGATAAATCCCGTCGGTGAACAAGGTCTGCCGGACCCCTGCCAGCACGTTCACCGAACTGCCCGCGTAGCCGTCTCCGGAGATGGGAACGGTGCGGGCGGAATGGGCGACCGGAAGCTCCTGCCCCGCGCAAATGGCGGTGAAAAGGGTCAGAAAAAGGATGGGGAGGCAAGGGAAAACGCGTTTCAGTGTAGTCATGACCTGGCCAGGTTAGCGTTATCGATAGGGCCTCCCGCCCGGAAATCCATTATTTGATCAACAGCATTTGCCGGGTTTGCACGTGGTGGCCCGCCTTCAGACGGTACCAGTACATCCCGCTGGCGACCCGGTTGCCGGCCTGATCCCGTCCGTCCCAGATTGTTTCCTGCCCACCGGCCTGGCGGGGTTCTTCCACCAGCCTGCGGACCTCCTGACCCCGGCTGTTGTAGATGATCAGGGAAACCGGGGCCGCTTTGGGTAAAACATACGAAATGGTGGTGGAAGGATTAAAGGGGTTTGGAAAATTCTGATCCAAACGGAAGGACAGAGGCGCCGGACGGGGGTCTTCGCCTATGGCATTGGGAATGCCGTTGTTCTCGAACCACATCAGCTCGTCGTCGCCCTCGGAAATGGTGATCAGGTCCATATCGCCATCGCCGTCCAGGTCCGCGGCGGCCAGCATCACCGGGCCGTCGGCAGAGGTAACCCCCAACTGCTCGGGGCCGAAGTCCGCGGAGGGTTCATTGAGGCGATTTTCAAACCAGACCACCCGGTCGTCATTGCGGCTCACCGCCGCCACGTCCGGGTCCCCGTCTCCGTCGATGTCGACGGCGATCACATCCCGGGGATCCATACTCAAAACCCCGACCTCACGACGCGGCCCGAAATCCAGGCTGTCCCCGTTGAGGCGGTTTTCGTGCCAGATCACCGAAGAAAAGCTCTGCACAAAGAGGGGATCGGGGTCCCCGTCGCCATCCAGGTCCGCCAAAAAAACGCTGGTGGTATTGCTGGTTCCAAAGCTCTCCTGGGTAAAGGTCTGCTGACTGTTGTTCCGGTAAAAGACGGGTCCGAGGCTGGTGGCGGAAATGAAATCGACATCGCCGTCGCCGTCCATATCCGCGGCCCGGGCATCCTTATTGTCCAGGCGGGGCACATTGCCGGGAGAAACATACCCCTCGCACTGTCCGGAAAACCACCCTACCCAGTTGTTGAAATAGGTGGTGAAGAGCAGGTCCAGCTGCCCATCCCGGTTGATATCGCTGACCTGGCGGACCCGCAGATTCGAGGCGACGGCCACTTCCGTGAAGTTTTGGCTGCCGTCATTGAGGTAGACGGTGCTGGCGGCGGAGCCGTCGTTATCTACCCAGAAATCGGCAAAACCATCCCCGTTCTGGTCGAAAATGTTTGCGTTAACCGGGGTTCCCGTTACCGCTACCGGGAAGCTGGTAAAATTGCCGGCCCCGTCGTTTTCATGCCAGATCAGTTCCGACCAGGACGAAGTCAGAAGGTCGATATCCCCGTCCCCGTCGATGTCCGCGGCGTCCAGGCCGGAAACGTTATTGCTATGGGTGATAATACTGTGCGGGGAAAAGCTCACCTGGGCAACCGGGGCGCTGGCCGTGGTAAACGTAAATCCCCGGGAGAGGCTGAGCTGTTGTCCCTGAACGCCGGTTAACCCGGCGCTAAGGGAAACCTCGACAACTTCTCCGGGAAGGAAGTTCTGGTCCGGGGCGAAGGTGATAGAGTTTGTGCCGCCACCGCTTAAGGTTCCGCCCAGGAATCCCCGCAAGTCGCTATAGACCGCAAAGGTCTCCGCCGAAAGGGAGGTGGCCGCCACCGGCAGATCAAAATTGACGGTGATGCCGGCGTCCCGGGCAACCTGCAGCGCCCCATCGGCCGGCACGGTGGATGTCACGCTCATGGGATTGATGTTTTCGTGCCAGGCCAGGGCAAAAAGGCCCACCGTTATCACGTCCAGATCGCCGTCCTCATCCAGATCCGCGATATCCAGACCGTTGCTGAACAGGCCGTTGCCGGTGCCCAGCCCGGCGCCAACCGGATGCTCGGAAAAGTTCTGCGAGCCGCCGTTTTCATACCAATAGCCCCCGGCGACAATATCCGCATCAGCATCGCCGTCCAGATCGCAGATCCCAACATTGTATAAGCGGCCGACCGCGCTAACCGTTATGGGATGGGGTGTAAAATTTTGCGAGCCGTCGTTTTCATACCAGGTAAGGTGGTTGGTCGGCACATTTTCGGTAGAGGCACCCACGATGTCGACATCGCCGTCTCCGTCGAGGTCCCCGCTGGCCAGGCGCATCCGGTCCGCGGTGTGTTCGATCAGGGTTTCGCTGAAAACCTGGTTGCCGTTGTTGTGATACCACACCAGGTTGAAGTCGTCCCGATGGAAGGCCAGGATGTCCATGGCCCCGTCGCTGTCAATGTCCCGCACGTAGAAATAGGAATCGGAGCCCCCGCCGTAGCTGGTGGGGATGCTGAGCGCGGGCGAAAAATTGCCCAGGCCGTCGTTGGCGAAGTACAGGAGGCGATTGGGCAGGATAACCGCTGCCAGCAAATCGGTATCACCGTCGCTGTCGAGATCTCCCCCGGCCAGGGTCCAGGGGTCTTCGCTGCTGATGAAGCGCTCCGTGAAGGGGAAAGCGCCGGTGTTTTCGAACCAGTTGACTTCGGTATCGAAGGCCCCGGTGGCCCCAAACTGATCCAGATCCCCATCGCCGTCCAGATCGAACATCTGCACATTGCGGAATTGCCCGGTGGGAAGAACGGTGCAGAAGGTCTGGTTCCCGTCATTTTCGTACACATAAGTTTGCTCGGAACTTCCCTCGTAGGCGGCAATGAGGTCCAGATCCCCATCGCCGTCGAAATCCATGGCCCGGACATCCCTGCTGCTGGCCGTCGCCGCGTTGACGTTGCGCTGGGCCAAAACCGGCGTGGTTGCCGCGGACAGGCCGCTGGCGGCGGTAAAGGAATAGGTGTGGCCGCGGGTGAGATGTTGGTTTCCGCTGCCGCTAAGCAAGGTGGTGAGGGTCAGGGAAACGGTTTCTCCCGGCCGAAAGTCATTGTCGGGATCAAAGGTCAGGGTGTTGCTGCCCGCCCCGCTCCAGGTCCCGCTCAGGCGACCGCTCTGGCTACCCTGTACTACCAGCGATTGATCGTCGATCGAAGCGCCGGCAATGGTTTCCGAGAAGTTAACCGCAATATTGCTGCTTCGATTGACGTTGATCTGGTTGGGCTGCGGCGAGATACTGTTGATAAGCAGATCCTGGGCACAAAGCAACCCGCCCGCCAGGCACAAAAGATTAATCCGCAAGATGAGGTGGCCGATTTTCATAAAATCTCCCTTCCTGGGACAGGTGATGTTGGGCCGGAAGATAACGCTGCAGGACCCCGTTTCTACGGGCGAACCCACCCGGCAAATTTTTTTCAGCGACAGCGAAAACATGGAAGAAGCGCGATAATGCTGCGAAGTAAGGTGCCGGCAGATTGCACCAACCGGGCGAAGAAAGTTTCAGGTCGGAATATAGATCTTCCGCATCATCCCGTTTGTGATGTTCATCGGAAGTTGGGGAAAGTTAGGGGCCGCGGATTTTCAATGCCCTTCAATAGCGACGTTCCCACCGGGGGATAGCGCATCCTGTGCGCGCTTGCGCAAAATTTCGTGTCCAAAAGGGATAACACCAGCAGAAGCTGAATTGCGGGGTGTTTTTCAAACATCTGTTAAACAACAACTTGCGAAGTTTTTTGAGAAGGTTTGTTGCTGGCACATTCTTTGATTTATCAGAAATCATCTTCAGCGATTCCAACGCGCTGATGAGGTTTGGCAAATCCAGGTAATTCACACCACCAACAGGTTTCTGAAGAAAGGATAAAATTATGGGATGGCAGATCGAGGTTGTGAATGCAGCCTGCAGTCGGCGAGGGGGAGTCCGGTTTTTGCTCATGTGGCTGGGCATGGGTTTGCTCGGGTTGAGCAGCGGCATCCAGGCGCAATGGAGTACCCAAAGCCCGGTGCCCACCAATCGCGAAATCCGCGGAATCGCCGCACCGGCACCCGGGCGGGTGTTTCTGGCAACCGATAACAACGGCTTCGACAACAACGGCGCTTTGCTGGAGTCCCAGGACGGCGGGAGCACCTGGACCCGTCGCAATGTGCCGGTTAATTTGGCCAGCGGTCTGAATGGGATGACCTTTTTCGATGCGAATTACGGATGGGTTTACGGCAATATCAACTACCGGACCACGGACGGAGGGACCACCTGGGCAGAAATCCCGGCGTTAGGATCGACCTATGGCATGACCTTCCACACCCCGGTTTTTGGTCTGGCTTCCGGGAATTTCGGCAATTACGTCTCTGCGGACGGAGGCCTTTCCTGGCAGCCTTCCCCGAATACCATAACGGATTTCGCCTTTTCCGACAGCCAGAACGGGCTGGGCATCGCCGTCACGGGTATCTACCGGACCGCGGACGGCGGGGCTAATTTTGCCCGGGTCGACAGTGGGTTTGCCACGGATGTTGTCTTTTTGGACGGGTCCAACGCCCTGGCTATCATCGAAGGCCAGTTTTCCCGGTCCGGCGACGGCGGGACTACCTGGACCCGGGGCGTTTCCGCAGAAGGCCGGAATCGGCTGGTCGTTGTTTCCGCAAATACAGTTTTGGCCTGGGGACGCTCCGGGACCTTTCCCAATTACGACGATCGCGTTTTTCACTCCCAGGACGGCGGCCAGACCTGGACAGATCTCGGGGAAATTGCCTCCCTCGGGACTCTGGCAATAACCGTCGCGGATCCTCAGACCCTGGTCCTGGCCGATGGAGAGGGAAATCTGTTTCATTCCGGTGACGCCGGCCTTAACTGGACTCAAACCTTTTCCTCTCCCGGACCCAGGCCCGGTTTCCTGAGTTCCGCCGTGCCGGTATTTGAGAATGGGCAAAACGGCTATTTCGGTTTTGGCGGCGGGTTTGTCATCAAAACCACCGACGGCGGCATAACCTGGTCGCAAATTTCCAGCGGAACCTCCGCCAGCCTGAGCGACGTGGCCGCTTTTCCGGACGGAAAGCTGATCGCGGTTGGCGCGGACGGCATCATCGTTACCAGTTCCGGGCAGTCTCCCTGGACCATGGCAATGCCCTTAACCGGCGCCGATCTGGTCGCCGTTCAGGTGCTGGACGGAGAAACCGTTCTGGCCCTGGATGAAACGGGGCAACTTTTTGGCAGCTCCGATACCGGCGCGACCTGGTTTCCGACGCCTGGCGTCCCCACCGGGTTAAATGCCGAAGCGCTGCATTTTACCAGCGCCGGAGAAGGTTGGATTGCCGGCAGCGGCAGTATCGGCAATTCCCTCTTTAAAACCACCGACGGCGGGACAACCTGGAGCGGAATACCCGATTTCGGCGGGGCCTACATTGCCGTAGATGCAATCGGGACGCACATCTGGGCTGCCAATGTCGGGGGTATCTTCTACGCCAGCGCGGATAATGGCAGTAGCTGGACCCAGGGGACCCTTCCCGGTTCGCCCTTTCAGATCCGTGATATGGATTTTTACGACGAAAGCACCGGATATGCAGTGGGATGGGGTGGCTATGCTGCCAGAAGCAGCGATGGTGGCCTTTCCTGGGAAGTGCTGCCTACCCCCAACACCGACGATCACCTGACCGATATTTATCTGCTCGGTTCCAACGAATTGTGGGTGAGCACCACCGACAATGTGGCCTACTATTCGGCCACCGGGGGACAGAACTGGGCGGTGCTGAACATCAACTCCGACGGTTTCGGCAATTTCTCCGCCATTGCTGCCAACGAAACGGGGGATGCCTGGGTGGTCGGCGACCAGGGATATATTGAATTCTTCAGCGGCCCGCCGCCTCCGCCCCTCAACCAACCGCCCAGCGCGTCCTTCGATTTTGTGGCCCGGGGTATGAGCGTCAATTTTACCGATACCAGCTCCGATCGCGACGGGGTTATCGTCAGCTGGTCCTGGGATTTTGGGGACGGCACTACCTCTGCCGAACAAAACCCCACCCATGCCTACACGGTGCCCAATACCTACATCGTTCGCCTGACCGTCACCGACGACGATGGCGAAAGTACCACCGCCGGAAGGGCGATCGTCGCGCAACCCGGTCCGGGAGGCACTTTTGGGGATTTTACCGAGGTAACCCCATATGATTCCCTTTTTGTGACCCCTCAGAACGAGGACTTCTGGGTAATTGCCACTGCCCCGGCTGATTACGATAACGATGGAGACCTGGATATCGCGGTTCTGGGGTATTACGTGGTCTATAACCAGAGCGTTCGGGATCGTCTGGTCCTGGTGCGCAACGACGGGCCGGCCGGAGCGGAGGAATGGGAATTTGCCTACATCGATGTTCCCCTCGGCAACCTCTCCGCCAGCGCCTCGGACCTGGCCTGGGGTGATGTTGATGGGGACGGCGATCAGGACCTGGCGGTGGGAAGCGACGGAGAAACAGTCCTTTATCGCAACGATGCGGGAAACCTGGTTCTGACCGATACCCAACTGCCGGGCTATTGGGAGGACAACGATCAGGCCGATTTTGATCTGCACTCCCTCTCCTGGGCCGATTTTGACAACGACGGGGATCAGGATTTGTTGATTCCGTCGGTCTTCAGCGACAGCACTTTTTCTTTCCGCACCGCTTTGATGCGCAACGACGGCAGCAACGGCAGCGGCGGCTGGATTTTCACCGAAACGGATTCGGTTTTTGCGCCCACCATCCACGCCCAAAGTGCCTGGGCGGACTTTGATAACGATCAGGACCTGGATCTGTTGCTGGTCCATATCGCCCCCCTAACCGATGACGGTTTTATCCGGCGCTATCGCAACGACGGCAACGGGGTCTGGACCGGTGAGGATATCCTCGGAGATCTGACCGTCGAACACGGTGAAGCGCAATGGGGCGATTACGACGCCGATGGGGATCTGGATATTCTGGTTGCCGGCCATCTCAAGGAACCCGACGGTAGTTTTACGGTGGCCCTGCGGATCTATCGCAATGACAACGACACCTTTATTCCGGTGGAAGTGATCGATTGTGTCCCCTGTGACGGTTGGTTTGATCTGACCGCCGCCAGTTGGGGCGATTATGATTCCGATGGCGATATGGATATTCTGCTGGCAGGCACCTATAATTCCGGCACCAACATCGAAGGGCGGGCTCGGGTGTATACCAACACCGGCGGAACCTTCACCGATTCCGGCAACGACCTTCCCGCTCCCCGGGCCAGCGGCTCTCGCGGAGGTACTTTCTCCTGGCTGGATATTGATGGCGAAGGGGACCTGGATTATTTTATCGCCGGGCAGTATTTTGTCCCCGGTGGAAACGGACTGGTCGAAGCGCAAATGCACGTTTACCGAAATGATGTTGCCGGGCAAAATGATGCGCCGACCGCCCCCGCCAATCTTTCGGCTACGGTGGGAGCGGACGGCGTGGTGCAGTTGTCCTGGGATTCCGCCGCCGATGACCATACTCCGGCCGCAGCCCTCACCTACGATCTGGAAATTTACCTGGATGGCGCTCCCGTGAACCTCCCCCGCAGATTGCCCGAGCCCGGAAACCTCAGTGCGGTCAACCAATGGGTGCTTGGCGGTCTGGCTGAGGGGAGCTACGAGTGGAAACTGCGCGCTGTGGATGCCGCTTTTGCCGGTGGCGAAAGTGCCACGGGAACCTTCTCCGTGGGTAATCCCAATGGGGTGGACCCCATTGCGGCGATCCCCCTGGCCTACAGCCTGGAACCCAATTATCCCAATCCTTTCAACCCTTCCACCAGCCTGCGTTTTACACTGCCTGAGCGAGCTGAGGTTAGCCTGACCGTCTATAACATCAGCGGACAGGTTGTGCAGGAACTGGTTAACGGTACCCGGGAAGCGGGCCTTCATGAGGTTCGATGGGAGGCCGCCAATTTTGCCAGCGGGGTCTATTTTGTTCGCCTGTCTACCCCCCGCTTTACCTCAACCCGCAAAGTAACCCTGATGAAATAAAACCGGGTAACAACGTTTGTTCGCCTGTGGCATCCCCCGCTTCATTTTTGACGAGGCGGGGGAATTGCTTTTACCGTGCGGGGCGGCACCGTAAAAGACCGATCGGTTCTAAAAACAGATCCGGCGCATTTCCTTTGGCGGATTTCTTTTTAAATCACCCATTAAGGTTGTTTATGATTTCCAGGATTGAGACAGAGGCTCTGGATTACCGGACTATTGGGGAACAATGGAAACCGCTATCCCCATTTCTGCCAAATCCGCAAAAAAACGCTGCGGCTCGACAAAATGAGCCTGGAAGTGCAGCCCGGTTGCCCTTTCCGGCAGAGACAAATACTGGCGCAAACAGGCCACCACCGGTGCGGCAGTCAGGAAGTAGGGGTCCGGGTGGGCCAGGGTCATCTCAAAATGCGGGGCCGCCTCTCCCGGGCCGTCTGCCTCAAGTCGCAGAAGGGCGGCCGGGGAACCGCTTGCAAAGGTGCGCAGCCCCCAATACAACAACCGGGAAAGCGGTCCCTCCACCCGGTTGCCCGCAAGGGAAAGGCCGGCAAAAACAAGCGGCATAATCAAATAATCCACCACCGGATTAAAGCCGGCGATGTAAAAGGCGCATTCCCGAAGGGTGGGATACTGCTGGGGCAACAGGCGCAGCTCTTCCATGAACATCGGCGAACAATAACGTTTGCCAAAAGGGGAGGGGAAGGACAGTTGGGGAAAAGCGAACATGCCAAGAGGTTGCCACTTCCCCGCCCGTAAAATAAGGGGATTGAAGCTTTTTAGCTCCTGCAGAAATTCGCGGATGGTGGCGGGCGAAAAATGGCGATCCCGCCAGTTCAGCCGGAAAGCGGCACTAACGATAGCCTGCTCCGGGTCTCCCATTCGCGCCGCGGCCAGGCGAACCATCGCCGCCGGCACCCCGGGATGAAAGCCCCCGTCGGTAATGAAACAGCGCCCGGCGTTTTCGATGCGCGGGCGGAAGCGTTCCAGAACCGCCAGCTTGGCCGGGGAGGAAAGTTGAACATCCAGGTAATCGCAGCCGGCTTGCAGGGCGGCGCCTGCCACAGTTTCCACCCACTCAGAGGTGCTGGAGGCCGCCACCAGCAGGTCCACCCCGCTCAGAGCCGCACTCAGACTGTGGGTGTCCCG
>JAGRBF010000178.1:0-2654 GCA_020434205.1 Calditrichota bacterium | reverse complement strand
CTGTATTGCAGCAGGAGATCGGCGATCTGATAGCCGGTGTTGCCGTAACCGCCGAGGATGAGGATGGTTTGGGCCATGTTTTCCGCCAGCCGGGGTTTTCCGGGGTTCTCAGGGCAATTTAGGGCGGTGGAAAACGCGGATCAATCAAACAAAATAAAGGCCCTTCTTCCGGATAGACTGTCTACGCCCCCTAACCGGAAGCCGCTGCCGAGGCCGCTACGGCGGCGGTGGTGGCGGCAATTACCGCTGCGGTGGCCGCGCCAACCGCGTTTTCAACCGCCTTGCCGATTTGGGTGTGGGATTGCAGGTCCTTGATGCGTTTTTTGGCGACCCGCCGGTCCTCTCGTTCGAAAAGGTCGTTGATCAGGTCGCAGGCCTTTACCAACCCCAGCAGAGCTGCCTCCCAGTCTTCCGCGGCATCGTTGCCCAGCACAATATCGTGGATCCGCCGTCGCAGTTGGCTTTCCGGAGATCCGTCCACCGTGGGATAACGTTTGATGGAAAAAATCCACAGAACCTTCTTCTCATCCTCCCGGAGGATTCCCTTGTCGGTCAGCTGGTCGGTAATCAGGGATTTGATGTGTTTGATTTTGTGGGGCAGGTTCATAACCCAATAATCGAGCTTGCGCACTTTTCTGCTTTTGGCCAGTTGTTCCAGAATAGCTGTTTTGAGAGGGGAATTGGCGGTCGCGGCTTCCACAATCCGGACTTTTTTGTCGGCGAGTTCAACCTGACCGTCCAGAATCAGCTCCAGAATCCCGGCTCCGGCCACCGCATAATCAATCGCGGTGCTGGCCCGAAAAACGATGCTGCCCTTTTCGTCGTGCAGGGCCAGCAGAAGCAACGCTTCGGAGAGGGACAGGGTGAGGGTCTCTTGGTTGGTCATATCAGCCTCCATCAAAAATTCAAAATAACCGTCTTTAGCGTCAAGTTTAAAGTGCGTCCGCTTGTTTAGACTACCGTTTTCCGTCTCAATAAGTTGCAGGCAATGCGAATCTGACCCTAAGCGGGAAAACCTGTTGGTCCTGCGCTTATCCGGGGATCAACATGGATAGCTGGTTTGCTTGCGCTTCCCCAAGCGGGTGCGGGCAGGGAAGCACTGTGTCCGGCAAGGATTAAACACATCAATTTTTGGCGTCTTCCATTAGGGCGTGTTGACCATCATCTAAATGATCAACACGCCCCAGGCACCAAACAAAAAAGGCAGCCGAAGCTGCCTTTCAAACAAAATTGATTTTCGGGGTGGCTAGATGTCGCCAAGCAGTCTCTTGATGGTTTCATCCAGTTCGGAATCGAGTTCGATTTCCATTTCGTCCTTGGTGCCGTCCAGATAATAAATTTCGATGATGCGGTGTTCGGGTTCCCAGGATTCGGAATTGCCCGAGTCCATTTCATCATATTCGTCGTACATGCTGTAATCGACTTCATCAAAGTCTTCGTAAACCAGATAGTCAACCAAATCGGTGTCCAATTCCAACAATTCGCACAGTTCTTCGAAAATGGGGTCATCCTTGCTGACGACTTTGTGGTTTAGCCGGTCCGGAAATTCCATGCTCCATTACTCCTTCAAGATGGTTAATTCGTCTCTTATAATTTTCCGGGACGAAATAGTTTCCGATGATTAAAAAATTGGCAGATACCATTCGAATGTCCCTAAAGGTTTGTTTTTCTTGGGACAGCCAAAGTCCATACCGGCCCACATTCAAATATTGGCACTATTTTACAAACCGTTTTCCAAAAAGCAAGAAAAAAATTTATTTGGTAAATTTAGGTTTTAACGGGAGATCCGGCTTATGTTTGCAAAGGTCTTCTCCTGCTTTTAATAAGGGTTTATTACAACGCCAATCAGGGTTTATCCGGAAGGAAATCGACAATGAAAATGCGGATTTCGAGCCTCCTCGCTACGCTTTCCCTAATGCCGTTTGTCCTGTGGGGACAGGTGATCATCCAACCGTACGCCGGGCATTTGTTCGGAGAGATGGAGAACGCCAATTCCGTCGTTAAAGCCAGCATCAACCAGGCCAGCGAATTGCTCGGGGAAGAAATTCAATCTCCGGGAAAATTTGATGGGGGTCAAATGTATGGTTTGCAACTGACGTATAATACGCACTCGGATCTCTTTATCAACATCAACGTAGGCTATCATTCCCAGAAACTGGGCACCAGCCAGGTCAGCGTGCTGGAGCCGGGCAGCTGGGAATACCGCTTTGAGAGAAAAGTCGAGCTCTACGACGTTACCCTGAATCTTCAGCACTTCCTCAACTACAGCTCCTGGCGCCGTCTGAATTATTACCTGGGTTTGGGAGCCGGCTGGATGATGCTTCAGGCCGATTCCTATACCTATTCCACCGCCAGTATGCTGCCGCTGGATTCCCGCGGGTCCTTTAACCGCAGCATCTTTTCGGGAAACCTGGCCGCCGGAATGCGCTTTCGCCTGGCCGGGCTTTTGTTCCTGTGGGGAGAAGGGGGGCTGCAATACGGGAATTTTGGAAAACTGGAAGGCACCGTCACCACCCTGGAAGAGCCGCGGCCGGTCCCGGATCAGACCGAAACCGAATTTGACCTGACCGGATTTTTCGTGCGCGGGGGAATCGGGTTTGTTTTGCCGTTTCTGAGGTGATTTTTCTAAACTTTTTCCGGGAGATTTCGACAAT